>JBBDJP010000001.1:0-175703 GCA_040879805.1 Candidatus Pacearchaeota archaeon
ACATTTTAAAATATTTTATATATTTAAAAGTTTTCAAAATTTTTAAGCAGAATATTTATAAGAGTTGTTCAAGAGATTTAAACAATGGAAAGAAAACTAAAAATTGCTGTTTTTGGAACTGCATCACTCCCAATACCCCCTTTTGAAGGTTATGGGGGAACACAGAGAGGAATCTATGATTTCATTACACATATGAACCAAAAAGGACACAAGATTCATCTATTTGGTCCAGGAGACAGCCAAGTATCTCACCTAGAAAACTTAGTTCTACATAGTTTTGTTCCAAAATCTCTTTGGATTCCTGAAAACGATTTACCTATAGAAACTAAAAGAAAATTATCTAAAGAGCATTATAAAAAAGCAATAAAAAGATTGGAGAAAATAGATAATTCAGAAAATATTGATATTATCAATGTTCGTTCAGATAGCAGAGTTCAAGAAATATCTGAAAAATTTGGTTCTGAAAGAATTGTTTATAGTATGCATAATCTAAAGAATCAATCAAGAATTGATATGATTAAAAGTTCAGGAATACAATGTATTGCCCATTGTAGAAATCATAAAGAACAACATGAAAATCTTTCAAATATAAAAGTCATTACATATGGAATAAATGTAGCTACATACCCTTTTTCTCCACATACATTAACCCAAACAAATGAATTTCCTCAATTAGAAATCTTAAAAAAACTAAAAGAAAATAATCAAGATTATTTAATCACTCTTGGAGCAATAGGAATACACAAAGGACAAAAAACTAGTGCAGAATTAGCTTTGGAATCAAAAATTCCTTTAATTATTGCAGGAGAACCTCAGGACAGAACAAGCAACGAAAAAGGAAAATATTTTAACGAAAATATAGTTCCCCTAGTAGATAATGAAAAAATTTTCTATTTTGGGAATGCAAACGAAGAGCAAAAGAAAGAACTTTTAAAATATGCTAAGGGTTTTTTATTTCCTTCAGGATATGAAGATAGAACTTGGGAGGAACCTTTCGGAAGAGCACCTGTGGAGTCTTTAAGTACGGGAACACCAGTAATAGCCTATAAGAAAGGATCAATGAATGAAATTATTTTTGATTCTTTTAATGGATATCTATTTGATTCTTCTGAGGAAGCTATTAAGAGAATAAAATCTCTAGATAACATTGATAGAATTGATTGTAGAAAAACTGTTGAGAAAAAATTCGATAGTAGAAGAGTTATAGATGAATATGAAGAATTATTTTATGATATGGTCAAAAGAAATAATAAAAATAATTTCTTTTTCACTTAACCTTCTTCACAAAATCAAAAAAACTTTTCTTCTCAAAAAGTAAAACCTTCTTATCCTTTGGATCAATATTAACTTTAAGTAACCCAAACATTGAAACAAAGATCGTACAAACTAAAAGAGGTCGACCTTTGACATCCTGCAAAGAAACCATAATTTTTTGTAAATCTCCCTTCACTTTATGTTTCTCTATTTCATCCTTAATAAGATCTTCAATATCTTCTAAATCAAAATTAATATCTTCTCTAATTTCTTTTGGTTCCAAAAATTCTTGTTGAATATTTGTTCCAAATTTTCCTTGAGCAGGAATCTTTTTTACCTCGCCATCCAAACTTCCTATCTCAAAACTAACAACTTCCTTTTTCTTAGGTATGTAAAAATCAATATGTCTTTGATTATCTTTTCCTTGAAAATCTATTGTGAAAAATCCCGAACACAAAAAAGATTTAGAATTCTCTTTAATAAATTTCTTAAATTCTTCAGAATCTTTAAGCCTTTCAAGATAAAATTGTAAGTTCATTTTAATCAAAAAAAGATTTAACTGTATTTTTATTTAATTTTGTGAATTTGTCGCATTCCTGTTTCAGATGATATGAAAACTTTGTTTCAAAGCCAATATTTTCAACATTTTTCCCAATTTCCTTAACTGCCTGGATCGCGGGAACAAAATCACCATCAGAGGAAACCAATAAGGCAGTATCATAAGCATTATTATATGCAAGCTTAACCATATCAACAGCTAAATGAATATCATCTTCCTTAACTTGATAAATTGTTTTTCCGTCAATTTTAACTTTTTGCATTCTGCAAAGAACAAGGTTAAGTTTTGGTATCCTTTTTAATCTATCAAAAAATTTTTGTTGTTTTGCATAAGTCTCTTGATTCTTCTTTCTATCTAAAGGGGCAGTATAATAATAAACTCTAACCAACTTCCTATCTTCAATAAGATGATTAACAAACTTTTCAAAATTAAAACTAATCAGATTTCTTTTTCCAGAAAACATATCTTTAACAATATGATAATGATTGCTTCCATCAATAAAAATTGCAATCCTTTCTTGACTCATAAATTAAATCTGATTAAACCCTTAATAAAATTAACTAAAAATGAGAATAAACCCAGGGTTGCAGTGCAAACCTGGGGGGTATATATCTACGATAGACATCTCAACTTTTTAAGGCTTTCTATATCCTACCCTTAATTTCTTTCTTTAAAGATTTAACAAAATCACTAACTTTCATCTTTTCTATTTTTTTATCTCCTCGAGTCCTAACTGCAATCTCTCCCGATTTCTCTTCTTTATCTCCAACAACAATTATATAAGGTACTTTAGAAAGTTCAGCATCTTTAACCTTAGAAGGAATTGTAGTGCTCCTAAAATCAGCATCAACTCTTAAATTCGGAATTTCTTCTCCAAGTTTCTTTATAACTTCTTTCCCATATTTCTCATTCCTGTCTGTGAAACTCAAAACTCGAACCTGTATTGGAGCAATCCATGTTGGAAGACGGCCTTTAGTATGTTCAAGCAAAACACCAATAAATCTCTCAAGACTTCCAAAAATTGCCCTATGAATCATCACAGGTATTTTCCTTTTGTTATCTTTGTCTGTGTACTCTAATTCAAATCTCTGAGGCATAGAAAAATCAAGCTGAATTGTTCCTAACTGCCAGCTTCTTCCTAAAGCATCCTTTATATGAAAATCAATCTTCGGACCATAAAAAGCACCATCACCTTTGTTAATTTTATATTTTATTTTATCATTTTTAAGAACTGATTCCAATGCTTTCTCAGCCTTGTCCCACCTCTTATCTCCACCAATCCTTTTTTCAGGACGTGTTGATAGTTCAACTTTATATGAAAATCCAAACTTTTTGTAAATTGAATCTGTAAGTTCAATAATATTTCTTATCTCGTCTTCCATCTGCTTCTCTGAACAAAAAATATGGGCGTCATCTTGAGTGAATTCAACAACTCTAAACAATCCCGCTAAAACTCCTGAAAGTTCTTGCCTATGCACAATTCCAAACTCTGCAACTCTTAAAGGAAGATCTTTGTATGACTTTGGCTCATTTTTAAAAACTATTAATCCTCCAGGACAATTCATTGGTTTTGATGCAAACTCCCTATCTTCATACTTTGAAAGAAAAATATTCTCTCTGTATTTTTCCCAATGCCCCGATATCTGCCAAAGTTTTTTATCTAAAATCTCAGGCGTTCTTATTTCTTTATACTCTCTCTTTCTCAATTCTTCTTTCATAAAATTTACAAGCTCATTATAAACTATTAACCCATTATTATGCCAAAAAGCCATTCCTGGAGCAACATCATTAAAACTAAACAAATCCATTTCTTGTCCTAAAATTCTATGATCATAATCTTTTAACTTTGATCTATCAAGAATTGTTTTCCCTATACTTCTAAGCAAATTTACAGTGTCAATATTTTCACTATCAGTCTCATCAACCTTTACAACAATCTCTCTGCTTAACTCCGAAAGGGGATGTCCTTTAACTTTTAATTCAAATTCTTTATAATAGCCAAAAGGCGCTTTTGAAACTTTGAAATCTTTCTTTAGTTTTTTTTCTGCTTCATCTAGAACAGAAACAGCAACATCTGGCTTTGAGAGGTTACTTGACAAATGAGCATAAGGATATAAAACAATTTCTTTGGCTTTCACTTGCTTGGCAATATCCTTAACATTATTTATTAACTCTTTAACAGATTCATCCACAGAATCTCCTTTTTCAACTGCAGTTAAAACAACTAGGCTTTCACCGACTTTCTTCCCTTCCTTTTCTTTTTCAGATAAATCTTCGATGCTCTTCAAAGCCTTCTTCAGGGGTTTAAAATTAATGTAATCAACGTGTAATGTTAAGAGTTTCATACTTGTAAATAGATTCTTATTTTATAAATTTACTTCTTAGGGAAATGTGTTAATTTGTAATATTCAATAGCCCTCATACTTTTAATTTCCCTTATTGAAGAAAATTCATTCCTCAATGAGTTAATTATCTTATGATATTCTCCAGTATTCCTTAACTCCAAATCAAACTCTATATCATAACCTCCAACATGATACAAAACCGCAGTCATTTCTTTCATTGAATAAATTTTGTTCAAAATCTTCTCCTTCTCTGAATAATCTGAAAGATTCACCTTTACTCCATAATAGTCTCTTCCCAGTGCAAGAACATTTATATCTGCTTTATAACCAAGGATAATTCTTTTTTCTTCTAATTTTTTTATTCTTTGGTGGATAGCCATACTGCTAAAGTTTAACTCTCCTGCAATATCTACAAGCCTCATTCTTGAGTTTTGAGAAATTAATTTTAATATTTTCAGATCTATTTCATCAACATTAACTTTTTCAAAATTTAGATTTAATTTTTCTCTTGGAACTGGTTTTTTATCTATTAAATAACTCCGATTCCTTTCATCATATTTGACTAACTGGGAAATTAGTTTAGTTCCAAGGTATTTTCTAAAAAAACTCATAAATCTTTCATAAAAGTGATAGAATTCACTAACGGATTTTGCAAAATATCCAAAAGCAAAATCCCATTCTCCCTCATTCTTTCCAATGAGCCAGACTCCTTCTTCCTTCATAAGAAAGGATATTAATTTTTTCAAAGTATTTTCATTGATATCTACTAAATTTAACAAAATTCGATTCATAGTAAATCCTAATCTAGAGAAATCAATCACAGTCCTATATCCTGATAAAACTTTCTTTTCCTCAAGCTTCTTTATTCTGTAACCAACCGCATCTTTACTCAGCCCAACTTTTTTTGCAATTTGAGAGTTTGACTGCCTTGCATTTCTATCTAATTCAAAAAGTATCTTTCTATCCTTTAAATCAAATTTCTCCCCCATAATTAGACATATTAAAGAATATTATATAAATCTTTTTATTTTGTGGTAATTTTAAACCATAAGTTTCTTATATATCTATTTCTATATATTACTACTTAAACATTAAGACAAGAGAAAATGAAAATTCACAAAAATGATGTAAAATTAATTGGAGATGTCCAGAAAGGAGACCTATTAACAATAAGTCCAGATGAAGCAACAGAAAAGAGAAGAAACCCAGTGGGCCTTGTATCTAGAGTAAACAAAGATTCGAAGGATATCTTCATATATACAAAACATGAAATTCCAGAAAAGGAAAAAGGAAGATCTTTAGGAGGACTCTTAGAAATTCATTACAAACTGAAAGAAAAAGGTTTGGAAGAAATTGATTTACAAAGCTTCTTCATTTTCGACCATAGGTATAATAAAATTAGAGGCACGCTTGAAAAAAATAATTTACTTTATCAGACATCTGGGGGTGGAAAATGATAGAAAATAAATTTGACCAACATATCAAAGACAGAAAAACTGAGACTATAAATATAGATCTATCTGAAATTGGAAAAGGTATTAAGGAATTTCTAAAACAAACACTCAAAAGCAAGGAAATTGCTAAATTAGCTCCAACTGATAATGGGTGGGGAAGCTACAGAGGTCCCTTGTTTTATGCTTCTAAAAAAGAAATATTAAATGAGATTCTTAAAGACAAATCTAACTTCCATAATTTCGGGAAGAAGGGAATTTTATATTCTGGTTACCTATTTGAACCTTTTTCAGGAATACTTCCAGGAGGGCATAACTGTTCTTATAATAGGGGTGCATTAAAATTTAGATTAGATAAATTTAAAGTTAACAGAGAAGAACATATTTCCGTAAGTGAAGTTGGAATCAATTCAGCAAAAATATTCTCTAAAGAAATGAATTCAGATTTAGAAAAAGTTTCAAAAATACTCCAACCCCTGTACATGGTTGATGCGGGAGACACTTACAATCCCAAATTGAATAAATTAGAGAGAAATATTGGAAACAAAATAAAAAAAATTGATAAAACTTCTTTAGAAAACTGCCTCGTGAATTATTTTATCAATCCTCTTCTAAAAACCTAAAAGAAAATGACAGAAAACAAGTTCGATCAATATATAGAAGAAAACGAAGAAAAACTCTTCACATTATCAAATAACGGAAAAGAAATTAAAGAAATTTTAACAAATGTATCTCAATCAAGATCAATTCCAAAAGTTCTAGACTTTCCTCTGTTTTATGTTATTTCCAAAAAAGACATCACTAAAGACGAATTGGAAAATCAAGATAAAATACGGCAATCAAATGCTCTTACAATTCCTTCAAATTACGATTCTGGTGGAAATAGGCATAACTTTGAGAATCTTCTCTACATAGATTACGATGAAAACTATTCAAGAAAGTTAACAGGAAGAGATTTCCACAAACCATTGTTTTTCTTTCATGAAAAAAGTAAAATCAAACTGAGGATAAAAGTAAATGAATTCAGAGTAGAAAAAGATCCTGAAACAAATATATCAAAAGTAAGTTATAATCTCTCTGAACATACAAACTGGGGATTGCCCTATACCCAGTATTCTAAACTAAATAAAACTGACCTATCAAAAGTTGACTTAAATAAAATTTCAGAGATTATAGATTCAGGATATATTATTGGGGCAGGAGTAAAATACAATCTTAATCTGGAAAAGATTGAATATCAAATTCCTAAGTTTTTTAAAGATTTACAGGACTCAAAAGGTTTAGAAAAAATAATAAAAGAAAGATGGATAAATCCTTTAATGAAGTTTGTAAAGTAATCCATCTAAAAATCAATCCCTATAAACAAACTTCCCAACAATCTTTTTAGCCTTTTCCCTATTTTTCTGGTGCTCTTTAAGAAAGGCATTTATTTTTTCAATCAGATATTCTTTAAGTTCAGAAGTTAACATTTTACCACTCCGATAATCTTCCTCAATTTCCTTTAACTTATCATCATTAGGCTCAAAAAACATCCTCAAATACTGGAAAGAAACATCAACATCAGGATTCCCGCCTTTCTTTCTATGTTCTTCAACAGTCTCTCGTCCTCCTGAAAAAGCATATTTCTTTATCTTTCTCTCAACTTCTTTTGGAGAATCTGTCATTGCAATAAAAGAATTCTCATCACTTGAAGACATCTTACCACCACCTTTTAAACTTGGAAGGAAAAAATGATATGTTGAGGAAATTGGAATAAACTTATGGTCTTTATTTCTCTTAGCCATTCCTCTTGCTATTCTTATATGAGGGTCCTGATCAACTCCTACCGGAATAAAAGTTGGGATTGGCTTTCCTTCAAATTCAGGAAGCTGAGGATGATACATGTCTGCAGCCTGCAAAAGAGAAGCATTCATTTTCCCTGGACTTATTTCTCCATAAACACCCTTAAATTCATTAAAAGTTGCATACCTTGAAAAATTTGAAGCAAGCCGATAATAAGAATTTGATTTCTTTGGTTCATGGGAACGATCACTCTGAAAATAAAATTCAACATTTTTTGGTTTTAATCCTAATGCAATATAATTTACTAAATACTGATCTATAGCAGTCTTTCTTAATTCTTCAATAGATTTCTGACGTGCATTATAGGCCTCCAAATCTGCAACTGCGATATACAACTTTGCACCTAATTTTTGATAAAAGATCATCTGTTGAGCGAGAATCATATGTCCAAGATGAAATTTTCCCGTAGGCATCAAACCAGTCATCATAACAAACTCCTTTTTACTTTCAACGCATTCAAGAATTCTTTTAAAATCACGATGTGCAAAAACAATTCCACGTCTAAAAAGAACATTTTCGTTAAAAACTCTAGGCAACTTTGAAATTTTATTTATTCCAAAATCTTTCATCAATCTTTTATAATTAATATCTCCTGAAACTTCCCAAGGATCCACTTTTACTCTAGAAATCTTCTCCTTTTTCATAACTTCCTAAGACTAACCATATTTTTAAACTTTACACAACTCATTCAAAAAGGCATAAATATTTATAAATATCTCAACACTCCATTCCCTATGAGAAAAATACTATTATCTTTAATACTAATCTTAATTATTTTACCTTTTGCATCTGCAGAAATTATAATCAACCAACAGCCAAAAGAAATCTACAATCTTGGAGATGTTCTCTCAATTCCTGTAACAATAAAAACTTCTTCTGGAATCTCTGGAAATTTTAATATGGATTTAATCTGTAATGGTATGGAAGAAAATTTTTATAGAAATGGTGTAGATTTGGGTCCTGGGGAAGAAATTAGATTTCAATCTTCACTAATTTTAACAAAAGGAATTATTGGAGACTTAAAAGGAAACTGTATAATCAAGGCACACATAGAAGACCAATCTAAAACAACAAATGAATTTAAAATTTCTAACTTAATTAACCTTAACGTTGAATTTGTAAATACTTCTTTTAAGCCAGGAGATATAATATCTATTGAAGGAGATGCCATCAAAGAAAATGGAAATTCTGCAGATGGATTTATAGAACTAGGTCTTTTTGAAGGGAACAATTCATTAATTAGTCAATTGGAAACAATCAATAATGGTTTTTTTTCTGGATCACTCTCACTATCTGAAGATATGAAAGCAGGAACATTTCTCCTTAAACTAACTGCCTATGAACAAGACACTCAACAAAGAAGAACAAATGAAGGAACAACAAGTAAAAGCATAGAGATAAATCAAGTTCCTACAAGTGTTGAAATAATTTTTGAATCTAAAAATGTAGATCCAGGATCAAACCTAAACGCAGAATCTGTCCTTTATGATCAAACTGGAGAAAAAATAAATGGATCTTCAACAATAACTATCAAAAACTCTAAAGATGAAATTGTAAGTCAATTTGAAACAAATAATAATGAAGAATTTAATTATTCAATTCCTAAAAGGGAGCTACCTTCAGATTGGAAAATAATGGTTGAATCTAACGGGCTTGAAAGAGAATTCATTTTTAGAATTAATGAAAAAGAGAGTATTGATATGGAATTTGTTAATAGAACAATCACAATTGTTAATACTGGAAATATTCCTTACAATAAAACCACTTTAGTTAAAATAGGGAATGAAACTCTTAATGTAGATGTATATCTTGAGGTGGGGCAAAGCAAAAGATATTTGATAACTGCGCCTGATGGAGAATATAATGTTGAGGTAATTTCTGGAGAAAACATGATTTCTGGAAATGCAGTACTTACTGGAAATGCAATTGAAATAAGGGAGGCTTCTGAAAGAACATGGAGTCTTGTGAAATCTCCTACTGTATGGATATTCATGATATTAATACTTGGATTCATTACTTTTGTAATTTTCAAAAGAGGATACCAAAGAACATTTGTAGGATATATCTCTTCAAGAATGGGCAGAAAAAGAAAACAAAAAAAGGATAAAACAAAAAGGGTTCAGACCTATCAAGAAACTCCTATTTCAAAAGGATCTATTGTAAAAACAAAAAATCCTGCAGAACTTTCATTGTCTATAAAGGGGAGTAAACAGGAAGCAAGTATAATCAATGTTCACATAAAAAATCTTAAAGAAATCCAATCAAAGAAAAATAATGCTGGAGAAACAATACAAAACCTTGTTGAAATAGCAGAAGGAAAAAAGGCATATGTTTATGAAAATTATAGTAACCTATTCTTTATATTAGCCCCTATAAAAACAAAAACTTACAAAAATGAAAAGAGTGTTTTAGACATTTCTAAAAAATTCATAGAAATTCTTGAAAAACATAACAAACTATTCAAACAAAAAATTGATTATGGGCTTTCATTAACTCATGGAACAATAATAGCTAAAGAAGAAGGAAGCTATCTTAAATTTATGAGCCTTGGTAAACTAATGTCAACATCCAAAAAGATTGCCTCAATCTCAGAAGGAAAAATTCTCCTTGATGAATTTATGAATGAAAAACTAAGATCACACTTAAAAACAGAAAAACATGAAAAGAACAAAATTAATTTCTATTCGATAAAAGAAATGAAAAACCCTAAAGAACATGAAAAATTTATTAGAGGCTTTCTGGAAAGAATGAACAAAGATGATTAATCTTTCTCCTTAACCTCTTTCTTAGACTTTCCTTTACCTTTAACCTCAGAACTAATCATTTTCCTAATATCTGCCAAAGAAAATTTCTTTTTTATGAAATCTCCCGAAATTATTCTTAAGGCAATTCCTGATAAAATCAAAATTATACCTATGATCATTATAGTCCAGAAAACAACTCCTACCCTACTAAAAAGCATTCTAATAAAAGGAGAAAATATTTTACCAGATGCAGAAGTAACAATGCTCTCAATTTTTAGTAAAGGTAATACTGAAATGGCCATAAAAGATCCTGTAAATACAAGAGTGTTATGTTTCTGTTCAACTAAGAAAAAAGTTAAAACTATTGCAATTAAAAAAATCAAAAGAGAAAAATAAAATCTTCCTTGCCAGTAATCTTTAGCATCCTTTGAAACAAGAAAGAAAGGTATTCCTGTCTCTTTAAAGCATTTCCAAAATTCACACCCATAATCCTTAAAATAAACACTTTCTGTGAAACTATCAAAAGATTCTTCTAATAAAGATTCATTACCTTCTTCAAAAGTTGAACAATTCAAAACAATAACATGCCCTTCATAAACAAAAACATAATCTTCATATTCTTGACAATGTTCTGGCATATTTTCTGAAGCTTCTTCAGTTGCCTGAGTAAGATTAAAATTTAAGATATCAAACTCTCCAAAAATCCACGAAAACCTTCCTGAAGAATCTCCAATAACCCCTCTATCCAAATCACTAATTAGAATGGGCATCTCTTCTTGCACATTTTCATAATTCAAGGAAAGAGACATTGTCAAAGAAATTGTGCCTAAAAAAAGAACTGCAAAAAGAACAATTCCTGTAAGAATTAACAATAAACCTCTAAACATCCCCATAAAAAATATATGCTAATTGTATTTATAAATTTTGATAAAGAAGGACTGAAATAAAATCTAACAAAAACCTTTATTAATTGTATTGATTTTGAAAGTTTATGCAAAAAGAGGTTGAAAAGAATAAGGAAACATCCGAATCCGAAAAACAAGATTTTATTAAATGGTTTTCAGAATTAAGTAAAGATTCTGGAAAAATTGTAGGAGGAAAAGGAGCTAATCTTGGAGAAATTTATAATCTTAAAATTTCTGTTCCTCCTGGATTTGTAGTTACTGCGCAAGCTTATAGTTATTTTATAAAAAAAGCAGATATTGATGACAAGATAAAAACTCTTCTTGAGAAAATAGATTATGAAAATACAAATCAATTAAGTCAGGTTACAAAAGAAATCAGAGAAATTATAGAAAAATCTAACTTTCCAAAAGAACTTGAAGAAGAAATTGTGGAAGCTTATGAAACTCTTGGAGTTGAAGACAGTGCAAAAAACCTTCCCGCACATGATATTCTAAAAACAACTTCAGAAGAATTCGTTGCTGTCAGAAGCAGTGCAACAACTGAAGATCTAGCCGAAGCAAGTTTTGCTGGACAACAAGATACTTATCTTAATGTTAAAGGAAAAAGGGAACTTCTAAATTCAATAAAAAAATGTTTTGCATCTCTATTTACAACAAGGGCAACATATTACAGAAACAAAAAAGGATTCAAACATGAAAATGCTCAACTTGCAGTAATAGTTCAAAAAATGGTTGATTCAAAGAAATCAGGAGTTATTTTCTCTAAAGATCCTTCAATGAATCGAGATCAAGTAATAATAGAAGCAGTATGGGGTTTGGGAGAAGGAATAGTTTCAGGGAAAATCTCTCCAGACAGATATATCTTAGAGAAAAAATCTGAAAATCCTGAAGATTCTGATGACCTTAAGCTTATAAAAAAAGAAATTGGAAATAAGAAGATTGCGATCACAAGAGACTCCTCAGGAGAAAAAGAAATAGTTAAACTTAAAGAGGAAATTTCCAATAGACAAGTTCTAAAGGAATATGAAATAATCAAACTTTCTGAAATAGCTCTAAAACTAGAAAACCATTACAATAAACCTCAAGATATAGAATTCGCAATTGAAAATGATGATATTTATATCGTTCAAACCAGGCCAATAACAACCATGAAAGGCAGAGGAGAGGTAGGAGCCAATAAAGAACTTAAAGGAGAAATTATCTTGAAAGGTCTTGCGGCCTCACCAGGAATTGGTTCTGGAAAAGTAAGAATAGTTAACGAAATTTCCGATCTGGAAAAAATAGAAAGTGGAGATATCCTTGTTACAGAAATGACAAATCCAGATATGGTTGTAACAATGCAAAAATCTGCTGCAATTATAACAAATGAAGGGGGTCTTACTGCACATGCCTCAATAGTTTCTAGAGAAATGGGAATTCCTGCAGTTGTAGGAACTCAAGAAGCCACAACCAAATTAAAAGATGGAGATATTGTGACTGTTGATGGTTTTACAGGAAATATTTACAAAGGAAAGGTGGCAGAAAGTGTTCAAAAAGAAGTGAAACCAATAGAGTCTGAAACAAAAACAAAAATAAAGGTTATTGTGGATCTTCCAAGTTTTGCAGAAAGAGCTTCCAAAAGCAATTCAAAAGAAGTTGGGCTTGCAAGAATAGAAGGAATAATTGCAGAATCTGGAAAACATCCAAACTACTTTCTTGAAAAAAACCAGATAAATGAATATGAAAAAATAATATATAAGGGAATAAATGAAATATCAAAATATTTTGAAGAAATTTGGGTAAGGACCTCAGATATAAGAAGTGATGAATTTCATGAATTAGAAGGATCTTCAAAAGAAAAAGAGGCAAACCCTATGCTTGGAATGCACGGAATAAGATACAGTCTAAAAAAACCTAAGATACTTGAAGCAGAACTTACTGCTATGAAAAAAGTTTCAGATGAAGGGAAAAAAATTGGTGTTTTAATTCCTCAAGTTATTTCTGTTGAAGAGGTAAAAAAAGTAAAAGAAACTCTTAAAAAAATTCAATTTTTCAAGGCAAAAGTAGGAGTAATGATTGAAACTCCTGCCTCTGTTCAAATTATTGAAGAAATCTGTAATGAAGGTATTGATTTTGTTTCATTTGGAACTAATGATCTCACACAATATACCCTTGCAATAGATAGAGGAAATGAACAAGTCCAAGAACTTTACAAAGAAACTCATCCTGCAATTCTTAAACAAATAAAACATGTAATTAAAATTTGTAAAGAAAAAGGGGTGGAAACAAGCATTTGTGGACAAGCAGGAAGCAAAAAAGAAATGGCAAAATTCCTTGTTGAACAAAAGATAGACAGTATAAGTACAAATGCAGATATGGCGGCAACAATTGCAGAATATGTTTCAAAACTTGAAAAAGGAGAAAATACTGAAGACGTTGAAGAAAAAATGCCTGAAGAAAAAATACAACCGAAATTTAAAGAAGAAAATGAAAAAAAAGAACACTCTAAAAATAAAGAAAATGAGACTCCTGTAGAAAATAAAGATTTTGAAAAGGAACTGGAAAAATCTTCTGAAGGAAATCCTCAAAAAAAGAATGGGGAAGAAGAAAATGAAATTAATGAAAAAAGAACTCACAATGATGGCGAACGTCAACTTGAAGAAGAAAATGATAATCTTAAAACCTCTGATGAAAAACTTGAGGGTCCTGAAATAAATGGGGTAAATCCTTCTTTAGAAAATAAAGATTTCGAAGATGAAGAAGAAAATGAAATTCTCGATATTTTCTAATCTAAAACAATAGATAAACAAAATTCTGATTTGACAATATTTATAAATTAAAGATGCCCTTATAATATATGGTTAAGACTTCAAAAAAAGGTGTAAAGAAAAAGTCAAAAAAGAAAGTAAGAAAACCTACTAAAAAAAATACTCAGAAAAAAACATCTCTGGAAAAAAAATATAATTCTGTGAAACAAAAAAAGACTGAAAAGATACTTGTAGATAATTTTGTTGCTCTTCAAAAAGTAATGGTAAATCTTTCTTCAAAGTTTGATAATCTTTCAACGCAAATTTCAAAATTGCTTGAACTCTTTGAAATTTCAGCCAAATCTCTTGCACAAAAAGATTTTGAAAAAGATAGAGATAAAAAGGAATCTAAAGAAATCCTTAAAAAATTGGACAATATTTCACAACAGGCTGGTTTAATTGGAAAGGGCCTAGTACTTATACATGAAAATAGTTCTGGAAAAGGATTTTCAACTCATGGAATGGGTTCTGAAAACAAATTTGAAAATATGGAAAAATCAAAAATGGTGAGGAGACCAATTAATATGCCAGGTCCTTCAAAATTCCCTCTTCCAAAAACAAATAAAAATCTTTCTCAACAAGATGGAAAAATATCCTCTAGACCTAAGGAATCCCCTAAATCTCAAGGAGAACCTAAACAAGGCTCGGAAGGTGTGACTCAAGAAATTGGGCAAAATCCAGAACAACAGAATAATTCCCAAAATCAAGAACAAATGTCACAGAAATCTCCGGGAACTCAAGAAATCTAGAGATAATTAAAATGCTTAAAAAAACTTCTGAAAATCTTAGAGAATTCTTTATTTTAGAATTTACAAAAGAAATTATAAGAGGTACTGAAAAATATAGAGAAATTTTAATAAAAAAAGAAGTTCAAGAAGTCTTATCACACCATGAGTTTCTAAAAAAATTAGAAACTGAAAGAAAAAATAAAAAGACAGAGAAGATTGGAAAGATTGTTCAAGAAAAAATAAAAGAAGAAAGAAAAAGAATTTCTAATCTAAGAGATGGAGGATTTGTACCAAAGCCAAAACCTCTGATAAAAAGAAAACTGAAAGAAAAAAGTCCCTTCAAAAATTCTTTTTTTAAAAAAAGCCATGATTCTTATTTTCATCCAAAAGTTATTAATTTGCCGCTACCTGAAACTGTTCGTGACATAAGACCTATTCCTGGAAAAGAAACTCTAAATCTTGAAAAACTAAATCCCTTGGTGCAAGATCCTTTAGTAAAATCAATAGAATGTAATGGCCCTGGCCAAAAAATTGTTGTAAAAGGTGCTATGGGAATAAAAAATACAAGCATAACCCTCACAGAAGAAGATATAGATGATGTTATAAATAAGTTTTCTAAAGCATCTAAAATTCCCGTTAGTACGGGTGTATTCAAGGTTGTTTATGGTAGATTAGTCTTATCTGCAATAATTTCTGAAGTGGTTGATTCAAAATTTATTATTAAAAAAATGTCTGAACCTGTATTGAAAGTTCCTTTGCCTTCAAGGTAATTAAATAACTAATTAAATCTTTTAAAAATTATCATCACTTAAATTATTAGACAGACTTTTTGCAATATCTTTAAGCCACCCTATCCTATCTCTCTCAATAAAAAGGTTCAAAGATTCGTTGCTAAGATCTGAATCATAAGCAAACTCTGAATAATAATTTCCCAATTCATATCTTAATACTATAAATCCATTTCTTTCAACTGCGCTATCTACTTCTACAGAGTCTTTTCCAAAACTCTCTAATAAAATTGAACTTTCATTTTCATTAAGCTCTAAATTATATTTCTCTTCATTCAAAAAAACATCTTCTTCTTGATTGATATCTGGATTAGAAAAATCTATGTTATCTTCTCTTTCAACATCACTCTCTGAATCTTCAAAAGAGATAGAAGTATCATTAAGAAAATTTCCTTCAGAATCAATAAAAGTTTCAAAAGAAACTATGTCATCTCCTAAATGGACAATTTTTACAATAAATGTGCCTTCACTCAAACTTAAATTAAAATCAGAAAGATTAACTTCAAAGATTCCACCTCCCTCAACTCCTTCTATTTTTTCAGAATAATCTGTAGAAAAAATCACATTATTTTCTTTAGAAATATCTATTCCTATTATGTCACTCTGATTCAAAAAATTCCCTGAACTAGTCCTTATGCTTTCTGGAACGATCCGAACTTCTTTCAAGATATATTCTTTCCCACCTCTAATAATAAATTCTCCACTCATATTTTCACTTAAATTATGAGTATATTCTCTGTTTCTTGAGATTGTTGCACTAAAATTAATTGTACTTATATTCTCTGATCCGTTAATAATTTCTCCTGTTTCATTAGAATAAGTTACCTCTTCTAAAACTATGCTTGAATTAAAATAAACTGTTGGATAAATAGTTTTATTTGTAAATTCTATATTGTTAAAAGTATTTTCAAGACTATACTCTTTCTGGGATCCTTCGTTTTCAAAAACAATTACTGAAGAAGAAGGAACAAAATCTCCTTCCTCTAAAGACAAATTCAAAATTCCTGTTATCATGTTCCCTTCCCTAAAATCAGATTCCAAATCTAATGAAACCATGCCTGTGGGACTCTTATCAGAAAATGAAAAAAACACAATTGCCACCAAAATTAAAATACCAAAAACTGCTAAAGAAATTTTTTTATAACTCAACCTCTCTTGACCCCTATATTCTGAAACAACTTTACCATCAACTCTTTTACTATGATAGATATAAGGCCCATATACTTTTCCGCCTCTCTTTATATATTTTTTATAAGCCATCTTCAAATTAAACCAAGCATTAAAAACAACTTAAGAATGTATTTAAATTTTTCTGGAAGAAGAGATAGTTAAAACTACTGTCCGCAATTACTTGCTTCCCATACGGAGTATCCTTCACTAGATGTTATATTTGCGAGATTATCTCCTACAGGAATATTTAATCCCAATTCAGAACGATTCAAATCTTCATAATAAAGTGCTGAAGATATCCCAAAACATCTTGTTTCGGAAGAACTTGTAAAGTTAATTGAATAAGAAGTATATCCTGTAAGATTTGACTGGCTTTTTGGAAGATCTTCACTTTGGAACCTATTTGCATCTCCTGATTCAGGCCAAACAGAGAAAATTGTTCCTTCATTTACAGGATCATTCAGAGTACAATCTCCGCTTTCATCAGGAGTAAACCCTGTTTCACATGTACATTGATTGAGGTCACATCCAGCTCCTCCTGTATCTTCATCACACTCATAAACATCTTCTTCATAATATACCTGTTCCCAAGTTCCATCACAAAGTGCTACACATTCTCCAGACTCACACTTGAATCCATCATTACACTCAGTATCATCTACACACTGATCACCTTCACCAGTTTCATTGCCTTCTTCTCCTCCTTCACCACTCTCGCCATCACCATCATCACCTATAGGGTTAGCAGAACCTGAAGAACCTAAAGTATAAGAAAATGATCTTGGACAAAGTTGTTCATTTCCATTATCATCTAAAAAATAAGGTGCAATATCAAAACGATTAGCATTGATTACTATATTTCCTTGGGACGTATCGACAGTTTCTGTTTTAGATTCAAGGGGCTCAAGAGATCCTCCAAATTCCAAAGGTCCACTAGCAATGTTGGATGAATTAAAGAAAAGAACTTTGGCTCCATTAATCTCCTCACCTGTAGAGCTTCTTTCTAAAGTAACTGAATAATTTCCATCCTGGCCTTCAACAGGGGAAACCCTCACAGTTTCAAAACCAATTTGGTTACAAAGAGAACTCAACTCAACTTGTTCAGCCCCGCCTTCAATCACATTACTTATCACAGCCCAGATAATTCCTACTGCCACGAGAACTAAAAGAATTATTACCAATGTCGCCACAACGGTCGACAAACCTCTTTTGTTTTCATTTAAAATAGAATATTTCAATTTTAAATTATGTTGAAAAAACTTTAACCCCTCTTTTTTCATGAAAAACTTAACACAATATACTTTAAAAAGATAACGGAAAAAATAAAAAAAGAATTCTTAAATTTATTCAGATCCCTCAATAACCTGGCTTCCATCAGTACTCTGCTGCTGATTCAATTCAGGGAACCTATCAGGAAAACATTCCATCGCAACAAGATTAATTGTCTGTGTCTGATTCTCTCCAGTCTCTAACGGAACTGGGATTGGCTGACACTGAGCTGCAAGCTGTCCTATTTGGATAATGGCAATATTAAATCCTTCTTGTTGTCTTTCAATAGCATTTCCTGTAATAGTTGGTTGTAACACAAAAACATAAACAACAATCAATGCTAAAATTACAACTGCTATAGAAAGACCAGTTATTATCGCCTTATTTTTATCAACCATAAAACATTTAGACAAAACCCCTTTAAAAACTTTTTGTCAATTGAATATAAGAATAATAAAACAATCAGTTCTCAGTCGTTATCTCAATCAATGTAGTGATATCACCCCATGAAGAGCTTGTAGAGCCTTCAACTTCAACAGAGATTACATCTCCTTCATTGAAAGTAACTACTCCTTTTGACATAGAGTCATAGTCTTTTTTCACTCCAGAAGATTCAGTACTTAACCTGTTACCAAAACTAACTTCTTTTCCATTTACATAAACAATTATCTTTATCTCTCCCTGACTCGTTGAATCTATAATTTCAAGATTTGTTGAAACTGCAGTTATACTTCCTTTCCTCATCATTACATATCCTTTCTCAAGACTTGTCTCAACATCACTAGCAGTCTTAAGGAATCCTGAACTAGGCATCTCTCCAGAGAATCCAAAGTTAAGGAAATTCCTCTTATCTTGAGAAACAATCAAATCTCCTTGTTTTCTTATCTTTTCTGTTGAATATGAAACAACATAAACTTGATCTTCTTTTCCATTTTCATCATAGGATATTTCATAAATTGCAAGATTATGATCTCCAACACCCTTTATGTTTACATCCTTTGGCAAAGATTCAAAATCAACCTCTCTAACAAGTGAAACTTCTGAAGGACTAACTCCTCTTTTTTGAACAAACCCTAAAACATAGTCTGAAACTCTTTCTGGAACTTCTTGAGTCCCTTCAAAAACATTACCTAAAACTTCTTGAGTCCCATCAGAAGAATTTTCAGAACCATTTACCTGGGCAGAAACAACTAATCCAACAAATGCTAATATGAATAAAGAAACCAATACTCCAAAAATAAAAAATACTTTTTTCATCCTCTTTTTACCTTTAATATCAACAAGCTATTATTTTTAAATATTTCCGAAATATTTAATATATAGAAAAATCTAGAAAGGACATGGAAGACAAGATAACTAAAGAAAAACTAGAGAAATACTATAAACTAACTTCAAACGCGCTAAAAGTTGTGAAAAAATCTATGGCCAATGGGAAAGAAAATGAAGCAAAAGAAATAATTGATATGGTCTCAAACTATCTTTCTGATTCTAAATACTTTGAAGAAAAAAATGACTTCGTGAATTCCTTCGCAGCCCTGAACTACGCACACGGTTGGCTTGACTCTGGCGTGCGACTTGGGATTTTCGATGTAGATGACGACTCGCTTTTTACTGTTAAGTAAAACTATAAAAATCCTTTTTTCTTCTCAACATAATGAAAAAGAAGGTGATAGTATTAAGTCTCGGAGGAAGTTTAATAATTCCTGATAAGGTTGATGTTAATTTTCTTAGAAAATTCAAAAAAACAATTCTAAAAAATTCTAAAAAATACAAATTCATTGTAGCATGCGGAGGAGGATCAATAGCTAGAAAATATATCTCTGCTTTACGAAAAACAGGCGCGAAAGAAAAACTCCAAAGCTTCTCAGGAATTTCGGCAACAAGAATGAATGCACGTTTTATGTCTTACTTCTTCGGGTTTGATCCTGAAAAAGGAATTCCTCACAAAATGAAAGAGATAAAAAAATATCTAAGGAAACAGGACATAGTCTTCTGTGGAGCTCTTGACTACAAACCTAAACAGACATCAGATTCTACTTCAGCACAAATTGCGAAAAAGTATAAAACAATTTTCATAAACTTAACAAACGTTCCTGGACTTTACGATAAGAATCCAAAGAAATATAAAAATGCTAAATTTATTCCTAAAATATCTTGGAAAGAATTCGACAAAATGGCTAATGCAAGCAAATACGAACCTGGACAACATTTCGTTCTAGACCAAACTGCTTCAAAAATAATCCTAAAACATAAAATTCAAACCTATATTCTCGGGCAAGATATGAAACAACTTGAGACAGTTTTGGAGGGAAAAAAGTTTAAAGGGACTTTAATTGAAGGTTAATTATTTATTTAAATCATAAACCAATTTCTTTATTCTTCGCTCAATTTTATCTCTAACATTTCTGTATTCCTCTATGGACTTTCCTGCAGGATCTTTAAATTTCCATTCTTTGGTTTTTTCAGGCGGTGTAACAGGACAGCCCTTAGTGCACCCCATCGCATAAATAATATGTGCATCGTTTACCATACTCCAAGTAATAACTTTAGGTTGCTGATTTCCCATATCTATCCCTTTCTCATTCATGACCTTAACTGCATATGGCTTTATCGACTTAGAAGGATGCGTTCCTGCACTCACTCCAACGTATTTTGGATTTTTGTTATAAAAATTGAAAAAACCTTCAGCCATCTGGCTTCTCGCAGAATTCCCTGTGCAAACAAACAAAACATATCTACCCATAAAATAACATAAACCTCAAGACTTTAAAATTTATCTAAAATCAAATATTTCAAGAATTGCTATTCTCATCAATTTTAAAAACATCTCTATCCTAGTTTTTTCATGAAACAAATACTAATCCAAGAATCAGATTTCCAGGAAGCTAGGAAACAAATTAAAAAAAATAAGTCTAAAGAAATTATATTCTCTGGAAAAACTGATGACTTAAACAGAAAAGTCCTTGAAAAAGAAAATATAGATATTCTTCTTCTAAACTTGAAAAGTAGAAAAGACAGAATGAAACAAAGAGATTCTGGATTCAACCATATTCTCGCAAAGCTCGCTAAAAAGAAATATATAATAATTGGAATAAATCTGGATGAGATTCTTGAAGAAAAATCAAAAAAAGAGAAATCTGAAATTCTTGCTCGCATCAGACAAAATATAAAACTCTGTAACAAAAACAAACTAAAAATGAAATTTATTTCGCCTTCAGGAAAGAGTAAAAAAGACCCTCATGATCTGAAATCTCTTGGGCTTGTTCTTGGCATGCCAACTTGGATGGTGAAATTCAACTAAAAAGCAAAACCCTTTTAACCTTTAATATATTGAATCTATTATGGAAAAAAATATTGAAAAAACTCTTGAATCTTTAAGTCCTAATGAAAAAAAAGTTCTTCCACATTTAGAAAAGAATGACCTTGTTGAAATCTGTAAAAGATCTAATTTGAATAAAGTTTCAGTCTTAAGGTCTCTTGAATATTTAAAAAATAAAAAAATTGTTGAAATTGAGGTAAATAAAAAAAAATTAGTTGAAGTTGGAGTAAATGGCGCTCTTTACAAAAAAAAAGGTCTTCCTGAAAGACGACTTTTGAATGTTCTAGGAAAAAGAAGGATATTGAAACTTCCTGACGCAAAAAAAGAATCTAATCTATCTAATGATGAATTTAAAGCATCTATAGGAGTTTTAAAAAGAAGGAATATTATTGATTTAAATAAAGGGAAAATTATTTTCAATGCAAACAAGGAAGAAATTTCAAAAAAAAGTCCAGAAGAAATTTTTCTTGAAAGGCTCCCTATAGAATATGAAAAACTTGACCCAGAACAACTAGAAATCTTAAAAAATTTAGGAAAAAGAAAGGACATAGTCCAAATAAATGAAAATAAAATTATTGATATAAAAATAACTCCTTTTGGAAAAGAGGTTATGAAATCTGAGATTGAAGGGGGAGAACTAATTGAACAAATAACTCCTGAAATATTAAAAAAAGAATCTCTTTGGAAAGGGAAAAAGTTTAGGAGATATGATGTTACACTTCCTGTTTCCCAAATTAACGGAGGTAAAAGACATTTCGTAAATCAAACTACAGATTATATGAGAAAAGTTTGGACAGATATGGGATTTAAAGAAATGACTGGAAAATTAGTTGTAAGTTCATTCTGGAACTTTGATGCACTCTTTACTGCCCAAGACCATTCTGTAAGAGATATGCAAGATACATTCTTTCTTGATAAAAAATCTGAACTCCCAGATAAAGATCTTTTAAAAAAAGTTAAACAAAGTCATGAATCTGGAGTAGATGGAAGTACTGGTTGGAATTATAAATGGGATGAAGAAAAAGCCAAGAAAATGGTTTTGAGAACTCACACAACCTGTCTTTCTGCACAAACTCTAGCAAAACTAAAATTAGAGGAACTTCCAAAAAAATTCTTTGCTGTTGGAAAATGTTTTAGAAATGAAACTTTAGATTGGAGTCATGGATTTGAATTTAATCAAACTGAGGGAATAGTTGTGGATAAAAATGCAAATTTCAAACACTTGCTGGGATATTTGAAAGCTTTCTTCCAAAAGATGGGTTTTGAAAAAATCAGATTCAGACCGGCATATTTCCCTTATACTGAACCAAGTGTTGAAGTTGATGTTTGGCATCCTGAAAAAAAAATCTGGCTTGAACTTGGAGGTGCAGGAATTTTAAGGCCTGAAGTCGTAATCCCCTTACTTGGTGAAAATATCCCTGTTCTTGCATGGGGTCCTGGAGCAGACAGAATGCTCATGGATTATTATCAAATAAAAGATCTTAGAGAACTTTACAAAAACGATATAACTCAATTAAGAAAAATGAAATTCTGGATGAAATAAGATGGCAACAATAACAATAAATCGGAAACAATTTGAGAAAGAAATTGGAAAGTTGACGGATGACATGCAAAATAAGATTGCAATGTTTGGAACTCCTGTTGAAAATCTAAATTCTGAAGAACTCCAAATTGAAATCTTTCCTAATAGACCAGATTTGCTTTCTTATCATGGATTCAAGAGAGCTTTCACAGCATTCCTCGGGAAAAAAACAGGTCTGAAAAAATACAAGTTATACAAACCTGAAAAAAATTATAATGTCCTTATAGACTCTTCAATTAAAGATGTTAGGCCCTACACTGTCTGTGCAATTGTTAAAGGATTAAAACTCAATGATGAAAAAATTAAGGAATTAGTTGAAATTCAAGAAAAACTTCACATCACAATTGGAAGAAAAAGGGAAAAAGTTGCGATTGGGATCTACCCTCTTGAAAAAATAACTCTTCCTATAAATTTTAAGGCTATTGAGCCAGATAAAATAAAATTCACTCCACTGGAATCAAACAAAGAAATGTCTGGATTTGAAATACTTGAAAAACATCCTACAGGTAAGGAATATTCTCGTCTTCTGGCAGGGAAAGCAAAATTCCCAATATTTGTAGATTCAAAAAATGAAATTCTTAGTATGCCTCCAATTATAAACTCTAAAAAAACAGGAAAAATAGATGAAAAAACTAGAAGTGTTTTTGTTGAATGTTCTGGAACAAAATTTGATGTGCTAAAAAAGTGTCTAAATATCCTTACAACCACTCTTGCAGAAATGGGAGGGAAAATCTACCAAATGAACCTTTATTACAAAAAAAAGAAAGTAACCCCTGATTTAGAACCAAAAAACATAAAAATTTCATTAAAAAACACAAACAAACTTCTTGGTCTTGAATTGAAAGAAAAAGAATTGAAAAAACTTATTGAAAAAATGGGTCATGATTATGATTTAAAAAACAAAGTTGTAGAAGTTCCTGCATGGAGAACAGATATTTTGCATGAAGTTGATATTATTGAAGATGTTGCAATCGCTTATGGTTATGAAAATCTAACTCCTGAGATACCTCCAATATCTACAATTGGAGAAGAAGATAAGAAAGAAACAATAAAGAGAAAAATTTCAGACATACTCTCTGGACTTGGAATGGTTGAAGTTTCAAACTATCACCTTACTACAAAAAATGACCAAATAGAAAAAATGAATCTGCCAAAGCAAGAGGAATTCATAAAAGTTGAAGCATCTAAAACTGAAAATGATGTGCTAAGAAATAATCTTTCTCACTTTATGATTAAAAATCTTTCTGAAAATATAGATTCAGAATATCCTCAAGAAATTTTTGAAATTGGAAAAATATTCTATTTAGAAGATAAAAAAATAAGAGAAAAAGAATCTTTAGCTGTAGCAATCTCTTCAGGAAATTTCACAAAGATTAAACAAACTCTAGATTACTTCTCAAGGATGATTGATGAAAAAATAATTCTTAAAAATCCTGAGAAAATAGAAAACTTCCCTCCATACTTTATTGAAGGCCGAACGGCAGAGATATATTTCTTAGATAAAAAAATAGGATTCATTGGAGAAATTCATCCAAAGATTTTAAAGAACTGGAAAACAAAAATGCCTGTTGCACTTTTTGAAATTGAACTTGATGACATCCTCGAAAAAATTATTAAATCTATTTAATAATATTATCCAAAATAACCTTTAGAATTATCAACTATTTTTCGGTCCCACTTTTTATCAATTTTATTCAAGATATTCTGTAAATCTTTTTTCATTTTTTGCCAAAATTTAAAAGAACTTATTATAAACTTTGCATCCTCTTTTTCTTCAAAATCTAAATCCCTCTGAATAAATTTTACTTCAACCTTAACAAGATCTTTATAAATTTCAGAAAGTCTTTTTTTGTCATCAGAATCCATAACTTTGACAATTGTAAATACAAACATTGGAACATTAACAGGATTCAATAGATTTTCAACAAACCTCATATAATTCATAATTTTCTCACCAACAAATTTCCTAATTTCCCGTATTATTACTTCCGTCTCCACTTCAGCTATCTTTTCTATATGAAATTCGTTATTCATTTCTTCAAAAGTTGGTAAGTCATAATTTTTTTGTAAAACTGAATAACTTTTCTTGAATTTTTCAAGTTTTGAGTTTTTATCTTTTTTATCCATTAATCTAAAAATTTAATTTATTTTATAAAGTTATTGAAAGCCTGTGCTGGGAGTCGAACCCAGGACCTCGTCATTACCAATGACGCGCTCTAACCTGATCTGAGCTACACAGGCACATTTTCAAAATAAATAAGTTAATAAGAAATAGGCAAAACCAGGATATAAAAGTTTATCGTAAATTATTTTTTCTTTTTCTTCAGTTTCTTCTGTTTTACAGGTTCTCTTGATTTTCTAACAACAATCAAAACAAGGAATACTATTAGAAATGCAAATGCTATAAATCCTGTTAAAATTGAAAGAACTCCAAAGAAGTTGATAAATAACTCATTTGTAGAAAACTTTAACAAAACAAATGAAAAGATAAATGCTATAAGGAATGTTAAAAAATTGCCCCAGGCAACATTAATTTTCTTAATAAGAGCTCCTTCACTTTTTGGTAAAATACTAGAGGATCTTATCTTCTTAGATTTTTTAGTACTTTTTTTACGTGCCATATTCCTCTTTTTAACCATATTTATAGTAAGATAGAGTATTTAAATATTTTCACGAATTAATTTCCAAATAAGAAAAGTTATTTTCAGGGAGCCATTGAGAATTTACTACATTCCCTGCAACTTCTACACCTTGACCAAAAATATCTCCTAGCCATTCTGAATAAATATCAAAAAACACTTGTCTATCTAATGAATCCGTCATATATAAATTACCATTACTTATTACAAAAAGTGCAGATATAAAAAAGAACTTTATTACTAAAAGGGCAATAATTTTCATTTTATCTAATTATTAATACCTGTTTCATTTAAGACCTCTTCAGCTTTCCATTCTTGACTCAAGGCATAAGTAGTTACCTCAATTATGTTTGATCCAGCATTCACAATCCATGAAAAGTAAGTTTTTGTTGCTGAGGAAACTCCTTCAATAGTATCAGTATTTATTTTTCCATCAGAGAAAAAAATAAGCCCAGTAACTAAAAGAAATCCAATTCCTAAAACTATGAAGAGGTATGCAAGTTTAGTTCTATAATTGTTCCACTTGAAAAAAAGGAATACTATAACAAGGATCAACAAGGTTAATATTAAAAAGTTCACCATATTAATAATAATCAAATCCTCAGAATATAAAAACCTTTTGAATTTAACCTATTATGAATAAATACCTAAAGGCTAAAAGCAATATGAAGATTCCAAAAAGATACTCTATAAATTTCTCGGTTTTTCCTCCTGGAACTATAAATCCTTTAGTTTTTATTTTGAATGGCCAGAATGGATTTGTTCCATAAACAGTAATACTATCAAAAAATAGGTGAAAAGAATATCCTAGGAAGAAGGGTAAAGCAATTATGGGATATAAAATGGCTAAAATTGCAGATAAAAATATACACAAAGTGTAACTATGCATAAAATCCTTGTATGATTGAGATTTTAGTGCTTTAAAAATTTTGTAATCTTTTTTAGGTGCAATTAAAGAATCTATATCCGGAATAAGGCTAGCAATTATAACTACTGGAAAAAATACAAGTTTATTATTCATATATGGAAGAAAATACATCGCTACAAAAACCCCAATAATAATGTGCGTTCTTTTAAGCATGAAATTATTAAAAAAACAAGTAAATTTAAACTTATCCATTCTTTAGGAAAAATTTTTAACTAACTGTTTTCTTTTTCCTTTTAGAATAAAAACATAATTTGATAGACTCTAAATTAAAATTAATAAAAGCCCCATAGTACAGCGGTCAAGTATGCTTGGTTCTGGGCCAAGTGACCCAGGTTCGAATCCTGGTGGGGCTATTTCCAACAAATTTAAATAACCTTGATTCCTATATAAAATATGGCAGAAGAAGCCAGAAAAAAGATTGGAGTTGTTTCTAGCTATTTTGGCAAGGCAGATGTAGCTGCAATAAAGCTTTCAGACAATCTAAGTGTTGGAGATAAAATTCACATAAAAGGACACACAACAAATTTTGAGACTCTTGTAAAAAGTATACAAATAGAAAAGGAAGATATTAAGAAAGCAAAAAAGGGTGACCACATAGGGATAAAAGTTCCTGACAAAGTGAGGCCCAATGACAAAATTTTCTTGATTGAATAATTCTATAGGCAAATTTAAAAACAAATTCATCCCAGATTATTTACTGCCCCTGTAGTTCAGAGGCCAAGAATGCGGCCCTCTCACGGCCGTGACCCGAGTTCGAATCTCGGCAGGGGCGTATTCAAAACAATGTTTCTACAGATAAATTTAAAAATGAATTCTTCTGAACTTTAACATGAAAAGATCATCAAGACGTTGGAAAAAGAAAAGACAAATGAGATGGAAATGGCAAAGAAAACGTCTAAGAAAAGAAAAGCGTAAGAGAAAGATCAAAAGGGCTAGAAGCAAATAATTTTTTAACCTATTTTTAAGAACAATAACTAATCATCTTTTTAACTCCCACAATGTTTATAAGTTTCCATAAAGATAGATTTATATGATATCAGAAATCTGGACTGAAAAATATAGACCTAAAAATTTCTCCGAATTAGTTGGTCAAGATGAAATAATAAAAAAGGTAAAGTCTCTTACAAATTCTTTGAATATTCCCCACTTACTCTTTGCAGGACCTGCAGGAACAGGAAAGTCTACACTTGCACTAATCGTTGTAAAAGAACTTTTTGGACAAAACTGGAAAGATAATTATCTTGAATTGAACGCAAGCGATGAAAGAGGAATACAAATTGTTAGAGATAAAGTTAAAAACTTTGCAAGAACAAAATCTCTTGGAGATGTACCTTTTAAAATAATCTTTCTTGACGAAGCAGATGCACTAACTCCTGAAGCCCAACAAGCACTAAGGAGAACCATGGAAAACTACTCTGCCACTTGTCGATTCATACTTTCATGTAATTATTCAAGCAAAATAATTGATCCTATACAATCTAGGTGTGCAATCTTCAGGTTTAAACTTCTTGAAAATAAAGATATTGAAAAAATTATAAAGAAAATTGAAGAAAATGAAAAACTTGAAATTAATGATGAAGCAATAGAACTGCTCTATGAAGGAAGTGAGGGCGATTGTAGGAGAGTTATAAACATACTTCAATCAACTGCATCAATCTCTCCAAATATTTCTCCAGAACTCGTTTCAACAGTTATATCTAGTGCAAAACCAAAAGATATTCGTACAGTTTTGGATTATGCTCTTTCAGGAGACTTTCAAAAATCGCGGGAAAAACTTCTTGATGTAATGTTAAGAGAAGGTATTTCTGGACAAGATGTTGTAAAAGCTATCCAAAAAGAAATCTGGGAACTTCCTGTAGAACCTGAAATAAAAGTAAAACTTACTGAAAAAACTGGAGAATCAGAATTTAGAATTGTCGAGGGAAGTGACCCTTTTATACAACTCCAATCACTTTTAGCAAGTTTTGTTCTAGCTGGTTTAGGAAAATAAAATGGTAATCTCTAATGAAAAAAACGTGAGAAACTATTTAGAAAATTTGTTAGCAAAAATAGACGTGTTTGGGAAGATATAGAAATTAGAAACAAACTTAGTGAAGAATTTCAAGAGGTTATAAACTTCTATAAAGATGAATATAATATACTAGAAGAATATAAGGAAAAAGGAAATCAAATCTTAAATGAATACAAAAACAACAAACTGGGTAGAAAAGTATAGGCCAAAATATTTTGGAGATGTTAGAGGCCAGGATCTAGCAGTTGAAAAACTAAGAGAGTTTGTTAAAAATTTTAAAAGAAAAGGTAGAGGTAAAAAAGCTATTATTTTACATGGTCCTCCTGGAACTGGAAAAACAACTCTTGCCTATGTTTCTGCGAATGAATCTGATGCCGAAATTTTTGAGTTGAACGCATCAGATCTAAGAAATAAACAAAACCTTAAAGAAATTTTGAAACCTGCAATTGAACAGCAATCACTTACAAAAAAGAGAAAAATAATTCTTGTTGATGAGGTTGATGGAATCTCTGGAGTTGATAGGGGAGGTGTTTCTGAACTAAAAAGACTAATAGACTCAACATCTTATCCAATAATAATAACTGCAAATGATATATGGGATAAAAAATTCACCCCCATAAGAAAAAAATCTGAAGTGATAAAATTAAAAGAAATTGACTATAAAACAATAAAAAGCGTTATGATTAATACCTTGAAAAAGGAGAATAAGTTCCTTGATGGAGATCTCCTTACCAATCTTGCTATAAAATCTAAGGGAGATTTAAGAGCGGCAATTAACGATCTACAAATAGCAGCAGATTTAGAAGAACCTGAAAAGATTCTGTTTGATGAAAGAAATAAAGAGACAGATATATTTAACGCATTACGAATGATTTTCAAAGGCAAACCAAACAAAGCCATATTGAGAATTTTTGATTCTGTTAATAAACCTCTTGATGAAATAATCCTCTGGATTGAAGAAAATATTCCTTCAGAATATCAAGGAGAAGAGTTGGCAAAAGCGTATGAATTATTAAGTAAAGTAGACATATTCAAAAGGAGAATTTACAAACAACAATATTGGAGGTTTCTTGTTTACGAAAATGCTCTTCTTAGTTATGGAATTTCAAGCTCGAAAAAAACTGAGAAATATGGGTTTACTAGCTATAAAAAACCTTCAAGAATTTTAAAAATGTGGATAAACAATCAAAAAATAAGGCATAAGAAATCCATTGTTAAAAAATACTCAAAATTTGTTCATGTTGGTGAAAAAAGGGCTCTTAAGGAATTTCCAATGATAAAAAAATTCTTGATTAAACCTGAAGTTCAAAAAGAATTAAGACTCTCCGAAGATGAAGTTGGCTATCTTAAAAAGGTGTTGTCTAAAAATTAAGAAATTCTTTTGTAAGCGTCTATAATTTTCCTTGGAATTGAAGGAAAATTATTTTCAAATTTAGAATTTATCTCTTTCAAGAAAGTAAATCCTTCCATTCTTGATTTAATATTTGAATCTACTAACTCAATATTTTCTCCATCAACATTTACTCTTACAGGACCTAAATTTTTTGCTAGCCAACGAGTTGCCTGAAAATCTTCAGAAATTCTATCCCCATTACGATCTAAATTCATCGAAAAATTCTCCTGAACTTTTAAACAATCTCCAAAGGGTCTACCACTTCTAAGAAGAACATTCTCTGTATCAACATAATTATAATTTTCTACCACCTTTCCAGTTATATCTGATTGATCCTCAAAAACTATTTTTGATTCTGTTCTAAAATTTCTCCCTTTTTTTATTTTATTATCTCCAAATTCAAGAGCAGGATCAAAAAATACATTTCCTAATTCTGGGAAATTGAATCCATAATAGTTTAATGAGTTTCCTTTAAACCCAAAATACTCTTCAAGACCATTAATATTCTCAACAACAGCCAAATATTCTCCTTTAACTCTTCTCTTCCCTGTAACCCTTAAAGTTAAATTATGTCTACCATAATTATAAGTCCAGGAATTTCCTTCATTTATTGGAAATAAATCTCTCACATCCACTTCAGAGTCCTTGTCAGACATTGAGGAGGGAAAAAAGACTAATTTTGGACCATTTAGAAGAGGAGTATATATTGAATATCTTTGGTGTTTATCAATTAAATCTAGGTCTTTTCTCTCTCTAAATTTATTGATCATGTCAATAGCCTCATCAACAACCTCTAAAATTTTTCCATTTGTCTCAAAAACAGAATAAGCTGAAGCAGTTGCAGGATTTGGGAATAAAAGAGTAGCTCCGGCAAAAGCATTTTTCAAGATTGTATTAAGATTTTTCAAATTGTCAAAAGATGAATCTCCAAGATAAAGATATCCCGGAAGATCATCAAAATCTTTCAAATCCCAAATTGGGATTGAATCTTTAATTTCATCAATAAAAAGATTAAAGTCAGATTGTTTGGCTTTTTGAAAATTCCATGAAAAATATCCTGTATTAGTATTCATTCTTAAATCAGCATTTTCCAACCTCTTAACAAGAGAAAATCTTGAGCTATTATCAGGAATAGAAATTAGTTTTGGCATATATCTCCCTTGAGGATCTGAAGCAAGCAAAAATCCCTTATTTCCATAACGATATTCTCTAAAGAAATTGATATCTAAACCTGGCGCCTCTCCTCCTGAAAAACCTTCTGTGAAAAATTTTACGAAAATTTCATCATCATACATATCATGAAAACTAACAAATCCAGAATCATTAGTTACATCCTTTGCAGCAGAATAATCTGGCTTATTATATGCATTATCTACAAGTATCTCAAGACTTTCCCAAGGATCCTTATCTTCTGAACCACCAATCAAACCCCCATTCTTCCCACAACCATACATTAAAGGAGTTCCTAATGCAACACCTCCTGTAGCCAATGCAGTTTTTCTTAGGAAACTCTTCCTATCCATAAAAATTGAATGGAAAAATATATTTTAAACTTTGTTATTTAAAAAATGAATTAATAGTCTGGCATTCTCCCTGAAACGCCAAAATCTCCAGTAAAATAATTTCCTAAAATAATCATAAAATTCTCAAAAATCCCTGACTTTCTTAAAAAATAATGATTATCTTCATCTTTAGAGAAAACATATAATGAACCATCTAACTCTTGAAAAGAATATTTTCTTTTAGCCATTAATTCTGCCTGTTCTTTCATAATTTTTGCAGTTTTAGAATTTGGATCAACTTCACTCTCCTGCAAAATTTCAGTTAAAGGTTTTTTTATTCCATTTTGTTCTAAGGGAAAACTATTTTTTATTCTTTCACGCACAATCTCTTCTTCTGTCAAACCATTATATATTTCCATAATAAAAAGACTTGTAAATAATTTTTAAATATTTATATTATAAATCAAACATAAACAATTAAAAATATACTTAACTAATTCTATTTATGGCTTATGAGATAACTATTGGAAGGGATGCTGCAGATAAAAAATCTTTTTCAGATAAGGGACTTGTATTTATTGGAAAAAGTTATGTTAAAATGGGTCAGTACACTTCTCTAAGCAATAAGCTTTTTATGGATGTAGCAAGAAGCCATGTTGTATTAGTTGCAGGAAAACGTGGAAGTGGAAAATCATATACTCTTGGAGTCATTGCAGAAGAACTTGCAAACCTTCCAAAAGAAGTTAGCCAAAATATTGGTTCCTTAATTTTTGATACCATGGGAATTTATTGGACAATGAAATATCAAAACGAAAAGGACAAAGAACTCTTAGAAGAATGGGACCTTAAACCAAAAAATCTCCCTGTTAAGATTTTTGTACCCTTCGGCCATTATGATAAATATGTTGAAAAAGGCATACCTGTTGATGAATCTTTTGCTCTTGACGTTTCAGAATTAGGTCCTGAAGACTGGATACTGACATTTGGACTAGATATAATAAACCCTGTTTCAGTCCTTATTCAAAGAATTCTTACAAAACTTAGGGAAAAAGGAAAATATGATGTTGATGAAATAATTGAAAATATTGAAAAAGAAAAAAGGGCCTCTCCAGAAAATCGAGATGCAGCTATAGGTCTTTTTGAAGCTGCTAACACTTGGGGAATCTTTGCAAAAAAAGATGATGAAGCAACTAAGATTCGTGATTTGATTTCTGGAGGTACTACAACAATACTTGACTTAAGTGTCTATAACGCTGTTGGGGCATTCAATATAAGGGCATTGGCAATAAGTCTCCTTTCAAGAAAAATTTTCAATCAAAGAATGGATGCTAGAAAAAGGGAAGAAGTAGAATCTATATCTAAAGGACTTAATTTAATTTCTGGAGTTGAAAAAAAAGATTACCCTTTAACCTGGATTTTTATTGATGAAGCTCATGAGTTTCTCCCCTTAGATGGAAAAACCGTTGCTACAGACGCGCTCATACAACTTTTACGTGAAGGAAGACAACCTGGAATTTCTCTTGTTCTCGCAACCCAACAGCCCGGACAAATCCATAGAGATGTGATGACTCAATCAGATATTGTAATAAGTCACAGAGTTACTTCTCGCCCGGATTTAGAGGCACTAAATTATATAATGCAATCTTATGTTCTTGAAAGTATAAAAAAGCACATGAATGATCTTCCTTCTTTTAAAGGTTCAACAATAATTCTTGATGACAACTCAGAGAGAATTTATCCTGCCAGAATCCGGCCCAGATTTACTTGGCACGGAGGGGAAGCTCCAACTGCAATCAAAAAAGAAAAAAGGCTTTAATCTTAAACAACTTTAAAATCAACTCTTATTCTAAATTTATATGGAGCAATTTCGCCTGCTTTTTTCACATCTAAAATTTTAACTTTCTTCCCTGACTTCTCTGCTTCCATTTTGATTTTTTCTTGAATTTCTTCAATTTTATCTTCATCACAAAAATCATAATAAAATATCTTTGTGCCTTTTCTTCTTCCTTCTTTTGAGAGTGTGAACGCCTGCCTCAAAAAACTATCCTTTAATTGTGGGCGTGGCATAACTATGACATCAAAAGTCTTATCTTCTTTTTCTAATTTTTTTGTAACCTTTTTTATGTCTCCCGGTAACAGAAAAACTTTTTCTTGAACTTTATTTCTTTCAATATTCAACGCAGCATACTCATTTGCCTTACGATTTATCTCATTTGAATAAACTTTTTTTGCTCTCGAATTTTTGGCAATAACTATTGAAAAAGGGGCAACACCTGCAAACATAACCAAAACATTATCTCCTCTTTTTATTTTCTTAGAAATTTCTTTTCTCTCATTACTCAATCTTGGAGAAAAATAAGTATCATCAACATTAAAACGAAAAATACATCCATTCTCTTTGTAAAGAACTTCTTTAGTTTTTTCACCTGAAACATGCTTAGTTTCTTGTTTTCTCAACCTACCCTTAAATTTTCCCGTTTTCTCCAAAACAGTTTCTACAGGTTTATGTCTTTTCATAAGTCTCTCTGCAAAATCTTTCTTCTTTTTTTTAGGAGTTCTGTCTGGAAACTTCACAACAGCAATATTTCCAATTATATCAAAACCTCCAGGATATTTTGACTTTATCATAAAAAACCTAAACTATCAATATTTATAAATATTAAATTATTAAAAGAAACATGAAAAGAGGTTTATTAGGGTTCTCTATCTTCACATTAATGATTGATTTAGTGGGTGCTCAATTTTATTCAGGATATAGTAGACTTTCATTTAGAAACTTTTTTTCTAGTCTTGATCCTACCTTTGTTACTTATCTCTTAGTATTTCTTCTTAGTCTCTGGTTATTGGCAATAATTCTTTCAAGAATTCCTATCTTTAAAGGTCCAGATGGAAAAGGAACCCAGGCAAAAGTAGGTGCTCTTCTTATTGCTTTGGGAATAACCTATGGAACATACAGGAGCAACTTTGATTTAGGAAATATCTTTTTTAACCTGGGATTCTCTGCAAATTTTTTCAACTTAATAATTCCTTTTTTGCTCATAATATCTGCAGCATTGCTAATATGGAGATTTAATTTCAGGACATTTTTAATGTCTTTTGGGGGATTCCTAATAGCCCTTACAATCTTAACTGATGTTATTTACGAAGAAGGTGTTGCACTTATATCTGGAATTATTTTTCTTCTTATAGGATTATTTTTATTGTGGAGAGCTCGAAAAAAAGAGAATGAATATCCTCAGAGCCCAAGGAACTCCAATAATTACAGTTCAGGAATTTATAATAAAAATATGAGGCGAGGAGGTCAAAAATCAACAAGAGGTCGGTTCGTATCAGAAGCCTCAGTTGATAGATATGAAAGAAGATTTGGAAAAAGGGCCGCAAGAAGAAGATTTGGGAGATGAAAAAGTTTAGATAATTTTAGTTACTATTTTTTAATTACTACAAATAGAAAGATTTAAAAACTATTGCTCTTTTTTTATAATATGTTCTTAAAACCAAAAGAAAAATTACATATCAGGGAAAGAAATGATGAAACTTATTTAGAAATAAAACTACCAATTAAACACACTGATGCTGAAAAATTTAGAGAAAAAACATTAGATAAATATGATATTTCAAATGCTGGACCCCTTTATAATCATTGCATAAATAACTCTTTCTCAAGATTTAGAAAATCTATAGCAGATAAATTAAATAATCAATTCTCATGGTTTCCAGATCCAAATATAAATGAAAATATAAATGAAAAACTCATTGATATTGAAACAAGAAGAATTATTCTCCACACTGAAGAAGGATATATGAATGCTAAATGTAAGGAAGACAAAAAAGGGACCCCTAGGATTAATATTAAATCTCAAGGTAAGCCAGATTTTGTCGAAACTTTCTATCAGTTCTTAAGAAAAACTCAAAAATAATCACTTAAATCTTTTTGCTTTTTTTCTTCTTGAACTTTTCTTAACTTCTCAAGCTGCTTTTCAACCCTTGTTTCTGAAAAATCATGATTTTCAACAAGAATTTTTTTTATCTTTTCCTCAGCAATTTCTGGAAACTCAATTTCAAAATTCTTTACAGCAGGTTTATGAAACAATTCAAAAATTTCTTTCCAATTAAATCTATCTTTTTCAGACAAACTCATTAACCTTTCTTCTACATGTTTAAATATTAAAACAGGTTGCTTATATTTTTTAACTATTTCTAATGCCCTCTTTTGACCAATTCCAGGAATACCTTTAGGATTATAATCTGTTCCAATCAAAATTCCAAGACAAATAAGTTGATCGAGATTTATTTCCAACTGATTAAGAATTTTATATAAATCAATCAACTCAGGTCTTACTTCAACCCACCCTGAAAAAGTTTTTCTCCTAGTTGAAAGCCCAAGATTCCTTATAAGTATTGGAGCTCCAAAAAGAAGCGAGTCATAATCTTGACTTACAGTTCCATATATATCTCCATTAACTTTATTCAAATAAGCTGCTTCTGCTTCTCCCTCTCCTGGAGCTTGTATAACACTAATTCCCATTGCATTAAGAAGTTCCTTACTTTCAGAAATCATCTCATCATCTAATCTTATCAACTGAGAACTATATCTCTTCATTTTAGATAAATCTTCATCTTGTTTAGCTTTTTCATATTTATTTTTTGCCAAATCTCTAGCCTCAGACCTAATTTTATGTGTTCCTCCTTTAAGACTTGGAGCATTACCATCAAAAACATAAATTGGCTTAATCCCTTCAAACAGAAGATTCACATTCCTGTAAAAAATCCCTGAAAGATGTGAAGTTACTCTGCGCTTGTTATCCATTAATGGAGTTCCGTCTCTCTGCCGTATTGTAGAAAGAAATTGATAAAGAATATTAAAGGCATCCACACAAACTGTTTTTCCTTTCAAATCAGAAATTTCTATTTCCTTCTTTGGAATAATTTCTCTTATATTAAGTCCCATAACTAATTAAAGAATTAAAGTTATAAATAATTATCTAAAACTAAAAATCATCAAAATCCACAATTTCTCTTAGATTATATTCAATTTCTATGTTTTGTTTAATTTCTGAAAAATAATTTTTGACTTCTTTAGCATTAAGCTTGCTATAGGGCTTAACAGAAATTCCCAATTCTCTTAGTCTACTCAGGCTTCTTTTCACTTCTTTGGAATCATGTATTCCCCATTTATTCATAAAATGTGAATTCACAAGAGCATAAGCTTCTTCTATTTTTTTGTCAGGAACCTTATATAAAATGTTAGAGATATCTTCAGTTTTTTCAGAATTCTCTTTAACTTTATGTTCAAGAGCCCCTATCAAACCTGTATTGTATCCTACTTCTTCTGCAGCTTTTCTTGAAGGGAAAACAGAACTTCCGATCCTTATTAAACCGTCACTTTCCATATTGTAACTACTTAATAAGAGTATATAAATATTGTGGTTCTACCACTTTAATTATAACTCGTTAAAATTTAAATAACTCTCATTCCTATTAAAAGGATGTTAAAAACAAATTTTATTCCTATAGACTATGGATATTTTGATTACAAAGGGAAAAATTATATAAAAATAATTGGAAGAGATGATAAAGGGAAGAGAGTTTGTGTTATTGATACTTGTTCCATATACCTTTGGGCTGTTTTGAAAAAAAATCTTAAAAATGCAGATATTGATTCTCTAGTAAAAAAAATTGAAGGAATAAAGTTAGATACTAAAGGAAGAAAAACAAAGGTTGAAAAGGTTAAACTCTGTGATAAAAAATTCTTGGGAAACCCTGTAAAAGCCCTAAAAATTTTTGCTACAAATCATAAAGATCTTCATGATATTGCAAACCAATTAGACTTTCCTGAAATTGAATGTAGGAGAGGATATGACATAGGTTTTACCACCCATTATATAATCGAAAAAAAAATAAATCCTTTAAAGTGGTATGAAATTTCTGGAGAATTTGCAGGATCTGAATTTCAAGGCATAGAAAATCTTGATGTTGATCTTTGTATAAAATTAGAAGATGTAAAAAAAATTGAAGAAGAAAAATTTGTTCCTAAAATTCTTGCATACGATATTGAAACAGATGAATTGAAAGTTGGTGCAGGAAAAATACTAATGATATCTCTCGTTTCAAAAAACTATAAAAAAGTAATCTCTTGGAAAAAAACCACAAAGAAAAAGGCAGACTATGTTGAATATGTAAAAAATGAGTCAGAGCTTTTAGAGAGATTTATTGAAGAAGTTAGAGAAGTTTCTCCAGACATTCTTGTGGGCTACAACTCTGATGGGTTTGACCTCCCTTATTTAAAATCTAGATCAGAAAAACATAACATAAAATTAAGCCTTGGACTAGATGACAGCCAGCCACGATTCACAAGAGGTTCGGTACTCTCAGGAAGAATAAATGGGATAGTCCATTTAGACATTTTAAAATTCATAAGAACAACTTACTCTCAGTACATGAAATCTGAAACATTGTCCTTAAATGAAGTTTCAAAGGAATTTCTAGATAACAAAAAAAAGGAATTTAAACCACATGAAATAAATAATGATGAAATAAATTGGGCTAAATTTTTTGAATATAATCTCCACGATTCTGTTCTGACCCTTGGACTCGCTGAAAAATTCTGGCCAGACCTCCTTGAATTTTCAAGAGTTATAAAAGAACCTTTGTTTAAAATATCAAGAAATGGACTTTCAAAACAAGTCGAATCCTACATTCTCCACAATTTAGAAAATTTTGATGAAATTCCTGAGAGAAGGCCTAGCTATAATGAAATTGGAAAAAGAAGACAAAGAGAAAAGGTTGAAGGGGCATTCGTATTTGAACCTAAACCAGGACTTTACGAAAATATAGCTCTTTTTGATTTTACCTCAATGCATACAAGCATAATAATCTCGATGAATATCTCCAAGGAAACTTTTCTTGAAAGAAAAGAAAAAAATTCAATTGAATCTCCTGAAATTAATTACCAGGGTAAAAAAACAAAATATTATTTCACAAAAAAACCAGGATTCATACCCTTACTTCTAAGAGATATCCTTGAAAAAAGAAAGGAATACAAAAAAAAGTATCAAAAGGATCCTAATCCTATCACTAAAGCAAGAAGTAATGCATTTAAACTTCTTTCAGCTTCAGTTCATGGATATATAGGTTTCTTTGGAGCAAGATACCACTCTATTGAATCTTCTGCAACAATACTTGCATTTGTAAGAAAGTTCAACAAAGAAATAATAGAAAAGGTTCAAAAATTGGGTCATGAGGTTATATTTGGAGACACAGACTCTATAGGATTTTTGAGAAACGGAAAATCGAAAAAAGAAATTATTCAATTACTAGAAAATCTTAATGAAGAATTGCCAGGAGTTATGAAACTTGAACTTGAGGGATTTTTCAAAAGAGGTCTTTGGGTTGCAAAGCGAACAGGAAAAATAGGTGCAAAGAAAAAATATGCTCTTCTGAGAGAAGATGGAAAATTAAAAATTCGTGGTTTTGAAACAGTAAGAAGAGATTGGTGCAATCTGGCAAGAAAAGTTCAAAATAAAATAATCAAAAAAGTTCTTGAAGATGGAGAGGAAAAAAGTGCTTTGAAATATTTAAAATCAATCATAAAAAAAGTAAAAAATAGGGAAGTTGAATTAGAAGATCTCATAATAAGAACAAAACTAAAAAAATCAATTTCTGCATACAAATCAATTTCACCTCATGTTGTAGCTGCAAAAAGAATGAAAGAATTAGAAATTCCAATAAGTGAAGGAGGAATTGTCTCTTACTATCTTGCAGAAACCAACAATAAAAGTAAATTAGTCCGTGATAAGGTGAAACTTCCTGAAGAAAAAGGGAAATATGAAATTGAATACTATTTGAAAAAACAAGTTCTTCCTGCCGTAGAAAATATCTTTGAAGTGTTTGGAATTTCAACAAAAGAACTCATAGAAGGAAAAAGGCAGACTCAGTTAGGAGATTTTTAAAATCACTCAAGAAGCAACAAAGCAGCCATTATCAAAATTCCTATGATGAAAAATAACAATTGAAGAACAGAGGTTTTAAATTTAGGATGTTTATTCAACTCCGGAATCAAATCGCTTCCTGCGATATAAATGAATCCTCCAATTGCAAAAGGAACAATAAAGAATTCTATATTTTCAACATAACCCTCCATCAAAAGAGCAAAAATAAGTCCGACAAAAGCTGTTAAAGCTGAGGCAAAATTAAATGTTAATGCTTTTACCTTTGAAAATCCACCATGAAGCAAAATCCCAAAATCTCCGATTTCCTGAGGGATCTCATGTAAAGCTACAGCGATTGTCGTTGCGATTCCTACAGGTATGCTAAAAAGATAGGCTGCCCCTATAATCATTCCATCAATAAGATTGTGAACTCCGTCTCCAATCAAAATCATAATTGAAAACGGTTCAGTGTGTTCTTCTCCAACAGCTATATGATGATGGTGCCAATGAATAACCTTCTCAAGAATGAAAAATAAAACTATTCCTGATAAAATCATCACTGAGACATTCATTCCAAATCCGTGCTCCTCAACCAATTCGGGAAGCAAATGTAAAAAGGCTCCAGCAAGTAAAGCTCCTGCAGCAAAGCTAACTAAGTAAATAAGTCCCTTTTTTAATTTTTTATATTTTATTGAAAGTGTAAAAATGCCTATGAAAGAAATTAAGCTGACTACTAAGACGCTAAGTAACGAATAAACCCAAATATCAATTCCAACCATACTAAACAAAACAAATAATAATTTAAAAGCTTATTCTTTTATAATTTTATGAAGCAAAATCCAAAAATGAAACCTCTTCTTTTTGAAAGAATGAAAAAACTTCTTGGAGATGACTTTGAAAACTACTTAAAAATTCTTGAAGAAAAGTCACCTAAGTCTATAAGATGTAATACACTTAAAATTTCTCCAGAAGAACTTAAAAAAAGACTTATCAAAAAGGGTTGGAAAATTGAACAGCCTTTCAAAGATTATCTTGAAGTCATGATAGTCAAAAACAAACTTGAACCAGGGGAACTTGGAAGAAGTCTCGAGCACCTTTTAGGATATTATTATGTTCAAGAGATTGCTAGTATGATTCCTGTTCTTGTACTTAAACCAGAAAAAGATCAAATGGTGCTTGATCTCTGTGCAGCCCCTGGAAGTAAAACAACTCAAACTGCAGCAAAAATGGAAAACACTGGAACAATAATTGCAAATGAAGTAAGCCTTGGAAGAGTTAAAATTTTAGCCTCAAACACTGAAAGGTGTGGAGTGACTAATATGATAATAACAAAAAAAGAAGGTTCTTTTTTATGTAGAAAATTGAAAGATCTAGAAATAAAATTTGATAAGATACTTATAGATGCACCTTGTTCTGGAGAGGGAACTTTAAGAAGTTCAAAGATGACTTACAAAATGTGGAATATTCACACTGTAAAAAAACTTTCAAAAGTTCAAAAAAATCTCTTGGCTTTTGCAATTGAAATTATAAAACCTGGCGGAGAAATTGTTTATAGTACTTGCACTCATGCTCCTGAGGAAAATGAAGAAATAGTTAACTTCATATTAAAGAAATTCAAAAATATGGAGGTTGTAAAAATTAATATTCCATTAAAAACTAGACCTGGAATACAAAGATGGGAAGACAAAGAATATCATGAAGATGTGAAATATTCTTGTAGAATCTATCCTCAAGACAATAATACGGACGGATTTTTTATAGCCAAACTGAAGAAAAAAAATGAAAACTAAAATAATTGCTACGATTGGTCCTGCAAGTTACAAAGAAAGAATACTGGAAAAGATGAAAAAAGAAGGGATGAATATAATGAGAATAAATATGAAACATATATCTGAAAAAAAATTGATGAAAATTTATCCCATCATGAAAAAACTAGATTTAAAAATAATGATCGATATAAAAAATCTTAAAGAACTTCAATTTGTTAAAGATTATGAATATGATTACTTAGCAATTTCTTTTGCATCTTCAGTTTCTCAAATAGAAAAAATAGAAAATCTGGCTAAGAAAGGAGTAAAAATAATTTCTAAAATAGAAAATAAAAAAGGTGTTGATAACTTCAAAAATATTTTGAATAAAAGTTATGGAATTATGATTGCTCGTGGAGACTTAGCAAAGAACATCTCTTTTGAAAAAGTCCCTGCAGTGCAAAAAAGAATGATAAAAGAATGTAACAAAAAGGGAAAATTTTCTATAACTGCTACAGAAATGCTACATTCCATGACCCAAAACAAAACTCCAAAAAGATCTGAAGTGTCAGATATAGCTAATGCCATTTTTGAAAAATCTAAGGCTTTAATGCTTTCAGAAGAAACCGCCATAGGAAAATATCCTGCCCTTACAATTAAAGTTATGAAAAAAATAATTATGGAGGCTGAAAAAGAAACAAAAAGATGACTTCACAAAAATCAGGTCCAAAATTTACGCCGCTAAAAATCTTAAATACTCGTGAAAAGACTGAAATTGAAGAAAAATTAAGGGAACAATTTGGAATTGAAGAAATTCCAGGAACACTTATTAAAAGAGGAAAAGAAAGGATTTTTCTTTACAATGGATTTTTAGAAAAAAGAGATATAAAAAGACTTGAAAAATTAGTTATTATTGAAAGAGCAGGAATTTACTTTGCAAAGATAGTTTTTGGGGAAGATGGTGAAATAAGACTTAGTCTTGAGGGAACTCAAATATTAAAAGATAAAATAAAAAGAAATGTTTATAATTTAAACAAAAAGCAGGCGGAAGAATGGATGAAGGGTGGTGAACTTAGAATTAAAACAGGAAGACGGGGATTTCTAGTTATGAAATATGGAGAGGATTTTCTTGGTTGTGGAAAGGCTTCTGCAGAAAAAATTGGAAACTTTATTCCAAAGAACAGAAGACTTAAGAGAAAAGGTTAGTGTAGTTACTTTAAAAAAGTAAAACTTAAAAATAATGAAATCAGACTTTCTTTATGGATTTAGAGAAAATTTGCAAAAATATCGAAGAAAGATTATGTAAAGAAAATTTTGAAACTCTTTCTGCAATGGCACTTGTAGGGTCAAGAGTAAATGGATATTTTGATAAAAACAGCGATTATGATTTCTCAGCAATATTTAAAGATGAAATTGAAGAAAGGCATATTAATTTTAATATGGATGGAACACCCATCTCTGTAAAAGTAGAAAGTGAAAAAATGTTTGAAGATTATCTTAAATTTTCTGGAGATAATGGTGAAAAATCAAAATTTGTTTACCTTCCATATCTAGCAATAAAAAACAAGGATTATTTTTTTCATAAAGAAAAGATTTCTAGAAAAATATTACTTGATGAATTTGTAGAAATATTACCTCAAAATAAAAACATTAAAACAAATATAGATAATTTGATAGAATTTCCTTTAATAAGACGTTCAATCTTTTCTCCAGATTATTGGCCAAGAATAAGAAGATTGGTGGAATCTGGATCTAATTTCAAAGAAAAGATGAAGCCAAAATATATTGAATCGTTAAAAGAGATTGGATATTTTATCTCAAATAAGGGCGAAGTTGTTTTCAAAAATGAAAATACTGAAAAAATACTGAAAATAAATTTGCCAAAATATATTAAACAAAAATATCAATTTGCCAAAAAATTTGGTGTTAGAAATAAAGACTATTTTTATGGTGGATTATGCATGGCAATCCATCTATCTATGGCATACAATAATGAAAAATTTCCTATAATTGAAAAAAGGAGGGGTGAATTTTACTACGCAGGACCTACATTGAATCAACTTTTAGATAAAAGAAAAAGTTTTGTCATTCTTGAGAATTTTTCTAAAAAATTAAAAGACAAAATAGTCAAAAACTCATGTCCATAAAAATTAAACAAATTTCATAACTATCTTTGCAAAAAACAATTTTACTTTATTCCCAAAACCAACTGCTTTCAATTTTATATTTCCTCTATCATAATTCAATAAAATCTCAGAACTCTTATCTTCAGATTCTAAAATAGATTCAATTGTTTTTTCATCAGTTAAAATAATATAATTTATCTCTTCAGGAGTTCCTTGAAAAATTCCTTCAATCTTTTTATCTTCAACTTCTACATAAAATTCTATTTCTGAAATTTCATTAGTTATATTGACTAATAAGTTCCCTTCCTTCATAAGAAAACTCGCCGAGTCTGGCAATTCAAAATCTCTAGACTGGATCTCTTCATTTATTATAGGTATTTGATCATAAAATTCTTCAAAGCTATCATAAACAAAATCTTGCTGACCATTTTCCACCTGAGCTAAAACAATAAAAGTCATTAATATGCTAACCAACAAAAATAAAATATCTAATCTCTTTTTCATAGGATAAAAAAAGACTATAGCTTATTTAAATCTTACTTAAATTTTTAAAAAATAAGGGTATTAAATTAAACATTGTCTCAATAAACACACTTAAAAAACATCTATCTTTAATAAAAAAATGACTGAAAAACAATATGGTGGAGAAACGGGAAGAGGTACTGGAGAAAAATCAGTTACCACAAAAATAAAGAAATTAAGACCAGGTCCCGTAAAACAACAAGATAATAAAAAAGATCATTCTCTATTTGAAAGTTCTGAAAAAATGGAAAAAGAAAAAATAATAAATGCAGGAAAAATAGCTTCGAAAATTAAAAAATGGATAAAGCCCAAAATTAAGAAAGGCATGCCATTAATTGAAATTGCAGAAAAGATAGAAGATAAAATAATTGCATTTGGAGGAAAACCTGCTTTTCCTGTAAATTTAAGCATAAACAACGTTGCAGCACACTACACTCCCAGCCACGATGATAAAACTCTTGCACACGGTCTCTTAAAAGTTGATTTTGGAGTTCACATAGATGGCTGGGCTGCAGACAACGCTTTTTCAATAGATCTTGAAAATAACGAAGAAAATACGAAACTCATAGAAGCGTCTGAAAAAGCACTTGAAAATGCAATAGAAAATGTGAAAAAGGCACATGTTGAAATCTCAACAGATAAAATTGGAGAGACAATCCAGAAAACAATCGAATCAAAAGGCTTCCTTCCAGTTGTAAATCTCTCAGGTCATAGCATGGACAAATACCAACTACATTCTGGAATAACAATCTCAAACATTAATGATGGAAGAAATGTAAAACTTTCAAAAGGGCTTTATGCAATTGAACCTTTTTCTACAAATGGCAGTGGAAAAATAAAAGAAGGAAAACCTTCGGGAATTTATGAACTACAATCTGAAAAAAATGTTAGAAGTTCTATTGCTAGAGATGTTCTAGATTTAATAAAAGAAGAATACAACACTCTTCCATTCTGTTCTAGGTGGATAATCGATAAAATAGGAACAAAGGCTCTTTTTGGATTAAAACAACTTGAAAAAAATGGGAATCTTCATCATTTTTCACAACTAGTTGAAATTGATCAAAATTCAAAAGTAAGTCAATCGGAAGAAACAATCTTAATTGAAAAAGACAATGTCATCATAACAACTATTTAAGAATTAATTTATTATTTCTTTGAAAAATATCTAAGTGCCTTATCTATATTATTAAAATATTCTTTACGAGTTACTGGTTTTTCCATAGATGCAAGGGCCCCATATTCTTTAACAGCCTTTCTTCCTTCATGAAGTCCTAATGCATTATGAAGGATATAAGGAATCTTAAGAGAATTCAATTTATCTCCTTGATTTTTATTCACAATATATTCCTTAAAACTAGGATTATCCAAAACCAATGTAGCAACATTTTCAAATCCCTTATTTGAAATTCTCTGTTCAAGATCTTTTGAAGTAGGGAAACTTTCAAAACCGATATTAGGGAAATCTTTTTTATTGAATTTCTTAAAAGTTAAGGATATTATAAAATCCTCTTCAATAACTAAAACTTTATTTTTCATTTTAAATTCCAGCCTCTTTTGCAATTATTTCTAAATGGTTTTTAATAGTAACATGAGGATTCTTAGTTTCAAAATTATTTATTTGTAAATTTTCTCCTTCAAACAAATAATCATTTATTACATAAGTTTCAATCTCTTCAGTTTTTTTATTCCTTGAAATTATTGTAGGTTTTAAATAAAGAATCTCTCCTATAGAAACTCCTTTAAAAAACTTATCTTCAATTTTGCAATTATATAGTTCCCCTTTTATCAACTTACGTTCATCTTTATTCAGCGCCATTTTAATTTTATCTCCTTTGTAAAAATATTTGTTAAAACCTTATTTTTCATGATAAAGGCAATATTCTAAGATTTATAAAGGTTTCTAATATGTTGTCTTTTTAAAAAGGTAACATTATCCAAAATAAGAACTTTCAAGAGGAAGTGCAGATTTTGCGGATTTTACAAAATTATTCTCTATCTTTTTATATACATCAAGAAGTGGCTTACTTACACTTGGCGTTACTTTTTTCATTGCTTCTTCAAAATGTTTGTTTTTAACAACTTTAGCATCTTTAGATTTTCTCAAAGCGATCATTGCTGCTTCTCTAGTTAAAGCCTCGAGATCTGCACCTGTATAACCTTCTGTTTTCTTTGCAAGACTCTTTATGTCAACTTTTTTATCAAGAGGCATTTTTTTGCCTTCAGTATGAATTCTCAATATGTTTTCCCTTCCTTTTTCATCTGGAGCTCCTACTAAAAGAACTTTATCAAACCGTCCAGGTCTTAAAACTGCAGGATCAAGCATATCAGGCCTATTTGTAGCTCCAATAACAAGAACATCATTAAGATCTTCCAAACCATCCATTTCTGCAAGCATTTGATTCAAAACCCTTTCTACAACTTTATCACCTGAAGAACTTCCTCCTCTTTTACCTGCGAGAGAATCTATCTCATCAAAGAATATTACACATGGAGAAACTTGTCTTGCCCTTTCAAAAACTTTCCTCATCCCTTCCTCAGATTTTCCAACCCACATGCTTAATAAACTAGGCCCTTTAACTTGAATAAAATTCGCTTCAGCCTCTTTTGCAACTGCTTTTGCAAGCAATGTTTTTCCAGTTCCTGGAGGTCCATAAAGCAAGATTCCTCTTGAAGGCCTTATTCCCATTCTTTTAAATCTCTCCGGATATTTCAAAGGCCATTCAACAGCTTCATTAAGCTCTTGTTTAATATTTTTCAGTCCACCTATGTCTTTCCACCCTATATTTGGAGATTCAACAAGAACTTCTCTCATGGCACTAGGCCTCACAACTTTAAGAGCTTCTGTAAAATCCTTATGATTAATCACAAGACCTTCTAAATCTTCTCTAGAAATTTCCTCATCTCCATCAAGTTTTATATCTGGAAGAATTTTTCTTAAAACATTCATTGCAGACTCTTTAACAAGTGATTCAAGATCCGCTCCTACAAAACCATGTGTTGATGCGGCAATTTTATCCAAATTAACATCCTTTGTAAGAGGCATTCCTCTTGTATGGATTTTAAGAATTGCTAACCTTCCTTCCTTACTTGGAACATTTATTTCAATCTCTCGATCAAATCTTCCTGGCCTTCTCAAGGCAGGATCTATAGAATTAACTCTATTTGTAGCTCCAATAACTATGACTTTTCCTCTTGATTTAAGGCCATCCATCATCGTCAAAAGCTGTGAAACAACACGCCTCTCAACTTCTCCTTGAACATCTTCTCTTTTTGGAGCAATTGCATCAATTTCATCAATAAAAATAATTGTTGGAGAAGTCTTTTCTGCTTCCTCAAAAATATTCCTTATTTTTTTCTCAGACTCTCCATAAAATTTACTCATTATCTCAGGACCATTCAACAAAATAAAGTTGGACTCTGACTCATTTGCAACTGCTTTTGCAAGCAATGTTTTTCCAGTTCCTGGAGGTCCATGAAGTAAAACTCCTTTTGGAGGGTCGATACCTAACTTATGAAAAATTTCAGGATGTTTCAAAGGAATTTCAACCATCTCTCTTATCTTTTTTATCTCTTCACTCAGTCCACCAATATCTTCATAATTTATTTCAGGAATATTTTCTTCAGTAATTTCAACAGCTTTTGGATTCAAAGTAACCTTAGTATTTTCAGTAATTTTAACTGGCTGATTAGGACTTGCATTTACTACTAGGAACTTTATTTGTGTTATTCCTCCGACTCTTCCAAATCCCATATTTCCAAGCATGTCTCCAAGAACATCTCCAAAATCAGAACCAAATTCATCTGAAAGAAGATCTTTTCTTCTTTGAACTCCTCCCAAAACAACAACATCTCCTTTTACCACTGCTCTTGCAAGTAAGCCTCTTCTCAAACTTGAAGGATCAGCCTGAACCATTATATTTTTCTGAGTTGGTGCAATGATTATCTTCTTAGCCTCCTTAATATCTGCTTTAGAAATCTTGACAATTTCTCCTATCCCTGTCTTAGCATTCCTTCTTATTATTCCATCTACTCTTATTATATTCTCACCAACATCTGCAGGATAAGCCCTATCAACAATAGCAACAGTCTCCCTATTTCCTTTAATAGAAACATAATCTCCTCTTCGAACTCCAAGCTCTCTCATAATTTCTCCATCTATTCTTGCAATGCCTTTATATGCATCATCTTGCTGTGCTTCTACTATTTTAAGCTGAACTTCTTTTTTTTCCGCCATTTATTTTTTACTCCTCAATTTTACTTTATTAAAACTCAATGAAAGCCTACCAAAATCTTCAAAACAAAGTCTTACCATGTCATCCATTATCCTCTCCTGTTCACGAATAAAAGAAACAATCTCTTTTGGTATTGAAACAGCATAACTATTTCCAACAAGCCTCATCTTTACTTTATATTCTTTATTCTTCAAATTTATAAATTTGTTGTATTCTTGTTTATCATAAGGATGAATTATCTGCTGCCCACAATTAGGACATGAAACTACTCTCAATATAAATCCATTTTTAGCTACTTCATTTTTAGCCATTTTCTTATTACACTTATTGCAAAGTATGGTGTTATCAAATATGTCAGCCATTTTATTATGATTATCAACCGTGCCAAACGACACGGCTGGGGTTGAAAAGAGGTTATGAGGATATACCTCTTGTGTATACGAACAAAGATATACTATTTAAATATTTCGGTAGGAAAGTCTTTTACAGAAAATTGCTTAAGTAATTTTTTGTTCAAGTTTTACATGAGTTTAATCAAAAGAATTCTTAGAAAGTCAAGAGAAAAAATCCGAACTATTTAATTATTCTTTAAATGAATTTTCAAAACATATAAAGAGTGAGGGAAACGTATTTATTAAGTATGATTTAAACCACTAACAAAAACTTAAAAACTTCTCCCAACTAAAAGTTTAATGGAATTGAAAGAGGCTTTCAAAAAATTCTGGTATCTTCTCTGGGAAGATGATAGCTTCAAAGGATGGCTACTTTCAATTATTTTTATTTTTGTATTCATAAAATTTATTTTCTTTCCAGTTCTTACATTAGTAACAGGAACATCTCTCCCTTTAGCAATTGTTGAATCATGTAGCATGTATCATGAAGGAAACCTCTTTTCAGATATTGATTCATGGTGGGAAAAAAATAGAAATAAATATTCTGAATTTTCAATAAACGAATCTAACTTCCAAAATTTTCCTATGAAAAAAGGATTTAATAAAGGAGATATTCTCTTTATAGTTGGTACGGACCCAAATAAGCTTGATGTAGGTGATGTGATTGTCTTCAATGCAAATCAACAGCACCCTGTAATTCATAGAATAGTAAAAATAGATGATTCAGAAAATGAAAAAATCTTCTCAACTTTTGGTGACAACAACAATGGCCAATTATCTTTTGAAAAAGAAATAACTGAAGAAAAAGTTATTGGAAAGGCCTTATTCAGGGCTGCACCTTATTTGGGATGGGTAAAGCTTTCTTTTTTTGAGTGGAAAAAGAATCCAAATGAAAAAGGATTTTGTAATTAATCGGAACCTTTTTAAAAGAAGTTGAGTAGGAATTAAAGTTAAAATGGAATTTTGTCCTAAATGTGGTGCTGTTCTTATTCAAAAGAAGAAAGGAGACGGTTGTCCTAGATGCAATTATTCTTCAAAGAAAAAAGTTAAACTAAAAACTTCTGAAAAAATAGGTGAGAAGAAAAAAATTGATGTGGTTTCTGAAAAAGATTCAGAAGTCCACCCTGAAATAGAACAAGAATGTAAAAAATGTGGGAACAAAAAGGCTTACTTCTGGACAATGCAGACAAGATCTTCAGATGAAACTGAAACAAAATTTTTCAAGTGTACAAAATGCAACCATACTTGGAGAGATTATAGGTAATTTTTTAATCTCTCTTAACTATTAGTTCTAATGATAAATAGATTATTTAAAAGAAAAAAACCTTCACCCTGTGTTGTAGGAATCATAACCAAAGAAGAAAAAATTCTTCTGACAAAAAGAGGAAAAATTATTCCTGAAAAAGATAAATGGTGCCTCCCTGGAGGCCATATGAACATTGGAGAAAAAGTAGAAGACACAATCAAAAGAGAATTAAAAGAAGAAACCGGTCTTAAAACAAAAAAACTTAAATTTTTATTCTATCATGATGAAATTATACCTAGGCTTAAGCTCCATTCAGTTGTTCTAGTTTTCAGTTTAAAAGTTTCAGGAAAATTTAATCCAAATTTTGAAGTTTCTGAAATAAAATGGTTTAGTAAAGAAGAGATTAAAAAATTAAAATTAGCATTTACTCATAAAGAGATAATAAAAAGATTTTTTAAGGAAAGAAAATCTTGAATGTAAATATTAGGCTCCGTAGCTCAGTCTGGTTAGAGCACTGGACTCTTAATCCAGGTGTCGAGGGTTCAAATCCCTCCGGGGCCATTTTAAAATGCAATTAGGAAAAAAAACATATTGGATAACAGTCTTAGGTTTCATTTTGTTTTTTTCTGGACTAATATATCTTACAGGAAATATTACTGGAAAATTCAGTTTGAACGAAGATATTGAAATGAGTGCTATCCAAGAATGTATTGAAACATGTAATGACATGGTCTCTCAACTTCCTAAATTAAACCCTGAATCAGATAGTTATTCGCGCCAAATTGATAAAATAAACTTGAAGAAATATGAATGTATTGAGTTGAATAAACTTGAAGAAAACCCTTTAAATGAAAATGATCTTTTAGATGAATGTGATTATGTTGTTTCTGAATCAAAAACTCAACCAGGCCAATGTATTGAATCTGGAAAAACAATATCTCTTGAAAAGGGAGAAAATTGTACTGATGGAATCAAGAAATGCTGCTCCGGAATAGGCTTATGTCAGGAAGATAATTATGGAATTCCTCAAGTTTCTTGTGTCAATTAAATTCATCTAGGTTTTTTAGAATAAAAAATTATTTTATTAATTTTTGAATATTTTCAATAGCATCGGCAACTTCTCTTCCTTTCTTAGTCAATTTTATTATCTTTATTCTACCTTTTTTCTCAAAATCAACCAATTTCAATGAATTTAATGTTTGTAAAATTTTCACTGCATGACTATACGTACAGTCAATTTCCTTAGCCAAAATGCTTCCATATCTTGGTCTTTTATTCTTCTTTAAGGAAACTAGCATCAAGGCCGGCTTCCTCCGAAAAAATATATCAAAATTGTCTTTCATTTTCTTTTGTAGATTTGTATTTATTTTTAATGTTTTCTAAACATTATTTTGTAATATATGTATTCAATAAGTCTTTTTAAATCTTTACATTTATTAATTATAAAATAGTAACATAAACTCTTTGTCGAGGAATTTTTATAGTAAAATCTTTATAATCCTAAAAATACAAAATATTAGAAAATGTCTCATCACAAAAAATCTTTGTTTTCAATATTCTTACTTGGGTTAGCAATTTATCTCCTCTTTCCTACACCTGATGAGATATTCTTTTACCCCACCTTAGGATTTATAATTTCTGAATTATTTTCAACATCCCAATTGAAAGGTCAAATAATATCTGCAATTATTTATAGAACAATCGGAATAATATCTTTAATACTTGCTATATTGATTGGAGGTAAATCAATTTACAAAAAATTTGAGAAGAAAATAAAATCTAAATTCAATACATATAAAAATTACATTGATTAAATTATAAAATGCCCCGTAAACCTCAAAAATCAAGAGAACAAAAAATTGTTGAAGAATTTTTCCCTATAAGCCCCTCTGATATAAAATATTCTGTAGAAAAAAAATACAATTCTTATAATCAAAGTCCTGTTTTAAACGATAAAAATTTCTCTAAAAATCTGAAAACTAGAGTTAAAAAATCTGCTAAAAAGTCTCTTAAATCCAAAAAAAAGAAAAAAAGTGCTAAAAAGAAAACTATTGAATTTAAACCACCAAAAATAAAATTAAAAAAAGATGGTTATGAATTAATTATAACTGAAAAACCCCAAGCCGCAGCAAAAATTTCTAGTGCACTTGGAAAGTCAACTAAAAAATCTGTAAAAGGAGTTCCATATTATGAGGTTGATAGGGATGGGGAAAAATTAATTGTTGCCTGTGCAGTAGGACATCTCTTTACATTAAAACAAAAAACAAGAATGCCTGCAGATAAACCTATTTTTGATCTGTTATGGGTTCCAAACTATCTTGTAAGAAAAAATGATTTTAGTAAAAAATATCTCGATGTTTTAACAAAATTAGCAAAAAACGCGGGAACAATCACTGTTGCAACAGATTATGATGTAGAAGGAGAAGTTATAGGACTTAATATAATCAGATTTGCTGCAGGGCAGAAAGATGCAAAAAGAATGAAATTCTCAAGTTTAACTGAAAAAGAACTTAATGAATCTTATGAATCCAAATTCAAAAGCATTGATTGGGGCCAAGCCATTGCGGGCGAAACTAGGCATTACTTAGATTGGTTTTATGGTGTAAATCTTTCAAGATCTCTTATGAATTCATTGAAATCTATTGGAAAATTCAAACTAATGTCAATTGGCAGGGTACAAGGTCCAACACTAAAACTAATAGCAAAAAAAGAAAAAGAAATTCAAAAATTTGAGCCAAAACCATATTGGCAGGCCTTTATAAAAATAAATAAACCTAAAATTACACTTCAATATTATAAAGATATTTTTGAAAAGTCAAAACTAGATGAATTTCAAGATTTAATTGGAAAAAATGGGGAAGCTAAAACAGAGAAAAGAAAACGACAAATTCCACCCTATCCTCCTTTTAATCTGACAGGACTCCAAACAGAATCTTATAGAGTTTTTGGAATAAGTCCTTCAAAAACACTAAAAATTGCCCAAAGCCTATATCTTAATGGTTTTATCTCATACCCAAGAACTTCTAGCCAAAAACTTCCGCCATCTATAAACTACAAAGAAATTTTGAAAAAACTTTCTAAAAAATACAATGTAGAGAATTTAATTAAAAAAAATAAACCAACAGAAGGAAAGAAAACAGATCCTGCACACCCTTCCATCTATCCTACAGGAGAATCTGAAAATTTGTCAGCATTGTCAAAAGAAGAAAAGAAAATATATGACTTAATTGTGAAAAGATTTTTATGTCTCTTCATGGAGAATGCCGTTATTGAGAATAAAAAAATGACTGTAAATGTCGAAGGCCATAAATTCCATAAAAAAGGGAATGAAATACAAAGAAAATCTTGGCTTGAAATTTATCCGAAAAAGATTAAGGAAGAGAAAATACCTGATGCAAATGGAAATGTAAAAATTTCAGATTTCATGACTGAAGAAAAAGAAACAAAACCTCCAAAAAGATACACTCCCGCATCACTAATCTCAAAATTAGAAAAAAGAAATCTTGGAACAAAAGCCACTAGATCAAACATACTTGAAACTTTATTTAATAGAGGATATATCAAAGGTCAAAGTATAGAAACAACTCCCTTAGGAATGTCTTTGATTGATACACTTGAAAAGAATTCTCCAATAATAATTGATGAAGATCTTACAAGAGATTTTGAAAAAGAAATGGAATCTATAAGAAATACAAAAAAAGATCCCGAAAAAAAACAAAAAAAAGTTATGGAAAAAGCAAAAAAGTCAATTACAGAAATATCTAAACAGTTCAACAAAAAAAAGGAAGGCATAGGAAAAGAAATATCTAAGGCGAATGAAAAACTTAGAAAACAACAAAAAAAAGAAAACAGACTCATTATATGTCCAAAATGTGGGGAAGGCCATCTTGGAATTACATACTCTAAAAAAACAAAAAGATATTTTGTTGCATGTGATGCATACCCTAATTGTAAAAATACTTATTCATTACCTCCTAATGGCCTTATTAAAAAAACAGATAAGATCTGTGAAGATTGTGAATTCCCTATTTTAATGCGTCTTAGTAAGGGAAAACGTCCATGGCAATTTTGCTTTAACCCAGAATGTCCCAAAAACAAGGAAAGAATTGAAGCTTACAAAAGAAAAAAGGATTCTTCTTAAAACCATTTACCAAGAGTCATTTGAGTTTTCATCTGTTCCAAAAGACGACTCTTTCTTAAAACTTTATCTGGATCAAAACCAAATTTTATCATTCCTATTTTTTTGGCACTTTCAGTCATTTCATTCATTGATGTAAATTCAAATTTTTTATGGGCAAGAGCTTTTCTTACAGACTCACGAACAACCCAAACTCCTAAAGAAGCCCAATAACTAGGAAGTTCAATTCTAACTGCCAAAACAGACGCCTGTTTTTTTATCTTATTCAGATATTCAATAATTGGAAGCCTCGAAGCATAATAACCTCCAGAAGTATTTGAAGCATAATTTTTTCTACCCGAAAAAGGCTCAAAATCTGTAGCGGCTTTTATCTGATTACTTGGATTCCAAGAACTTCCAGGAAGATAAAGTTCAAAAAGCTCATAACTCCATACTCCTGGAAAAAGCATTATAAGATAAGCATTTCCCATAAACTCTCCAAAGAATAATTCATGATTTTCAATCCATTTGTAATCTCTAACCTTCTCTAAAATTTTCTTCCCAATCATATCATCTGTTGCCGTAATAGACCAACGTGTAGGAACAAGTTTTTTATTTTTTTTTAATCCTAAAACACCTACACTCAATATTTTACTCAAAGTATATTCATCAAACTGATTCTTATAAAGGTACTCAATACCTTCAGAAGCCTTTAAATCATCATTAACAACCTTATCAAGTTTCCTTTTAACCTTAACATTCCCAATTATCTTTGCCCTCTTTAACTGAGCTGCTCTTCCTTGAGGTGAAAGAATTTTGTCTTTATTTGATTTATTTTCAATCTTTCTTTGAAGTTCCAATTCAACATCAACAGGTTTTGATGAAAGAGCAAGTTCTTGAGCTATTTTTAGAAAGCGATCTTTTTCTGATTCTGAAACAACACTCTTGACTTTGGTCTTGAATCTTGAATTTAAAAGACCTTCTCTCAGTGCCAAAACATCTTTTATCTTAAAATTATTTTCTGCCCAATATTTTTCTTTGTCATAAATCCATGCATTTTTGTCTCTTTGAAAAGGACTTAAGATACCTACATTAACTGAAGGATATTTTAAACCAGAACCTACAAAAACGCTAGGAGGAGAATTTGTATCTAAATTAGAAATTTTGTCCAAATTTTTATACTTAAACCTAACCTCTGCTATTTTTTTTATAGTCTCAAACCGTAAATCTTTCATAAAAAAACTTAATTAAAATCATTTATATTCTTTGATAATTACTAGAGAGTTGCTTAGACTTATAATTCTTTGAAGATCTTTCCTTAAATTTAAAGAAATCTTTTCTATTAAAAAACTTCAAGTTATCTTTATCTACATTCTCGAGTTTCAAAAAATCTTCTCGTGCCCTGAATATTCCCCCATCATTTGAAACTAAAATAACTTTATTCTTTGCTTCAGCAAGAGATGCTCCTGTTAAAAGGAAATCAGAATCAGCTTTTGAAAGATCATGAAAATTAAAAAGATTTTCATACTTATCTAAAAAATAATGGTAGTATATTCCTTCGGCCTTATCTTTTATTTTTAATACTTTATCATTCTTTCTTAATGTTATTATCAAATCTTTTTTTTCTTTTTCTCTATCTTTTATCGCCCTCTTCAATCTAATAATTTCTCTATCAAAATAACCCTTTAACCTTGTAAAATCTTTGTAAAAATCCCTGTTCATACACTCAAACTCTTCTAAAACTAAATCTGTAACATTAAAATTTTTACCTTCCTTTATATGTTTATTCAACTCCTCTAAAAAAATCTTGTTTTTAAGGAAAGTGTATCTTTTGTCCTTAACCCTACCTTCATTTAGGTTATAAATATCCACTCCAATTGGGCTCATTAAAGTACAAGTATCTAGAATAACAAAATGATCTTCAGAGCAAAGAGCGAGGTCTTCTAAATTTAACAACTTTTTATCTGACATTAAATAACAAACAAAAATATCTTTTAAAATTTTTATTTGTTGGATAATATAAGTCATATCCACCTTTTCCTAAAAATTCCCTCATCCCTTATCTCAAAACTCATCTCTTTTATAGGTAAACTTCGATGTTTTAACAAAATTGCTTTTCTTTTTCCTCTCTCGTTTTTCAATTCAATTATAGTCTTACTCCAATATTTAAACAAATCCCCTCCAACTATGTTTGACTCTGGTTTAACTCCTTTTTTCCATTCTTCTTCCGATAAAAAATCATTATAAACTTGGTTGGTTATCAATATTGGAAGATTCTGTTTTCTTGAAATTTCCGAAAGAATCCTCATTTGCTTTGCAACCTCACGATTTATTTCCCTGACTTTTTCTCCATCTTTTAATTTATGTGCTTCTCCAAGTTCAAGCCTATAAAGCATTGCCATGCCATCAACGACAATCATTCCAACATCCTCTTTTTTTACTTTGTCAAGAAGATTAACAAAAACTTTTTTTTGTTCTTCAAAGTTAGTCGGATTTAATAAAAGAATATTCTCTAGTATTTTTTCATATTCTCCTCCTGCTATTTGTTTCACTCTCTCAGGAGAAAATCCTCCTTCAGTATCAATAAAAATTACTTTTTGATTTTTTTTTGCTCTACTACAAGCGGCCAATATAACAAAATTTGTCTTTCCACTCGCAGGAGGTCCTGCAAGCATAGAAATTACTCCTTTTTCATACCCTCCATAAAGCCATTTATTCAAATCAAAACTTCCTGTCGAGATTTTTGAATCGCTTGTCATTTTACAAATAATCTTTTTTAACCAAAGATTCAATAACTTTTAAATTAACATTTGATATTTTATAATTTACAGCCTCTTCTTTTCCTAACCATGCAATCTCAGATATTTCTTCAGAAGGCTCTCCAACCTCATCCTTTAATCTACAAATGTATGTCTTTGCTATAAACTCTTTTTTGGAATTTGGATCCCTATCCATAAAAATTCCATAAAAACTTTCAACAACAATTTCAGTATTAGAAAGTTCTTCCTTAAACTCTCTCTTGAGAGTATTTTCTTCAGAAAAATCTTCCTTATCAGGTTTTCCTCCTGGAAGAATAAAATGCGTCTTATTTTTAACTAATAAAATTTTCTTATCCTTTATAATGATCCCATAAATTCCAATTTTTTTATTTTTCATTTATAATTCTAGAAACTACAATTAATAAGGATTGTTGTATGAAAGACAATACTACTTTAATTTAGAAAAATTTTTTTCAACACTTTCAAGTTCTTTAACTGCTAAGGAAATTGCATTCTCAATGACTTTTTTAACGTCTTTACTTTTAGTTTCTACTTTAACGATTGGATTCTCAGAAGGGTGTTCCCTTTTCCATGCTGCAAATTCAACCGAAGAATCTTTATTTAAAAAAACCCTCAAAAGTTCAGCAAGAGTTACATTCTCTACACGAAACTCAATCTCATTTTTCGATTTATTTAAAATTTCTATTTCCATATTGAGAATTCGCCATCTTTATTTATAAAACTTTCCGAAAATATCTTTAGGATCTTTTAACATCTTCTTCGAAGTTTTCTGATTCATCAGAATTTTCCTGCGGAATTTTCCTCATTTCTTTAAGTCTCCTCAAATCATCAATGGTCAAATTTTTCATAGAAACAGGGTCAAATTTTATGATTTTTGCGGGCTGTCCATCATCACTCTGTTTCCAGGATCTCTTAAGATCTCCTTTGGAAAGTTTAATTCCAAGAAAACTCTCAAGTTTATTCACAAGAACATAATCATCATCAGGGAGAATTCCTTTTTCAGCCATTTTTATTGCAGAAACAGATTCTGAAATTTCTTTTGCAAGTTGTTCACGAGTAAGTTTCTTTGATTGTCTTGCCCTCATAATTGTCCAATGAAAGTTATAAACAAGTTCAGGCCTAGGCTTTTTATCTTGAGAAACTTTCTGTTCATAATTCCTATTCGCAATTTCATTTAAATTAACCTTGGAATCTTGTCCCTTATCCTGCCTAAAAATATTCTGGTTTTTAAGTAATCTTTTTTCTTGTTTATTTTCTTTAGGACGATTATAAATTCTTTGCTCTTTTTCAGACTCCTTAAGCTGAAATGTTGTTGGTCTTCTTATAACTGGAATTCCTTCATTCTGAGCACACAAGTCACAAACCTTTACAATCCCCTTACCTTCTAATGAAACGGCTTCTAGAAGCCTCTCCTTCTCTCCAGAAACTCCACAAACAGAACATTCATCTAAAACCATAATAAAAAAACAAAAACAGAGTTTTTTAAGATTTGTGTGGGAAAGTAGTATTATTTAAGATATCCTTTAAGTTCATTAATGGACACCAATTCATCAACAACATGTTCATTATCTATAATAACTACCGGATACTCTGAAATCTCATATTCTGAAATTAAAGTATTAAGTGAAATTAAATCTTCATTAACACCTATTGGAATTAAGATAATTTTTTCACCTTCATCCTGCTTAAGTTCAAAAAGAATCCTTTCCCAAACCTTATTTTCGGATTTGACTCTTGTATCTTCTTTATCTCTATCAAACAAGTAAACAATAACTGAAGTTTTTTCCATACACTCATCAGAAATCTCCATTGTATTCACCCAAAGCAAAGTCCTCAGAAGATCATACCTCTTAAGAACCATTTTTACATTTTCGGTTAATTTCTCAGATTCTCCATACTCTTCAAATAAAATAGCTTCAGAATAAATCCTGTCTGCAAAATTTAAATTTGCATCTATTAAAGTTTCACAATCCAATTCGGCACTTTCTGAAATTGAGATGATCTTTCCAAGAGCAAAAGAGTCCATAAGAGACATTTCTGAAACAATAAATCTTTCATTTGCTTCTGCTGCTCTTTTTCCTTCAATAGAAATTCCTAAAAAAAGTCCTATAATAAAAATAGCAATAGTTACAATAAGTGCCTGCCAAAAAGCATGTTTAGAATTTATTTTACTAACCATATTAAATCCATATTATTTTGTTTTATATTGTTTTCTGTCACCATGAATAATTTCTTCTTGCCATTTTTACAAAAGAATGAATTAAATTCAATGGAAATACTGTCAAATAAATTGTTAAAAAAGCTGTCATTGAATAAAAATCAATATACTCTGCTCTAAGTTCCTTCATTGTTGATATCCCAAATATAATATATAGTGTTCCTAATATAAATAAAGAAAATCCAAAAAAGTTCACAATTGAAGGATTAATAGAAATACCCTGAAAAACCAATATTGGAACCTCTGCACCTGAAAGAGATGTTGTTGTAAAATAAGTTGACAAAAATCTTTGGGCAGTTAAATAAGTTAAAATTCCGACTCCAAAAATTCCAACGAATGCGGAAAAACTAAAAAAAGGTATAACAAATAAGCCAAGCATACTTTTTCTGAATGTCCATCCCCTATATTTCCACAATGTTTGCATTCCACCAATATTCCATCTTATTCTTTGTTTCCACCATGATTTTTTATTTTTTGGAGAATCTACATAAGTTCTTGCATCAAGAGACATTCTTGCTTTATATCCATATGACATTAACTTCCAAACAATCTCAATATCCTGGGTCATATTTTCTTCATCAAAAAGTCCAACTTCCATCAAAGCTTTCTTTTCATAAAGAGCAAAAGGCCCTGGAGTAACATAAACAGCATCAACAAAATCTAGTAATTTTCTTGCAAAAGCAATAACAACATATTCTATTGCCTGAAGTTTTTCAATAAATTTTTTTGGATTTCTAACTAAAACAGAACTTGTAACTCCTTTGATATCTTTATCTTCTTGAATAAAACCAATCATCTTTTTTAAGGCATCTCTATCAGGATCAGAATCATCATCACAAACAACAATATAGTCATATTTTGCAATCTTTATTCCTTGATTTAAAGGTCCTGCTGCCCTCCCGAAATTTTTCTCTCTTAAAATGTACCTTATGTTATCATACTTTTTTGCATATTTTTTGATGATTTCTTGAGATCCATCAGTTGAACAATCATCAACAATTATTATTTCAATCATGTCTTTAGGCCAATCTAAATTTTGAAGTCTTTTAACGAGGTTCCCGATGTTAGATGCTGCATTATAACAAGAAACAACTATGCTCACCGGACAAGGCTTTCCTTTAGGATGATAAAACATCTCTTTCCTATTTGGAAAATATACTAAAATCATCAAAGAAATCATATAAAGTCCTATAAAAGTATAGAATAAAAAGACATAATCAATAAAACTAAGCACCATCTTCTTCCTCCGAATTTTTCCTGTCCTTAATATTTCCTTCTGAAACATTAAAATAATCGTAAAATTCATCACTCAAATTTAGCTCGTAAGTATGTCCTGACTTTTTCTTTCTGACAAGGCCAAGTTCTACGAATTTTTTAATGTCATCATAGGATTTATTTCCCCTAATTTTTACAAGAACACTCTGTTTAATTGGTTGCTTGAATGCTATTATTGCAAGAGTTTCTTGTTCTGCTTTAGTGAATTCACTACTTCCTGTAGCAAGCCGATTAACAAGATATGTATACTCTGGCTTAACATCCATCTTCCACATTTCTCTTCCCTGATCTTTCCCTTTAGCCACAATTCTGAAAGCAGAATCATCTTTCTCATGCTTTTTGCTAAGATTATCAATCACCTCTCTGATCATTATTGGATTCAGATCAGAATAAGTTACTAAATCACTCATATCTAGAAATCTTCCTGAAACAAAAAGAATCGCTTCAATAAGTCTTATTGCCTCATTCTCCTTTTCTTCATCTATATCTTCTACTGTTTTTGAAGATATTCCAGGTCTTTGCTCATCAACACTCTCTTTTGACATATTTGATATATATTTCTCAGCGTTTTAAAGTTTTTGAGAAATATCTGTAAATTATATTCTAAACCGCAAAACAGCTCCTATCCCTCCCATGTTCCAAAACTGCTCGCCTTCCGAAATTTCAGTAGAAATAATTTTCACTTTAGATCCAATATTCTCTGCTTCTTTAGTTAATTCTTTAATCAAAGACTTATCCAAATTGCTTGATAAATAAAGTGTTTCGATTGCACCCATTTTTATTGCCTTTCTCACTGCTTGTTCTCCAAGTGAAGTTTTCTCTGGGCTTTCTCCAAGACTTTGTAAGAATTTTTCAATATCTTTCTTTTCAAGAGTTCTTTCATGATTAACCAATAAATCTTGTGATTTTTCTACAAGTTCCTGTAAACCAGATTCGGAAGTATCTCCTATATCAATTCTCCCGATAACTTTTTCTCTCAATTGTGTTGTAAGATAATCTCCATCAAGAAATTCATCTTTAGTGGGAACTGGGCCTCCAACTATTATTCCTTTTAGTTTAGGCATTTTGAAAAAAATCTTCTTAGTTTCTTCAGCAATTCTTTTATAAAAATCTCTAGTCAAACCCTCAGTAATTCTATGGAATCTTTGAGAACTCTGACCCCCTGCACGAACTTTACTGGGAATTCCAGAAGTCATGTTTTGATATGCTTCAATTCTTTTTCCTTCAAGCAATCCTATTGTTGCCTCTTTCCTATCCATCACTAATAATCCAAAAACCTCCGAAGGCTCAAGCATTTCTTCTAAAGGTTCAAGAACAAATTCCTTGTCACATCTATAAAGTCTGCTATTCAAAGGTATGGGGGGAATAATTGTCCAAATCTGTAAATCTTGTTGACCTTCACTTTCAGAAACATTGCCTGAAAACAATGCAAGTCCATTCTCGGGAGTTTTCTTCATACTCTTAAGTTCACGCACAAGTTTATCTAATGCATCAATAACATTTTTCCTTGTAGAAGTAGATTTTATGTTCTTAGCCGTTGACTTTTCTGCTTCAAGCTGTTTTTGCACAGAATTTATATCATATCCTGCAGGAATATAAACCGTAATCAGCTCTGTTTGTCTTCCTTTATAATCCTTTAATTCTTCAAGAACTTCATCTAATTCATGTTTTAATAAACTCTTCATTTTAAACTAAATTATGTGTCGCTTTTAAATCTCTCTCAAAAAATTTTAATTCTTTTGGAATTTTAATTCCTGAAATTTCATCTCTTAAACTAATTCCTTTATCATTTTTCTTCTTCCAAACTTCACGATTAAATCCGCTTATCTTACCTACAATATCTTTTGAAATCCACTCCCCTTTAACTTTCGATCTTGGAAACCCTGAGTTCATTAAATCAATTCCTTTTTCTCTTGCAATAGTTTCTGTTATCTGCGGTATGATTGGATAAAGCAAACGTAACAATTTCTCAAGCATATAGTGGAGGGAATATTTTGCAGAATCACTTTCTTCCTTAGTAAATTTTTTATCTTTGTTGTAAGCCCTTGATTTTACAAGCTCAATATAGTGCGAGGCAAAAACATCCCAGATAAAATATCTTAAATTTAATGTTGATTTGTGAAAATCATAATTTTCATACCTCTCTCCTGCAAACTCTGCCTGATGTTCAAGCCAGTTTATGAAAACTTTATCAGTCTCCATCAGTTTTGGCTTATTCTTAGGTTTCTCAAAAAGCATAACAAATTTAGAAATATTCAACAATTTATTTAAAGTTTTTAATTCTCCTTTTATTCTTTCCTCAGAACACCTCAAATCATTTTCAGCTAAATCTCCTTCTGTTGCAGCCCAAAATCTAATTGCCTCTCCCCCATAAAGATCCAATAATTTTTGAGGGTCAATAACATTTCCCTTAGACTTTGACATCTTATGGCCTCTGTCATCAACTATATGTTGATTAATCCATACATCCTTAAATGCAGGCCTTCCTGTTTCCAAATATCCTCTAAGAAGAGTGTAATAAAGCCACGTTCGAACTATTTCCTTCCCTTGTGGTCTGAGACTGCAAGGATATGCTTTATCAAAAAATTTCTCGTCTTTTCCGTATTTCAGCAAAACCAGCTCCGAAATAGAAGAATCCATCCACGTATCAAAAACTCTCTCTTCCCCCTTCCATTTAACTTTAAAATCCTTCACCAATCCAATCTTTTTTCCTTTTTCCCATACCTCAAAATCTTTTTTTGGTTTTTCTCTCCAAGGCTCATGATATTCTCCCGATTTTCCAAGTGCATAGATCTTTTTTCCTTCTTTTTCAGCAACCCATAATGGAATTGGAGTCGCATAAAATCTTCTCCTAGAAATCGGCCAGTCAATACTAATCGAATTAATCCAATCTTTGAGAAGTTTTTTTCCTGATTTAGGATAAAAATTAATTTTGTTTGAGATTTTTTTGATTTCATTTTTGAATTCAAACTGCTTCAAATAATACTCCGGCATTTCAATAAACTCAATTTCGGCACCACTCCTTTCTGAGACTGGAGTCCTGTGAATTATCTTATCTTGCTTTACCAACAAATCTTTTTCCTTCAACAAATCTATAATTTTTTTCCTTGCTTCTCTAACTTTTAATCCTTCAAGAGGTCCTGCAACTTTATTCATAGTTCCATCTTTTTCAATCGCAATTTTTGGTTTCAAACTTTCTTCTCTGAAAAACTGAATATCTGATAAATCTCCAGCAGAACACATCATAGCAATTCCTGTCCCTTTTTCAATATCTGCAAGAGGGTGTGCTTTTATTTGAACTTCCTTTCCAAAAATGGGTGAAATCGCAGTCTTTCCCTCAAGGTGCTGATACCTTTCATCTTTCGGATTAAAAATAACCATGCCACAAGTACAAATCAATTCGGGCCTTGTTGTTCCAATAATAATTTCTTCACCAGTCTCTTTAACTTTCCACTTCACTTCATTGAAAAAAGTCTCTTTCTCTTTATAATCAATTTCAGAATCTGCAAGAGTTGTTCTTAATTTAGGGTCCCAATTGTTTATCCTAGCATCTTCATAAATAAGACCTTTCTTAAATAATTCAATAAATGTCGCCTGAGTTACACTTCTATATTCTGGAGAATCTGTTTTATATATTGCACCAATATGATTTCCTTCTTTATACGAAGTAAATGAAATTCCTAGTCTTGAAAAAGTGTCCATAGTTTCATCTGATGAATTCTCCAAGAGCTTTCTACAAGCTTCTATAAACTTTTCCCGACCATCTTTAAAAGGAGAAATTTTGAATTTTTTTTCAGCAGCCATTTCAATCGGAAGACCATTCCTATCAAGACCAAGAGGAAATAAAACTTCAAATCCTTTCATCCTTTTATATCTAGCAAAAAAATCCATATAACAATAAGTTACTGCCTGACCAATATGAATTGGAGCATTAACATATGGCGGAGGCGTATCTATCGAATAAATTTTCTCTTTTTTTGGATTGAACTTAAACTTTTCAGAATTTTTCCATTTTTCAGTTATCTCTTTTTCAATATTTGTGTTCCATGTCTTTATTTTTTTTAAATTATAAACCATACTACAAGATACTCAAGAAACTTTTAAAAACTATCCCTCTCTTTTCTAAATATGGCAAAAGATAACAGAATCCACATGCCTGCCGGTTTCGGTGGACTAATGAGGTTTGACGAAGAATATTCAAGCAAAATAATGCTTAAACCATCACATATTGTTGTATTTGTAATTCTTATAATTGCTTTCAGGATTTTATTGGAAGTTATTTACTAAAATATAATTAATTAAAATGTTACCAGGACTAGGCGGAGGATTGAATCCAAAGAAGATGCAGGCTATGATGAAACAGCTTGGCATGTCTCAAAAAGAAATTGATGCCTCACGTGTTGTTATAGAAAAACCAGATAACTCAAAAATTATAATTGAAAATCCTTCAGTAATGAAAATAAGTATGCAAGGAAATGAAAACTTTCAGATTTCTGGAGAAATAAAAGAAGAGAAAGGAGAAAAATTCTCTGGGGAAGATATTAAAACTGTTTCCGAGAAAACAGAGAAAACAGAGGAAGAAGCAAAAAAAGCTCTTGAAAAATCGGGTGGAGATTTAGCAGAGGCTATTTTAGATCTAAGTTCTTAATATTTTAAATTTCTCTTATTGAATTTAATTTTCCATAAAACCAACAACTATTTTAATTCTAAAAATCTTATTATATAATGGAAAAATTTATAGAAAATATTGCTAAAGCTGAGAAAACGATTATGGCTGCAGACCATATGACCTATGTAACTTTCCCTCTAATCAAAGATAAAAGACTTCTCCTCAAGGTTATTCAAGAAATCAAAAATGCCATTACACTTTGTATAAATTCAATTCTTCAGTATGAATACTTTCAAAAAAGAATAAACCTCTACAAAGATCCAACATCTAATTTTAGAACTTTTGTTAAAAAATGTGCTCCAAGATACAATATTAGTAATGAGGAAATTGAAACGATTATGGAGCTTTTTGATATAGTAAAAAAACACAAGGAAAGTCCTTTCGAATTTGCAAAAGACAATAAAATTATTATCTTATCTAATAGTCTAAAACCTAAAACTTTGGGTTTGGAAAATGTAAAAGAATTCTTAATACTTGCAAAAAATATATTAAAAAAGGCAAAAAATAGTTATGAAAAATCTAAAATTACCTAATATTTGAGATATTCTTTTTAAGAAAAAATATAAAAAGCCCTTAATCCTTTTAATTTATACTTCTATATTAGATAATAAGGGGTGAAAAAGTTTGTGGAAGAAATAATTCAAGAAAAAATAAGTGCGGATCATCTACTCTATGTTAGTTTGAAGTATACTAAAACATGCGATGTTATACTAAATTTGATTCTGAGGTGGAGAAAGATGATAGAAACGGCTATAAATGAGATACTGGAACACGCCAAGAAAAAGAAAAAGATTTCTTCATTTCCCGAAAATCCTGTGGGAAAAATAGATGCAGTTAAAAAACTCTTCAAAAAAAATAAAGATTTTCAAAATGTTATTGAAATGTATGAAATGTTTAGGAAAATTGAGGGATTGAAAAAGGAGAGGATTGGTGAGTTTAGGAAAAATGTAAATTTGAGAGTTTCTTATAGGGGTGATGAAGTCAATATAGACCTTGAAAAACTCAAAATTTATGCTGAAAAGTTAGAAAAGTTTATAAGGATTACAAAGCAATTTCTTCTATCATAGTTAAGAAATGTATGTTCTTAATAATTTAAAATGGCAAAAGTAATTGTTATTACATCAGGGAAAGGTGGTGTTGGAAAGACCACTACTGCGATAAATTTGGCTACTGCAATGAAACATTTTGGAGAAGATGTGCTTGTGATTGATGGAAATTTAACAACACCAAATGTGGGGATACACTTAAATGCTCCTGAAGTTCCAATAAATTTGAATCATGTACTTAGAGGGAAAGCTGAACCTTTTGAAGCAGTTTACGAACACGAATCCGGGATAAAAATCATGCCATCCTCACTTTCTATAAAGGAGTTAAGAAAAACTAAACCAAAAGATTTGAGAAATGTTATAAAAGAATTGAGAAAAATTTCAGATCACATAATTATAGATTGTGCTGCAGGTTTAGGAGACGAGGCAACTTCTATGATGGAACATGCTGATGAATTAATCATTGTAACAAATCCTGAAATGCCTGCCATTACTGATGCCTTAAAGGCAATAAAACTTGCAGAGCAGCTAAAAAAACCTGTCAAAGGGATTATCGTTACAAGAGTCAAAAAAGATAAAATAGAACTTTCCCCTGAAGTTGTTAAAGAGATGCTTGAAAAAGAGGTTCTAGGCATGATACCTGAAGATATTTCAATCAGAGAATCGATAAGAATAAAAAATTCTGTTGTGCATACTAACCCTAAAAGCGACGCTTCAAGAGCTTACAAAGAAGTTGCTGCAAAGCTTCTAGGAGTTCATTATGATTCTAACAGGGATAAAGAAAAAATAATTGAAAAACTCCTTAAAAAACTAGGTTTACGATCTTAACTAATGCTACTACCATTATCAATATCTTTTTCTGGACAAATTAAAACGACTTTCTTGTGATCTTTTGTTGAAGCAGCTAATAACATCCCCTGACTTTCTATTCCCATTAATTTTCTTGGTTTTAGATTTGAAAAATAAATTACTTTCTTCCCTTCCAAATCTTCCTTGGAATAAAACTCCTTCAAGCCTGCACAGACGATTCTTTCTCCAAGTTCACCAACATCTAAACGAATCTTGTACAATTTATCTGCGCTTTCAATATCTTCAACTTGTTTAACTTCTGCAACTTTCAAATCAAGTTTAGTCCAATCTTCAAAATCAACTATTCCTTCCATTTTATTTTATTAAATAAAACTTCTCCTTTTTTAATTTTTTCTGAAGAAAACTGTTCTTTGATTTTATCTGCCGTAGAAGGCATGAATATCCAAAGATAGGGCGTTATTTTTCTTATAGATTCGACAACCTCAAATAATACTCTCTTGTCTTTAGTCTCCCATGGTTTTTTGTTTTGGATATATTCATTGCAAACATCAATAAAAGCAAATATTTCATTGAGAGCTTTATCAAACTCTAAATTATTAAGATGATTTTCAACTTTCTTTTGATTAAAATTACTTAAGAACTTGCTTTTTGTTTCTTCAATTCCAAATTTCTCTACTAGAGAACTTACTCTAGAAACTAAATTCCCCAGCTTATCTGCAAGTTCATTATTATGTCTATCTATAAGTGCTTTTTTAGAAAAATTTCCATCATCTCCAAAAGGTGTTGCCCTTAATAAAAAATACCTAGCAGAATCTTCTCCTGCAATACTAATTAGTTCATCAATATCAATAACTCTCCCTCTTGACTTAGAAATTTTCTCTTTATCAAAAGTCCACCAACCATGGGCAAATATTTTTTTAGGAAGATCTATTCTTGCAGAAATCAAAAATGCTGGCCAATAAACCGTATGAAACCAAAGTATGTCTTTCCCAATTAAATGTATATTTGCTGGCCAAAAATCTTTTTTATCTTTTTCTCTTGTTGCAGAATAATAATTGAACAATGCATCAAACCAAACATAACAAACATGTTTTTTGTCAAAGGGCAAAGGAATTCCCCAGTCAAAATTTACTCTTGAAATACTTAAGTCTCTAAGCCCTTCTTTAACCCTATTAATTACTTCTTGCTTTCTCTTATTTGGAGAAATAAAATCAGAATTTTTTTCATATAAATCCAAAAGTTTTTTTTGGTATTTGGAAAGCTTGAAAAAATAACTTTCCTCCTTTATAGTCTCAACTTCTTTTTTGTGAATTAGACAAATATTTCCATCTAATAAATCTTTTTCAGTATAATATGCTTCACAACCAACACAATATAGGCCCTCATAATTTCCTTTGTAAATATCTCCATTATCATAAACTTTTTGGAGAACCTCTGAAACAACTTTCATATGTTTTGGATCTGTTGTTCTTATAAACTTATCATATTTTAAATTAAGTTTTCTCCATGCATCTTTGAATTTAGGAATTAATTCATTAGTAAACTCTTTAGGACTTTTGCCCTTGCTTTTAGCAACTTCTGCAATTTTCTTTCCATGATCATCAGTCCCAGTTAGAAAAAAAACATCTTTTCCTTTAATTTTGTTCCATCTAGATAAAACATCTGCAGCAATTGTAGTATATGCATGACCAATATGAGGGATGTCATTAGGATAATATATTGGGGTTGTAACATAAAATTTATTTCTATTTTTCATAAGACCAAAACAATTTAGAGATATAAAAAGTTAACTAAGAGTCTTTAGGAAAAATTATTTAAAAGAAGGGAATGTTCTTTTAATATGTTCAACAAAAAAAGATGTAGTAATTGTAATGAAAAATTGGATAGTGACTACAACTTTTGCCCTTACTGCAGGACCCCAACAAAGGGGAAAAACATTAATGAAGATTGGGGCATGCTTGGAAAAAACGACTTTGACCAAAATAATGGAGAAATATTTCCTCGAGGATTAAACACTTTATTTAATTCGCTATTTAGTAATCTTAGTGAACAAATGGATAAACAACTTAGAGAAATGGGAAAATTAAAAGACCAAAAACAAAGAAAAGAAAAGAAAAGAGGAATTGGAATAAGTATTCATACTTCTAACGGTAAACCTCCTGAAATAAGGGTGACTTCATTCGGAGGACCTGTTTCAAATTTTAAATCAAAGAAGAATACTAAAAAAAATAAAAGTTCAGTTCTTGAGCTTCCATCTGCAAACGCAAAAAAATTTCTGGGACTTCCAAAAGAAGAACCAAAAACAGAAATTAGAAGGCTTTCTGATAAAGTTATTTATGAATTAAAATTGCCTGGAGTAAAGTCTCTCAAAGACATTTCAATTTCCCGACTTGAAAATAGTATAGAAATTAAGGCACTTGGGAAAAACAAAGTGTTTCAGAAAATTATCACATTAAATTTGCCAATAAAAAAATACAAATTCTTGAAAAAGAAATTGGTTCTTGAACTTGATGCAGATTAAAATTCTAATTAGTTTAATTAACAAAACTTATAAAACCTAATATTTCTTATTCTATTATTAATGAGCCTGTAGCTCAGTCTGGCTAGAGCGCTGCTCTGATAAGGCAGAGGTCCACGGTTCAAATCCGTGCAGGCTCATTTTAAACTTGAGAAGTCTAAAATAATGAAATTAGAAAGAATCAAAAAACATCTTAGAAAATCAAAAAAATTCAAATTTCAAGAAAGACATATTGTTTATAATTTTGAAAAATCTCCAGAAAGTTCTAATGACTTAGGAATCTTAAGATATCATTTTATTGTTTCTGATGATAGGTTCAGGGAGAATAAAATAGAAAAAATATTAAATAATTTTCAGGAAAAAAGCATAATTAATTACCCTTTTGATGAGGTCCGAAGGTTAGAGGGAAAACACTATGGAACAAATTTTAGATTTCTTTTTGTTAGTTATGACACTCAATATAGTCCAAAATTCCTAGATTTTAAAGGTGTTTCAGAAAATGTTAAAAGAGACACAGATTTAAGAGAAAGAAAGGTAGGAAGCATTGAAGATTATATTCTAAGAAAATATGAGATCCTTACTTGAATTTCTGAACAACCAAAGAGCTTTTAAACCAACTTTTTCTCAATAAAATATGGTCAAAGGAATGTATCATTATTTAAGAAAGGCTTGGAAAAAGCCAGACAAGAAGACACTCCGAGAAAGAATGGTTGAATGGAGAAAATCTCCAGTGGTTGTAAAAGTTGATAAACCCTTAAGAATCGATCGTGCACGATCTCTTGGTTATAAAAACAAGAAAGGATTTGTTGTCGCGAGAATTAAAATTAAAAGGGGAGGTCACAAAAGATCTAGACCCAATAAAGGAAGAAGAAGTAAAAGACTTCATACGAGAAAAAATCTTAGAATGAACTATAAATGGATTGCTGAACAAAGAGTTGCAAGAAAATTCTCAAACCTTGAAGTTCTTAATTCTTATATGATTGGAAAGGATGGTATACATTATTTCTATGAAGTTATTCTTGTAGATCCAAAAAGACCCGAAATAAAAAATGACAAAGATATGAAAAAGTTTGTAAATTTAAACAATAAAAAGAGAGCCATGAGGGGAATTACAAGTTCTGGGAAAAAATCAAGAGGTCTTAGAAATAAATCCAAAGAGAACAAAGCCAGACCAAGTCTAAGAGCCAATAAAAGAAGAGGAAAATAAACAAACTTAAAAACCACTTCTTCTTTAATATCAAAAGAAAAAATGGTAAATTATTATATTTTTGGAATTTTAGGTTTAATATCTATTATTCTTGGAACTTTCATATTATCTTTAAAAAAACAGGTTGACCGAAAAAAAGTATATCCTTTCTTGTTCTTAGGAGGCGTATTTTTATTTTTATACAGTATTTACATAGATGATATTATTTTTATGATACTTCAAGGAACTTATACTCTTGTAGTTGCTTATAATATCTTTAAAATTTACTCTAAATAATATGGAATATAAAAAACTCGCAGAATTTTATGAAGAAGCCTCATCAACAACAAAAAGACTTGAAAAGATTAGAATTTTATCTAAATTTTTAAAACAAATTAAAAAATCTGATAGGAATGTTCTCTATTTACTTCTTGGAGATATTTACCCTGAATATAATGAAAAGAGAATTGGAATTTCAAACAGACTAGCAATAAAATCAATCTCAAAAGCGACAGGAACTGATGAAAAAAAAGTTGTTGGAGAATGGAAAGAAATTGGAGATCTTGGAAAAGTTTCTCAAATTCTAACTTCAAAGAAATTACAGTCTACACTTCATAAAAAAAGTTTGACTGTCGATAAAGTAATCTCAAATCTTAGAAAACTTCCAGAATTGGAAGGCAAGGGAAGTGTGGGTAAAAAAATTGGGCTTATTACTGAATTGCTTACTTCTGCAACTCCTGTGGAAGCTCTCTACCTTGTTAGAACTATAATTGGAGATTTAAGAATTGGGATACGAGAAAGTACTATCAGAAATTCTATTGCTGCCGCTTTTTTTGATTCTAGAAAAGATGCTAAAAAGAAAATCCGGGAAGCTATCGACAAAACAAATGACATTGCAGCAGTATTTGATGTAGCTAAAAAGAAAAAAATCAAAGAATTTGATAAGCTTCAGCTTGAAGTTGGGAAACCTATAAAAGTTATGCTTGCACAAAAAGCAAAAAATGTTAGTGACGCGTTCAAAGCAGTTGGGAAACCTGCTGCAGTAGAATACAAGTATGATGGTTTTAGAATGTTGATTCATAAAAAAGGAGATAAAATAACCTTATTTACAAGACGTTTGGAAAATGTAACAAAACAATTTCCAGAGGTTGCAGAGTTTGTGAAAGAATATGTTAAGGGAGAAACTTTTATCTTAGACTCTGAGGCTGTTGGCTTTGATAAAAAAACAAAGGAATACAAACCCTTTCAGGAGATAAGTCAGAGAATAAGAAGAAAATATAATATTGAAAAACTCCAGAAAGAACTACCTGTTGAAATAAATGTATTTGATGTTTTATATTACGATGGAAAATCACTTCTTAATGAACCTTTCAAAAAACGTTCCAAAATAATAAGAAAAATAATCAAAAACCATCCTTACAAAATAATTTGTTCAAAACAAATAATAACTTCTAATGAAAAAAGGGCTGAAAAATTTTACAAAAAAGCCCTTAGTGATAATCAAGAAGGTGTTATGTTTAAGAATCTTGAGGCTATCTATCAGCCAGGCAGCAGAGTTGGCCATATGTTAAAAATAAAACCTGAAGAAAGGGACCTTGATTTAGTAATTACTGGAGCAGAATATGGGACTGGAAAACGTTCAGGATGGCTTTCAAGCTTCATACTCTCGTGTAGAGGAAAGAAAAAAGGGGAATATCTTGAGATAGGAAAAGTAGGGACAGGAATAAAGGAAAAAAAAGAGATGGGGATGTCTTTTAATGAATTAACCAAAAAATTAAAACCACTTATCATAAAAGAAAAAGGCAAAAAGGTTGAAATTAAACCAAAAATTATTGTTTCGGTAACCTATCAAGAAATTCAACATTCTCCTAATTACAATTCTGGTTTTGCTTTAAGATTCCCAAGATTCACTGCCTTAAGAGAAGATAAACCCTTGTCTGAAGTTGCAGATTTAAAAGAAGTTCAAAAAGATTTTGAGAATCAGAAAAGAAATTATAGGTATGGTTAATTAATAAAATCCACAAAACTCTCTTCACTAACCACTTCTTTCCCTTTATATTTTATCTCTCCCACGAAATAATCATCTCTACTTAACAAAGCTTCATAAAAAATATTGTCTCCTGAATTTTTTGGAAGATCTAAAATTCTTTTTTTAGGAATCCAGAGGGGAATACCTTCATCTCCTGCTTTAAGAGTTCCTCCATATTCTTCTGTAGAAAAAAGGTAAATATAATAGTCTTCAGGATTATCCCAATTATCAAAGATTCTTTCTTCATTAAGAAATGTTATCTGTCCTCTAATTGAATGGTTAATCATTTTGATCCCGGTTTCCTCTTCACACTCTCTGACTGCAGACTCCAGTTTGCCGTGAGAATTTTCCATTTCACCATCATTTATTTTTCCTCCTGGAAGTGTGAAAAGTCCAGAATTTGGGTCATTTTCTCTTTTAAATTTCTTTATCATCAAAACCCTTTCTCGCTCTTTATCTAAGACATAAGACATTGTTCCATATAACATAGCTTATTTTAGAAGAGAATACTAATAAAGATTTATGCTATGAAAAACATATGTTTTCAAAGCCTTTATAAAGGCCAATTTCCCTTTATAAATAGTCTTGATTTAAAAATGGCAAAGAAAAAAGATACTAAAAAAAAGACTAGAAGGAAGAAAAAAAGCAACTATAAAATCCAAAATATCGTTGCAACAACTTCTCTTGAAAAACCTATTCCTCTAACAAAACTTGCAAGAACTCAACCAAACACTGAATACAATCCTGAAACTTTTCCTGGACTAGTATTAAGAATCAAAGAACCTAAATCTGCAGTCCTTGTTTTTAGTTCAGGGAACCTCGTATGTACTGGGACTAAGTCAGTTGCCCAAGTAAAAAGGGTTATACAAGCAGTGATAAAACAACTGAAAAAGATTAATGTGAATATAACTACAAAACCAAAAATAACTGTGCAAAATATAGTTGCGTCAGGAACAATAAATCTTGACTTAAATCTCAACTTCCTTGCACTTGAAATGAAAAATACAGAATATGAACCTGAACAATTTCCGGGGCTTGTTTACAAACTTATAGAACCAAATGCAACTTTCCTCCTTTTTAGCAATGGAAAACTTGTTTGTACTGGAACAAAAAACAGGAAACAACTAGAATTCAGCATGACACAACTTTTAAAGGATGTTAAAATTATACTAAAAGATTACGAAGCATGGAAAAAAGAACGTAGAAAACAGTGGACTTAAACTAAATTTCTAAAAACTCAATATTTAAAAAATACAAAGTCCATAGTATTTTATGGTTAATCTCTTTAAAAATTTTAAGAAAATAGGTAAAAAAACAAATTTTAGGGCATTAATTTATGGTATGTTTTCAAACTGGGGACTTATAGTTCTTTCCAATATAATTGGTTCAATATTTACAAACACCATTGGAATAGACCTTGTAAGAAAATTCATCCCTGCACTATACTTATTAATTGGAATAGCTTTCTATTTCCCTTCTCCGAAATCAAGAGATTTTAGAATTGGATATATTTTAGCGTTCGTAATCGGACTTATACTCATAACTTTATTCTATTATCCTATTCTAATATCTTAACTCTATTTTCTAAACTATTCTGTAATTTATAATAAAGTATAAAAACAATAACTATATTCTCTAAACATGGATCCTCAAATTCAATCTGGAAAAAGCAACAAAGGGAAAAAGGATGATTTAATGATTGAAGCAAAAAACTTTTTTGAATTTCATAAAAAAGAGATTGGAAAATCAATAAGAAGGGGTAAAAGTGTTATCAACACTGATTTTACTCAGCTTACAGAATTTTCGAACAAACTTTCAGAAGAGATTCTGACAAATCCTGAAGAAACTTTGAGAATTGTTGAAATTGCAATAGAAGAAACAGGACTAATAGATAATGTTAGGGTCAGACTACATAATTTACCCAAAAGTCAAGAAGTCAAAGTTAGAAATATCCGTTCTAAAAACATTAATGAAATGATTGTTATTGAAGGTATTGTAAAACAGGCCTCAGATGTAAGGCCCCAAATAGTAAATGCAAAATTTGAATGTCCTTCTTGTGGAACTGTTACGCCTGTTCTCCAAATAGAAAAAAAATTTAGAGAACCTTCAAGATGTTCTTGTGGAAGAAGGGGTGGATTTAAATTAATAAGTAAAGATCTTGTTGATACTCAAAGACTTGTAATTGAAGAAGCTCCAGAAACTCTTTCGGGAGGAGAACAACCAAAAAGAATAAACATCTTCCTAAAAGAAGATCTTGTCGAACCCAAAATGGAAGAAAAAACGACTCCTGGAAGCAGAGTTAAAGTTATTGGAGTTCTTAAGGAGGTTCCAGTGCCTTTACGTTCGGGAGGATTATCAACCCGATTTGAACTTGCAATAGAATCTAATAATATAATCCCTCTTGAAGAAACTTTTGAGGAACTAGATATTGGCGAAGAAGATGAAAAACAAATAATTGAACTTTCACATGATCCAAAAATATTTGAAAAATTAACCCAAAGCATAATTCCCAGTGTTTGGGGATACACTGAAATAAAACAATCTTTAGTTTTGCAATTATTTGGAGGAGTCACAAAAATTCATACTGATGGACAACGAAGTAGAGGAGATCTTCATATCCTTTTAATTGGAGATCCTGGTGTTGCAAAATCTGCAACTCTTGGATTTATGGCAAGAATTTCTCCTAAGGGAAGATATGTTGTAGGTAAATCTGCTTCTGGTGCAGGACTTACTGCTACTGTAGTGAGGGATGAATACCTTAGAGGGTGGTCTATAGAAGCAGGAGCTATGGCTCTAGCAAACAAAGGCCTTGTTTGTATTGATGAACTTGAAAAAATGGATCCTAATGACAGAAGCGCCATGCATGAGGCTATGGAACAGCAAACGATCACTATAAGTAAGGCAAATGTTCAAGCAACACTACGTGCAGAAACATCTGTGCTTGCTGCAGCAAACCCAAAATTTGGTAGATTTGATCCCTATCAATCAATAGCTCAACAAATTGACCTTCCTCCAACTCTTATCAACCGATTTGATGTTATATTCCCTTTAAGAGACCTTCCAGACAGAAAAAAAGATGAAAAAATTGCGAGTCACGTTCTCGATGAACATAAAAAAAAGGGGAGAGATATGATCATCCCAAGAGATCTCCTTAGAAAATATGTGGCTTACACAAAACAAAAAATCAATCCAATTTTAGAAGATGAGACTGTCAAAGAAATAAAAAAATTCTATGTTGATTTAAGAAATATGCCTGTTTCAACAGAAGGAACTTTAAGACCCATTCCAATTTCTGCAAGGCAGCTACAAGCACTAATAAGGATGTCTGAGGCCTCTGCAAAAATGAGGTTAAGTGATAGGGTAACTCTTGAAGATGCAAACAGGGCAATAAAAATAATGAAATATTATCTTTCTCAAGTTGGTTATGATTATGAATCAAAAACATTTGATATAGATAGGGGAACTGGTGGAATGCCTGCATCACAAAGAAACAAGGTCTTTCTTGTAAGAGATACAATTACCAAATTAGAAGATAAACTTGGAAAAATGGTTCCTCGAGAAGAATTAGAACAAGAACTTGAAGGAAAAATGACTAAGGATGAAATTGATGAGGCAATAACCAAACTTGACATAAGTGGAGTAATCTTCAAACCTAAAAAAGGGTATGTTTCAAGAACTTAAGATGTTATCAAAATTGGTTTGCCAATTATGGATGAAAAATCCAAAGGATTATTTTTTAAATAAATCTCTGATCACACACATAAATGAACATCCCTTGGAAGAATCTTGTATAGAATATTTTGTGAAAAATAAATTTATTGGATACAGAAATAGTGCCTTGGGGGCTTCTGCATTCTTAAAAATAGAAAATGAAAAATGGGATTGGCATCTTTATAATAAATTTTTATATTCTATTAATTTCAACAAAAATCTTTTAGAAAATGAAAAGATTGGTGCGTTCATACATGAAATAACTCATGCACATTATTTGAAATCTTTTAATGTTACTGAGTGGGATGAAAAATTAATTTCAAGTGAAGGGGAAAGATTCTTATCTGAAAATGAAAAATTTTGTGTAGAGATGTATGAATTATCAATTAACAAACTTTGGAAAAATTTAGATAAAGATAATAGCATCTAGAAAATTTTAGCTAAAGACTTAAAAATCAAAAACCCCAAATAATTTTAGCTAAAGACTTAAATTTGCAAAAATAAAAATGGCTGAACAACAATATAAAAGAAACATTGCATACAAACTAAGAATTGGAGATCTTTTAATGGGAAAACCTGTGAACAATGGAGAAAGATTTGGTTTTCTAGAACTTGGAGATAAAAAAATAGTTAGAGTTAATATAGTAGGAAATATTATCGAAAGATATGAAAGTGAGGGAGAAAGAAAATATTTATTTTTGACGCTTGACGATGGTTCTGGACAAATAAAACTTAAAATTTTTGGAGATGATTCTGATAGATTTAAGGAAGTAGTACAGGGACAAACAGTAGTCGTCATAGGGACTCTAAGATACTGGAATGATGAACTTTATATTTCTCCAGAAATTATAAGGGATCTGGACCCAAAATATCTTTTGATTAGGAAATTGGAAACTGAAAAAAATAAAACTCAAAGTTCCTCTAACAAGGATGATTCTGACAATGTCCTAAGTGAAAAAGAACAAACAACTGCAATTAAAGATAAAATTCTTGATCTGATTAAATCTGCGGAAGAAGATGGGGGTATTGAAACTAAAAAAGTTCTTGAAAGATTCTCGGATGTCTCTCCAGACATAATAAATCAGGAGATAAAAAAATTCCTTGAGGAAGGAATTGCTTTTGAACCACGACCAGGGAAAATTAGATACTTGGGTTAGATCTTTATTTTTTCTTACATAAATAATCTAAAAAATTCTTCCCCTTACCTACATTTATCTTCCAACTGTCAAGCACAACAAAATAGTCTTTTAAAATTCCTTTAATTTCTTTATCAGAATATAGCGAGAACCATCTTTTTCCTCCTTCCTTAAAATCTACAAACCCTTCCCCTTACCCTTCTTTTAAGGATAAAAAGAAAAAACCATCTTCTTTGATTATGTAATGAATTTTGCGAATGATTGATTTTATATTGGATTTAGGTATATGTAAAAGTGAAGTATAGGCCCAAATAACATCAAAATCTCCTTCCTTAAAATTTAAATTCTCGATGTCTGACTTAATTGTATTCAATCCTTTTTCCTTACATTTCTGGAGCATAGATTCTGAAATATCTAAGCATAAAACATCAAATCCTTTATTTTTAAGAAATAATGCATGGTTTCCAGGCCCTGATCCTAAATCAAGTATCTTTGCTCCCTTGGGAAATTTTTTGGAAATCCTATCTAACTCTTTCTTAATAAATTTTAAAATATATTCTCTAAATTTTTTGTCGAAATACTCTGGAAATTTATCATACACTTCTCTTGTCTTTTTCTTATAATTTTTAATCATTAAATAAAATTGAAACTAATAATTAAAAAACTATCCTCTCTTCCGCACTTTTCTCTTTTTTTTCTTTTTTCCAAATCTCTTTTCAAACCAATAAGCAAGCCAGATTAAGGTGATTAGTCCTATAATAGAAATTATAAATTTGAGCCAATTATCTGCAAATTTCCAAAAGCCTCCAACACTCCAAAAAATTACTCCTACTCCTCCTGCCATTAATCCTGATCCAACTGTTTCAAGGCCAAAAATAACTAAACCTAGGGCAATTATTAGAATTCCCAAAGGAACTGCCAAAAGAAATATATTTCGAGAATATTTTTCTCTTTCATCCTCATAGACATCCCAACAATTTTCTCCAGAAAGTGCTATCTTGCATTGTTCTAAAGTTTCAAAAGTTGTTTTACCATCAGGCCCACATCCCGAACCACAATCATTTAAAAAACAATCTTCATTCTCAATATCAAGTTCATACATCTCTACACAAACTGCAGGACAGACCTCTTCATTAGCGTCTCCAATATCTGGAACAGGACTTCTAATATTGAAACATAATTCTCCATAATCTGGAGGAGAGTAAAAAGAATAAATTCCATAAACAACTGCAGAAATTGTAAGAATCATGATTGCAACAGCAATAATAAAACTTTTCAAATTCATATAATAAATCTGATTAAAAGATTTATAAAGATTATCACACACACAAAACTATGGAATATGAAAAATTACTCGAAGAAGCCTATAAAAAAGTTAAAAAAACCAATTCATCTGGAGAGAGGTTTAAAACTCCGAAAATAGAGGGTCATTTTGAAGGAAAAAAGACTATTCTTACAAATTTCTTTCAAATAGCTTCAGATCTAAGAAGAAATCCAGATCATTTCCAAAAATTTATGCTTAAAGAACTTGCAGCATCAGGACAAAAAGAAGGTGATCGACTTATTTTGAACAGAAAGATCTTAAGAGATAATCTTGATAAAAAGGTTAGTGAATACACTAAGGAGTTTGTATTATGTAAGGAGTGTAAAAAACCAGATACTGAATTAGTTAAAGAAGGGAAGGTTAATATTCTTCGTTGTCTTGCTTGTGGGGCAAAACACCCTGTTAAAGGGGTTTAGAAACTCTTAAAAAAGAACTTTTCTTATGTTTTATATAAATCACGGGAGGTAAAAATGGTAACAGGATATTGCGTAAAGTGTAAGGAGAAAGGCGTTGAACTTAAAGATGCTGCAATTCATCAAACTGCAAGAGGCGGATATATGGCAAAAGGAAAGTGTGCTAATGGATGTGGCACTACTGTCTGCGCTATGATGTCAAAGGACAACGCAGAAAAAGCAATTCAAGACGGAGCAAAAAAAGCTTTTTAAGGCTCAATTTGTTTGTTCTTAGATGATTGTAAACATTATAGAAAGTTACAGAGATGTAATTGCTATCTGCGATAAGAATCTTCTAGGGAAAAGATTTGAAGAAGGAAAATTTCAACTTCATATTAAGGAAAGTTTCTACAAAGGAAAAGAAAAATCTGAGAATGAAGTTCTTGAAATAATTAAGAATATGGCAAAAGAAGATGCGACTTTTAATATTGTTGGAGAAAAATCTGTAAATGTGGCAATAAAAGCAGGAATAATCAATGAGAATAGTGTTGGAGAAATTCAAGGGATAAAATTTGCCCTTGTTTTATTATAATTTTAAGATTGGCTTAAAACAGAGAATTTTCTTCCTGTTATATCTTCATATTGTTTCGATAAATCATCTGCTATTCCAAACCGAGAATCAAATTTATTGTCAACTACCTCAATTATATTTTCATGATAATTAAGGTCTATTACCAAAGTAACAAAACCTGATCTATTCTCCGTAACTCCATCTCTGCTAGGAAAATAAACATCTCTTAGTATAGAAAAATCAAATCCGTCAAAAGTTACTTCAGGACGACCTAAGTAAAGTTGATTCGTAGGTTCTTTCTCATTATGTAAGTTAACAAAATTCAGAGTAGTTTTAACAAGTTCACTCTCTTTGTCAAATAAATCTGTTTGCATTCTATTTCAAATTTGATTAAGTTTTTAATTATTTATATTCACAAAAATAATAAAATTTGTATTGGTTCTTCTTTAAAACAAATTACTCAGACACTTTAACCTTTCCCACATAATAGCTATTACTGCCTCTTGAAAAGGGGTTGGTGTAAAAAACCTCCAATTCTTTTAATTCAAACGGTAATTCATCAACATCAGTAGAGCCATAATAGCTTAAATTTCTTTGTACATAAACATGATGTTTCCGCGCTTCATCAATAAAACTAGAAAGGTCTAGAAAACCTTTACCTGCAAGTTCTTCTATGCCTTTTTTATCATCTTCTTCAACCAATATTCCTTTTCCATAATCTTCTTCCAGTTTTAAAACTAATTTAGCCATAACCCTTCAAACTCAATATCATTTAAATAAATTTATATTCTAGAATGCATTAAACTTATAAATAAAACTAATTTCAAAATCATATGAAGAAGTACAATAAAGAAACTAATGACGAGCCAAAAGTTAAAAGGGCTCGCCTTCCAAAAGGAGAACAAATGATAGGGATAGTTGAACAACGGCTTGGAGGAAACAAAATGTTTGTAAACTGTTTGGATGGGAAAAAAAGAAATTGTCGTGTTCCCGGAAGATTAAAAAGATATTTATGGTTACGTCCAGGTGATGTAGTAATTATAGAACCTTGGGAACTTGATAAAGACAGGGGAGATGTAATATTCAAATATAGAAAAAATCAAATTGAATGGTTAAAAAGGAATGGTTACTTAAAAACTGAATCAGAAGAATTCTAGAATGAAGAAACAAATCTATCAAAAAGCTCCAAGAATTCTAAAGAATAGAAAAAAGCTTGAAAGAGGTTTGAATGTTAAAATTATTAACCGGGGAAAAGAGATAAATATTGATGGAAGTCCTGAGGAAGAATATGTAGCTGAAAAAGTTCTTGAAGCAATTGAATTAGGATTCCCTTTCAGTGCTGCAATGTCATTAAAAGAATTTGGATATACTCTTGAAAAACTAAATATAAAGGACCACACTAAGAGAAAAGATTTAAGAAGTGTCCGAGCAAGAATTATTGGGAAAGATGGAAGAACATTGAAAACCCTTCATACTCTTACTCAATGCTTCTTTGAACTAAAAGACAATACTGTTGCAATCATTGGAGATCCCGAACTTGTTAAAAATGCGCACGAAGCAATAATATCTTTGATAAAAGGATCTAAACAATCAAACATTTATAGCCGTCTTGAAAAAAGTCAACCAAAAGAAATTTATGACCTCGGATTAAAAAAGGATTTTGATAAACGCGGAAAGTTTAAATAACAAAATTTACTACAAATTTCGAGTCCTGGTAGCTCAGTTGGTAGAGCGCGCGGCTGTTAACCGTGAGGTCGTAGGTTCGAGTCCTACCCGGGACGTTTAATTTTTAAAATAAGAATTTATTGTTCCTTGGAGGGAGTTATACCCTCCAATTTCTGCCCTTAAATTAAAATATGTATATTTAGATAACATCCTTAAAATTCCTTTATCTTCGTACCTACGTACAGAATTCTTTAATTTGCCACATTTTTTTAATATTCCAAAATTCATTCCTTTATCAACAGCTCTTTCAGCAAAATCAGAATCTTCGCCAAAAAGACCTTCTCTAAACCCATTAAGTTTATTGAATGCTTTCCTTCTTACGAACATCCCTGACTGCATTTTTGGTTTTTTAGAATTTTCTTTCTTAACGAATATCTTGTTTTCAAATTCATAAAGTTTTTCATAAAAAGTTTTTTTTAACCCATCTCCTTTATATTCTGGAGATAAAAGGGTTCCTGCTACATCCAAATTCTTTGAATTAAATTCCATAAGAGCTCTTAATAAAAAAGTTCTACTATTTGAGTAAGTATCTGCATCTAAAAAGAATAGAATATCAAATGAAGAATGTTTAGCGCCCTTATTTCTCACTGTTGCCGGCAGCCCCCCTTTAACTATTCTTGCCCCATATTTTCTTGCAATTTCTTCTGTCTTATCTGTTGTATCTGGAGAAATAGAAACAATAATTTCTAAATTAGTTATTTTTTCTTGAGAACTTAAAAATTTGAGAATTTTTGATAAGTATCTCTCCTCATTTTTACATGGAATTATAACACTGATTTCTTTTTTCACAAAGTAATACTAATAAAGAAATTTAAAAAGTTTATCTCTTAACAGATATAATGAAAGATCAAACAAACAAACAAAAAGTCCTAGTTGCAATGTCTGGTGGTGTAGACTCAAGTGTAGCAGCACTTCTCCTAAAAAAACAAGGTTACGAAGTTATTGGGGCATTCATGAAAAATTACACTAACGAAAACACAGATATTGAAAATTGTAATTGGGTTAAGGATAGAAAAGAAGCAATGAAAATAGCGACAAAACTTGGAATTCCTTTAATCACTTTTGATTTTGAAAAAGAATACCGAAAACTAGTCGTTGATGAAATGTTTAAACTCTATAAGAAAGGAATTACTCCAAACCCAGATGTTGATTGTAATAATAAAATCAAATTCCCTCTTTTAAAGAAAGCTGCAAAGAAACTTAATGCAGATTTTATAGCCACAGGACATTACAGCAAAATAAAAAAAATAGAGGATAAATACGAACTCCTACGTGGAAAAGACGAATCAAAAGACCAGAGTTACTTTCTATACAGACTTAACCAAGAAGATCTAAAAAACACACTCTTCCCAGTCGGAGAACTTACAAAAAAAGATGTCCGAAAAATTGCTAAGAAAAACAAATTTCAAAATTTTAATAGAAAAGGTACAGTAGGAATTTGTTTTATAGGGAAAGTTAACTTAAAAGATTTTTTGCAAAAAAAGATAAAACCAAAAAAGGGAAAGATTCTAAGCCCTGAAGGAGACCTTATTGGAAATCATGATGGCATATATTATTACACAATAGGTCAAAGAATTGGTCCGCGATTTGGAATTAAAGTTGAAAAAAATCCTGAAAACGGAAAAATGAAACGATGGTATGTTGCAAAAAAAGATTTAAAGAAGAATATTATTATAGCTGCTCCAGAAGGTCACTCTCTTCTTTACAAAAAGGAAATAATTTTGACAGATCCTCATTGGATAAATGAAACTCCAAGAAATTCTATGAAACTTCACGCAAGAATACGACAAGTAGGGGAACTTCTTCCATGCAAACTTGAAAAAAAATCCAGAAAATGGAAAGTAACTTTAAATAAGGCAATTAAGGGAGTTTCACAAGGTCAGGCGTGCGTCCTCTATGAAAGGAAAGGAAAAAAATGTCTTGGCGGTGGAGTTATTGATTTCAACAAATCTTAAAAACTTACTATTCTTCTAATACTCATGAACTTAGACAAAGTAATCAAATCAAGAAAAAGTGTTCGTAAATTCTCTGATAAAAAACCAGACTGGCGCGAAATTATTAAATGTATTGATGCAGCAAGGTATGCTCCTATAGCAGGAGGGAACAATATTTCAAAATTCATTCTTATAGATGATAAAGAAAAAATCAATAAGCTTTCAGATTACGCTCAACAAGATTTTATCTCTCAAGCTAATTATGTGGTAGTATTCTGCTCTAATCCTTCAAGGCTAAAAAATGCCTATGGAAAAAAAGGAGACGACTATACAAAACAACAAACAGGGGCTGCAATTCAAAACTTTCTCTTAAAGATTGAAGAATCAGGACTTTCTACTTGCTGGATTGGACATTTTGTTGAAAAACAAGTAAAAAACCTTCTAAAAATTCCTAATGAAGTAAATGTCGAAGCAATGTTTCCAATAGGATATGATTCAGAGAAAAAGAAAACAAAAAAAGCCCCAACAGATATGGACAATCTTCTTTACTTCAATGAATATGAAAACAAAAGGATGAAAAAATCAAAGAAGTTAAATGTTTAAAACTAAAAAAGAAAAAAGAAAACCGGGAATTTCTTCCCGGAATAAATAAGTTTTTAAGATAAACTAATTTCTGTCTATCTACCTCTCCAGACCTCTATTCCTAAATCAGAAACTTCTTTAGATACTTCTGAAGTATCTTCTGAATTTTTTGAAAGCAGATATGGAGAATTGACTCCTGTCATAATAGTAATAACTCGTACTTTTCCTTGAAACTCTTTACTAATTCTCGCACCAATTATTACATTTGCATCAGGTCCAAGGTTCTCAGATACAATTCTTCCAATGTTATCAAACTCTTCTAATTTCAAATCTGATCCACATGTAACGTGTATCAAAGCTCCGTTAGCACCCTTATAGTCCACGTCAAGTAGAGGATGTGTAAGGGCCTGCTTTACTGCTTGATTTACACGCTCAGAAGAATCATCTTCACCTATTCCAATGACAGAAACTCCACCTTCTTTCATAATTGCGGATACGTCTGCATAGTCAAGGTTAATCAAGCTAGGCAAAGTTATTGTTTCAACAAGTCCTTTAATAAAAGAACTTACAAGCTCATTTGCGACAGCAAAGGCCTGTTCAATAGGCAACTGTCCTGCTATATCTACCAACCTATTGTTATCAATAATTATTGTTGTATCTGTAACTTCTCTAAGCTCTTGAAGACCAAAATCTGCCTTGTCAAGCCTTGCTTTTTCTGAATCGAAAGGCATTGTAACAACTCCTATAACTACTGCACCTGATTCTTTAGCAAGCTGAGCAACGATGGGTGCACCTCCTGTTCCAGTTCCACCACCCATTCCTGCAACAACAAAAACCATGTCTGCACCAGATGTAGCTTTCTTAAGATCTGTAAGAGATTCTTTGGCAGCTTCTCTACCTACTTGGAATTTTCCTCCTGCTCCAAGACCTCTTGTTAATTCCTTACCCATCAAAATCTTCTCGTCAGCTTTAGTAACACTTAAGTGCAGAGCGTCTGTGTTTGCAGCATAAACTGTAGCACCTTGAATTCCTTTATTATAAAGCCAAGTTACTGCATTGCCGCCCATTCCTCCAACACCTAAAACCTTTATGTTGGCCTTTCCTGCCTTCAACTCATCAAAATTGATACTATGAGTCTCCGCATTCTGTACTGCTTCTTTTGCAAAATCTAACGCCATTTATTTTAACCTCCTTTCAATTGTATTATTTAGTCGTTAAGTAATCTCAAGACAAACTTTTCAGCGAAAAGTTTATATACTTGATACACTTCCGACTAATAACAAAGAATTCACCTCAATAATTTATTCAATCCCCCAACCGAATAAATTAATATTATAAGAGGGCAAGTAACTTATTCTTTAAAAACATTATGTTTCTTCAAAACAACTTTTAGAAAAAAATTATGAAATTAATTTTTTAACTAAATCCTCTCTTGACTTTGGAACAAACCATCTCTTTGCCCAATATTTAGGCTCTTTCTCTAAACAAAAACCTAAAACACCTATGAGATTGAACAAACTTTTCTCAGCAGATTCTCTTTTAACATCTGATCTCTTTGCAACCTCTGAAATATAAAAAAGAGGGTAACGATGATTGATTCCCTTCATCCTTAATTCAAAATTCCTCTTATAAATCACTTCCAAAATTTCCAGATCACCCTCATGAAATTCTTTATTAAATTCTTGTCCACTAACCAATGATTTCTTTGTTGCATCCAAATTTTCCTTGGGAATAAAATAATTGTGGAAATATCTCCAAGACTTGGTACTCCTAATTTTCTGAAAACCAATTATCCCATACAAGCTTCTTATAATATGATTCGATCTTGAATTTAAATCAAATTCTTTCTTTGACTGAAGTATTTCCCTGCCCCTTAAAATTTTGTTCAAAAGAGGATTAAAAGGGCCATTAATTCCGTTTTCCTGTCTAAGATTCTCTTTAGTTATATCATTAAAGGAATTGTAGAATAATTCCAATTCCTCTATCCTTTCTTCAGTCATTTTAGGAGGAACATAAATGTCTTTGTCGAGAAAGAAAAGAGTATCATAATTTTCTGAAATAAATTCTCTTTGAGAAGAACTCAAATTTATAGAGTATTCAACCATAAATAATATTTTGAAGGCCTGCTTAAAAGCATTATTGTTCTAAACTATTCTTTCTTCAAAATCTCTGCCCGAATTCCTTCTTCTTTACACAATTCACAAAATTCTTTAGCATCATTCTCACTTCCAATAATTGTTCCCCAGTGCATTGGTATTGCTAAAGTCGGTTTAATCAATTTTGCTGCTGAAGCAGCTTCCTCTGCACTCATAGTAAATCGACCTCCAACAGGCAACAAAGCAATAAATTCTTTATCTTGCTGCTTATACCCTGTAAGCTTCTGCATTTCAGGGATAACATCAGTATCTCCAGAATGATAAATAACAATATCTTCTATCTTAATTACATATCCAACCCATCCCTCTTCCTTAGGATGAAAATGTTTGTCAATATTATATGAAGGAAGAGCGTAAATCCTAACTTCACCTAAATCCAATTCTCTTCCAGGCTCAATCAATTCTATTTTCACAGGAACATCAAACCGTGTAATTTTACTCTGGCAATCTGCAGAAGCAACAATCTTAGTTCCTTCCTTTACTATCTTCTTCATATCAGGATAGCTACAATGATCATAATGACTATGTGTAATTAGAATTATGTCTGCTTTAGGTAATCCTTCCTTAATATTATAAGGATCAATATAAATTGTTTTCCCATTATTTATGAGAAACCCTGAATGTCCAAGCCACTTAAGCTTAATTCCATTTATTTTCATAAAATAAAAAATCTCTCTGGGTTTTTAAGGGTTTTGAGTGGTTATCTAAATAAAAATTAATAAGTAAAAAACAACATGGAAGGAAACAATTTAGGTATCTATTAATAAAAAATAGGGCTACAACCATAAAGAAAAAGAAAAAATAAAATAAAGAAAAAATTATTGAAGATATTTATTTAGTAGTCGTCGTCTTCGTCTTCATCATCACTATCTTCATCATCTTCGTCTTCATCGGAATCGTCCTCAGAATCGTCGGAGTCTTCTTCGTCCTCAGATTCTTCGTCTTCATCCTCGAAGTCGTCTTCGTTTTCCATGTCTTCGTTTTCCATCTTAAAACCTTTGGTTTTATTGGAAATCTTCTAACTTCAGGGTTTTTAAGACTTTCTAACTTACAAAAAAGACTTCAAATCTATACTTTAATAAAAATTAATTAAATTAATAAACATCTATATTTTTATTTATATAATGGCTAAAATAGGTTTAGAAATTCATGGTTACCTTGACACAAATGAAAAATTATTCTGTGGCTGCAAATCTATACATGGAGCAAAGCAAACTAAACCTAACCAAAATATTTGTGCAACCTGTACTGGCCAGCCAGGAGCAAAACCAATGCTTCCAAATAAAAAAGCTATTGACAAATCTTTAGAAATTGCATTAATATTGGGCTGTAAAATAAATAAAAATTTGATTTGGCAAAGGAAACATTATGACTGGCCAGATCTTCCAAAAGGGTATCAAAACACGATCTCTGGAGCACATTCAAGACCTGTGGGAGTAAATGGAAAATTCCTTGGGATAAATATAACAGAAGTCCATCTTGAGGAAGATCCTGCCGCATGGAATCCAAAAACCGGAGAAATAGACTACAATAGATCTGGAGTTCCTTTAATAGAGATAGTGACTGAACCTGAATTCAAAAATTCTGAAGAAGTGATCTATTGGCTAAAACAACTAATAATAACTCTTGGATACATAAAATCAATAGATAAAAACCTAGGAATTAAGGCAGATGTTAATATCTCTCTCCCAGAGATTAAGGGTAAAAGAGTTGAAATCAAAAATGTGAATAGCCTAAAAAACATAAAAGCTGCACTTGAATACGAAACCTCTAGGCAAAAAAAAGAAGGGCAAGAAGAACAGGAAACAAGAATGTTTGATGAGACAAAAGGAGTAACTAAAAAAATGCGTTCTAAAGAATCTGCACAAGATTATAGGTTTATTTCAGATCCAGACCTTCCTGCAATTATTATTGAGGAAAAGAGAATAAAAAATATTGAAAAATTTCTTCCTGAAACACCAGAGAAAAAATTAGCTGGATTGATAAAGAAACACAAAATACCTAAAAGTTCTGCAAAAATATTGGTCAAAAATATTGATGTTATGGGATTATTTGAAGATGTTGTTAACAAAGTTGATTCTAAACTAGCAACAAGATGGATTACTGAAGAGTTATTTAGTGTTTTAAATTACAATAAAAAAGAACTTGAAAACGTTAAGATTAAACCAGGACACTTTATAGAGCTATTAAAACTCATTGAGAATAAAAAGATTACCGAGCATAAAGCCAGAGAAATTCTGAGAAGCTGGACTTCAGAATCACGTTCTCCTAAAGAAGAGATTTCCAAACATAAAATGATCTCTAATAAAGAGGTGGAGAATATTTGTGAAGAAGTCATAAAAGAACACTCTTCAGCAGTTGAAGATTATAAATCTGGGAAGGGGGCTGCACTCAATTTCCTAATGGGGCAAGTCATGAGAAAAAGTGATAAAAGAGCAAACCAAGAAGTTGTTATTAGGATTTTGAAGGAGAAGTTGGGTTAATTTAATCCAACCCTTTTCCAGGAAGATTGTAAAAATTGTCTATGACTATTTTTGTTGGAGCAATATCATACTTCAAAATTTGCCTTGCATAATCTGCGACTATTTCGGGAGAGATAAATCCTTTTGAGTTCGTCTCCCAATCTTCCTTGGGTTTCAATGGAACTCTTTCCCACATTTTTGTATCTACAGGACCAACTTGCAGATCATACATAGAGAACTTGCTCTTTCTTCCATTTATAGCATTTGAACTTTTGGTCAAATTAGATAGATAAGCAAAATTAGCGCCCATGTAAGGAGCTGCAGGCAATCCCATGTCAGCACTTGAGCCAGAGATTGTTATGATTTTTCCACCTTTATTTAACTTTTTTATTCCCTCGGTTAGAGCATAAACATGGCCTTCAAGAAATTTCTCGGCTTTAAGATAACCTTCAAAATCTGTAACTGGACTTAATAGTTCGGGCATACAAGAAAAAATTATTGCATCTAAGCCTCCGACATTAGAATAAACTTTGTCTATCTCTTCAAGTGAAGTTATATCACAAACATACTCTTCAGAGATATTTACATTTGGTTCTCCTTTAAATCTTGTACCATAAACTTCATATCCTCCTTTCAATTTCTTAGCAATTTCATTCCCAATGTCGCTTGATGTGCCGAAAATTAAAACTTTCTTCATTATATTTACCTCTGGTCGTCATAACGACTCATTTTATCATATCCTATTAAAAGATAATTTTTGTTCTTAGTATTTTTAGCTAGCTTCTTAGCCACCGCTATTCCTGCTCTCGTTGATCTTCCAAAATCCTTATATTTTTCAGTATGCCATCGAGGGATAGCGGCATCAAGATTATTTCCAGTAAATTCCTTATAATTCTCATCCATTTGCCAGTCGCTAACAAGAACAACATCCTCAAGAATTCCTTTATCTACCGCTTCTCTTATATGAGGTGTAGGTACATGATCTCCTTTTATTGAGAAGCTCGTCCCAGGCAGCAGACTCCTTGGAAGTGTTCCAGGTTCAATTCCATATAGTTCCTTGTATTTTCCAGGATGAATTAAGTCGTAAGCTAATGCAGCCTGAAAAGGTTCAAAAGCAATTACCCTAGTATTACTATTAAGAGCCCTTCCTGGTCCAAGAATCGATGAGCCATTTCCCACTGCAGGAATAAAATAATCTATTCCCTTATCAAGATTATCCAATTCCCTCATCGATTCTTTTGCAATATTCTCCATTCCCTGAAGTGTAACTTCATTAACCATATCCTTAGCTTTACCCATAGAATGGTTTAGGAAAAAAATATCTCTATTTTTAACCAAGAGAGGTTTTATCAAATCCATAAAACCATTAACATATTTATCTTTTGGAGTTAAAATTAGATAGTTGGTATTATTCTCGATTATTGGAATATCTTTGTTTTCAGGGTTATAATTCACAATCTTCTTATCTTTATCAAAAGAGTTAAGTATTGCATTCTCTCTTGCTTTTTCTCCTCCGGCAGGCATCGCAATGTGACATTCATATCCAAGTTCTTTTCCAATATTTACCATTGAAACGCCAGCAGATCCAGAAGTTGATTCAAACACCTTATCTCCTGGTTTAATCTTGCCCAAATTTTCATAGTGCTCAAATAATTTTAAATAAGAGAGATCATAATGACTTCCAAATTCACTATCTGCAACATTCTTTATCCAAATATTATTCTTGTTTGGAACTTCTCCTTCATACTTATCTAAAGGAGTATTTAGGATTCTTTTTTTCAATTCCCTATATTTATTTCTTCTTTTTGTTTCCATTTTTCTTACTATTAAGTAGTTTTGTAACAATATAAAACCTCTCGTCCAATATATACTTATAAAAACAATTTTTATTAAAAATTTGTAATTAAACCAAAAATAATATAAAGGATCACATTCTTATTACATTATGAAATTAGATTTAAGAGATAGAAAAATCCTTTATGAACTTGATGTTAATGCTAGACAAAGCGATGCTCAAATCGGAAGGAAACTAAAAATAAGTAAAGAAGTTGTAGCCTATCGAATAAATAGGTTGATCAAAGAAAGAATAGTAAGGAACTTCACGGCAATTATAAACACCCATGCATTTGGATACCAAGGGTTCAGAATCTTCTTCAAATTCAAAGATATCTCTAAAGAAAGGGAAAAAGAATTCATAGATTTTGTAAAATCCAAATTTATATGGATTGTAAGGGTCAGGGGAAACTGGTCTTATAACTCCTTAATTTATACAAATAATATGATTAAACTGGAAAAATTCCTAAACCAAATAAAGGAAAAATTTGAAGATAATTTCCTAAAAATGCAAATAAGCCCAGTAACCCAAATATATCACTATAGAAGAGAATTCTTACTAGATAATAAAAAAATAAGAACTTCTTATGAGATACTTGAAAAAATAAAGGAATTTCAGCTTGATGAAAAAGATTTCAAAATTCTTGAGGCAATCGCAAATAACGGAAGAGCCACAACAGTGGAACTTGCAGAAGAAATAAATTTGACTGAAAGAATTGTAAGATATAGATTAAAAAATCTGGTAAAGAACAAAATAATTCTTGGGTTTAGAAGTCATTTAGATTTAGAAAAGTTAGGATATCGATATTACAAAATTCATCTCTTTCTGAATAAACACTCTAAACAAACAATTGAAAAACTCACAAATTTCACCCACACTCATCCAAACACAATTTATTTAACAAAAACAATTGGGGGCTGGGATTTTGAACTTGAAGTTTGCTTTAAAGGTAGTAAAGAACTTTATAATTTTCTTGATAAATTAACAAATAAATTCTCTGGCATAATTAGAGATTATGAGTTCCTTGAATATGATAAAGAATTTCAAATAAAGTATTTCCAAGTTCTTGACTAACCCCTCTCAAAAACCCTGGCAATCTGAAGCATCTTTTCTTCCTGGAATTTGTCACAGGTAATCTGTAATCCAACAGGAACTCCATCAATTTCTCCAACAGGAACCGAAATAGAGCAATTCCCCGCAAGATTTGAAGGGGCAGTTAAAACATCATAACTATACATGTCTTCAACAGAAATTTTCTCCCCGATTTTGTGAGGAAGTCTTGGAACTGTGGGAGAAATAATACAGTCAACTTTCTTAAACGCTTTTTCAAACTCTTTTTCAATAAAATTTTTGGCTTTCAGCGCCAAGTGATAATACCTTTCATGAAACTCTTCTTTTGAAATCTCACTCCCCCCTAAAATTCTCCTTAAAACTTCTGGTCCTGCAGCATCCTCAATTCTCTTTCCATAACGCCTTCCATCAAGTCTCCGAGTGGCAGAAAAAAACTCAGTATAAACAAGAGGGTAATAAGTTTCAACAGCCAAATCTATATTTTCTATTTCTATTTTTTTAACCTTGAACTTATTTTTATCAGCCGTCTCCCTAATCTTTTTATTAATTAAATCATTAATTTTCTTGTCAACTCCTTTAAAATCAAGAACTCCTATCGTAAGAGTTTTTGGAGAGATTTTAATTTTTTCAAAATTCAAATTGTCCGATTTTACTGAGGTAGAATCATTTTCATCTTTCCCAGAAATAATACTTAGAAGCAAGGCTGCATCTTCAACACTCTTTGCTAAAGGTCCAATCTGGTCCAAACTCATAGATAAATCTATTAAACCATAACGTGAAACGCTTGAATAAGTCGGCTTAACTCCGACAACACCACAATGTGATGCAGGATTTCTTATACTTCCTCCAGTATCTGATCCAAGAGCCATATCACAAAAGCCTGCAGCAACGGCGGCGGCACTTCCCGAACTTGAGCCGCCAGGAATTAAATCAGATTTCCGCGGATTTCTCGTCGGACCAAACGCACTTGTCTCACCACTGCTCCCACAAGCAAACTCGTCCATATTCAACATCCCAATAATCAAGCCATCTTCATCTTTTATTCTTTTAACAACAGTGGCATCATAAGGTGCTTTATAATCTTCTAAAACCTTGGAACCACAAGAAACAGGAAGACCTTTAACATTGATGTTTGACTTGATTCCTATTATCTTGCCTGCCAGTTTCCCTGAATTTCCAGATTTAATCTTAGAATCAATCTTCTTAGCTTCCTTCAATAAATCTTTTTTTTGTCTCAAATGTAAAAAAGCGTTTATCTTCTTGCCTTTCTTATCATTCTTCTCAATCTCTGCCAAATATTTTTTTATTTTTTCAACAGTTTTCATTTTTTTGGTTTTCTTGGCTTATACATAATGACCAATCCTCCAAGCACTTCGTTAAATTTTAACCTTAATTTTTGAGAACAATGGATTGTAACAAACATCTTTTTATCCCCATAGAAAATATCTACTCTGTTGTTGTTTCCAACCTTGGTTATGCTTTCATGATGATCTTTAAAATTTCTTACATCAATTTTTCTTCTATTACCTTTTTCATTTATGTCATAAAAATCCCAATGAATATCAAAAATTTCAGAGATAGATTCGGAGAGTCTATCTGCAACTTCCTGTTTCTTATCAAAAACATAATAATTGAAATTTCCTTCATTTCCAATTAAATGTAAATTTATTTTTTTGGTTTTCACCATTTTCCTTTCTCTCCAATAATAAAATCTTTATTTTTCTTAGGTGCATTATCAAACATAACTTCTCTTGAAAAATCCTTTAATTTTCCTTCTTCTTTTCTCTCAAATTCATCTCTTTCAAAATAAGCCTTATCAAGATTTCCTTTCACTCTATTCAACTTCTGAGAAAAAGAATCAATTATATTTTTAGCATCTTCCTTAATTTCTTCTTTTTCCTTTTCAGAAACCTTATGCCATAAAAAATCCATGAACTAGAAAGGAATGAGGCATTTATAAGATTAATTCTTCTTTTTCTTCTTATCCTCAATAACAGAAATATGAACGTCTTTAAGTTGTTTAGCAGAAACTTCCGACGGAGCATCAAGCATCATATCTTTGGCCTCTTTATTCTTTGGAAAAGCAATAACTTCTCTTATTGAATTTTCATCAGCCATTATCTGAACAAGTCTATCAAAACCAAACGCAATTCCTCCATGGGGAGGGGCCCCAAAATTCAATGCATTCATCAAAAACCCAAATTTCTCCTCTGCTTCCTTCTTTGAGATTTTCAAAACATCGAAAACCTGGCTCTGAATCTTAGAATCATGAATTCTTATACTTCCTCCTGCAATTTCAGATCCATTTAAAACTAAATCATACGCAAGAGACGAAGCCTCTCCTTTTTTCTTTTTGAATTCTTCTATGTTCGGCATCGTAAATGGATGGTGAGTCGATTTGTATCTTTTCTCCTTTTCATTATATTCCATTAAAGGAAAATCCACAATCCAACAGAATGCAAATTTATCATTAGCTTTTCTCAAATCAGGCCTGTCAGAACCATATTTCTCAATCGCATCTATATATTTTATCTTTTTGAAAGGGATTTTCACCTCTACGTTAAGAACTTTTTTAAAAACATATTTTATCATTCTCTCTATTAACTCAATTATATCTTCTTGTTCAATAAAAGACATTTCAACATCAATTTGTGTGAATTCTGGCTGACGATCCGCCCTTAAATCCTCATCTCTAAAACATCTTGCAATCTGTATATACTTATCAAATCCTGCAACCTGTGAAAGCTGCTTGAACAATTGTGGAGATTGAGGTAAAGCATAAAACTTCCCAAGATGATTTCTACTTGGGACAATATAATCTCTTGCACCTTCTGGTGTCGACTTAGCCATAATGGGAGTCTCTATTTCCACAAACTCCTCTTGATAAAAAAAATCGCGAACAGCCTTCAAAGTATTACTTCTCAAGACCATATTCTTTTTCATTCTTTCACTTCTCAAATCAAGGAAACGATACTTAAGCCGAGTATCTTCATTAACTTCCTTATCATTAATTTCAAAAGGTATAATTGGTGCCTTGTTAAACACTTCTAGAGTTTCTATTGAAACTTCTACATCACCTGTAGGAAGCTCTTTGTTCTCTGTTCCCTTTGGGCGCATCTTGACTTCTCCTTTAATTAAAATGCAAGACTCGACAGTCAAACTTTTTATTGAATCAAAATTAGAATTTTTCTTTGACGCAACAACCTGGATTCTTCCATACCTATCTCTTAAGTCAATAAAAATAACATTTCCATGATCACGAATAGTCTCTACCCATCCTGCCAGAGAAACCTTTTTACCAACGAATTTCTTATTTACTTCACCTATCTTGTGCGTTCTTAACATTTTAATATCTATTTAACATACTTTTTAATAATTTCCATGGCCTTTTTCCCTTCAACCTTCCCTCTAAACTCCTTCATAATTAAACCCATGTATGCTTTGCGAGAAAGCCCAGGCTTATCTTTTAATATTTTGAGAATTTTTTCTTCCAAATACTGAGATTCTAGACTTTCAACCTCAACAGCTTCTTTATGGCTCTTACCCTTTACAATTTTTTTCATAACATATTTCAGCTGGTTCTCTGAAAACTTTCCTTTTTTCATGCTTTCAAAAAGATGGACAAAGACATCCTTATTTAGAATCTTTTCAACATTATCTAATGAAATATTTTCTCTTGATGAAATTTCTTTAGGAAAAATTAAAAGAGCTTTACCAATTAAATTAGGATTATTACAAACGCTAAGTAATTCCTTAAACTCATCAATTTTTCTTTGTTTTAATAACAATGAAATTAACTCTTTATTCAAACCTTTTTTCTTTAATTCCTCCCTTGCTTCTTCACGAAGTTTAGGAAGGGTCTTCTTTGATCGATCAATTAATTTTCTTGATATCTTTAGAAGAGGTAAATCAGTTTCAGGATACATTCTTTCAGAACCTGGTAAAGGACGTAAAAACTTTGACTCTCCATTCTTCAAGACCTTCCTAACCTCAGGTCTACTTTTTTCTTTCTTAACAAGTTCTATCTGTCTTTTAATTTCAACCTTCATTGCTTTTTCAATATTCATTATATCTTGAAACCCTTTTAATTCAACCCTCATCCCACCATCAATTGAAAGATTTACATCCTGTCTGATTGTTCCTAAACCTCTTTTAACATCACACGATCTCAAAATCTCCCCAATTTTCAAAGCAACTTCTTTCGCTTGTTCCGGTGTCTTTATATCTGGTTTTGTAGCAATTTCGATTAAAGGTATCCCAAGCCTATCTAACCTAAAAATTCCTTTTTCTTTATTGATAATTCTTGCAGAATCTTCTTCAAGACAAACAGAATCAATAGCTACTTTTCCATTACTTGTTTCAATATAACCTTCATTGGCTATGAGAACAGTTCTCTGAAATCCTGATGTATTGCTTCCATCTACAACTGTTTTTCTCATTATCTGGGTGATTGGAATTATCTTACAATTAAGGATAAGTGCTATATGTAATCCTATGTTCAATGCTTCCTTATTTATCTCATGTGGAGGTTCTTCATCCAACTCGACCAAACAAGTAGTTTCATATCCTTGGTAAGTAAACTCTCTCTCAAAAGATGCCTCATAGGAAGCTGCAACATCCACCTCTCCAGACTCTCCAGGAACTGCATGAAGTTTTCTTTTGATTATAAAATCAGGATTATCTTGCCTTAAAACAGAAGGGCAGTCACAAAAAAGCTTGCTCGTATTTAATTGTTGATGAATTTCCAAACCGCTTTTTAATCCAATTTTTTTGTAATCTAAAACTTCTTTAACCATAGAAAAAGAAAAAGAAAAAGAGTTTATTAAATTAATTGAAAATTCTAATGAAGATATTCTTGAACAAACTCATAAAGAGGATTTTTTAAAGATTCTCCCAAACGCTGAGCAAAAATTTGATCTTTTGAAAGAGGTGAAAAAAGAACACAATCTCCTCTTTGATAATCTGAATAATTATTTAGCTGTCTTTTAACTTTTTTCATTAAAACAGAAGAAGGTGATGTTTTGACTTCTCCATTAATTTGTATCTCTCCTTTTATTGCAACAATATCTATTGAACCTTTACCTCTTGGTAAAGAAACTTCATTTAAAACATTAAATCCTTGTTCAATAAAAAAATCAGAGATTTCTTTAACTAATTTTGAATGGTTTTCTTCTGTCATGATTATTAATTTCTTTCCTTAAAATAAACTCAATTGTATTTCATCTCATCGAATGTCTTTTTATTTTTTTACTTTATTGAACAGACTACTTTATCTAGAGAATCATTTAATTTTCCTGCCATAAATGTATAAAATCCTTGCTCGCCGCCTGTTGAACCATTACATATTTCTCCACTAGACTTCAATCTTTTCCAATCATAAACTGCTTTATCAAGAAAATCAAAATAAGTGTATCTCTCTCCAGAATTGATTATTGGTGTAGGAATTCCATTAAAATCCAAAATAATATCTTGAAGTGTTCTTGAAGTTCTTCCATTTCCATCCTGAAAAGGATGAATTCTTACGAGATGTAAATGTGCAAAAAAGGATGCAAGTATTTGACTAATTTTGTCAGGATATTTTAGTTTTTTATTTAATGAATCTACAAACCAAGGCATCTCTTTCTCTCTAACCTTATAGGGGTCTGGAGGTGTTGTAGTTGCTCCAAGAATCCTAGTTCCAGAATCTCGGTAATTTGCCAAACTTTCACTGTAAATTTCAGGAGTTATTCTAATAGATAATTCTTTGATAAAATCCTCATTTACCTCTCCTTTAAAAAATTTTTTCCCCCAATTAAATGCATTTTCTATATTTTCAACACCTTCTTTAATTGTTTGTTTATTACAATTTCGAGGAATAGAATAACTTGATCCTGAATTGGGATATTCTATCCTAAATGACTGATATTGGGCTGCTTTGAGAATTTTATTATCTAATATCTTTCCTTTTTTTAGAATTGATTCTGGAGACATCCTTCTTTCTAAATAATTTAACTTTCTAGATATCTCTCCCAATAAACCTTTTTCAACATATTTCATAATAAAAAGACTATTCAAACATTTTTAAACCTTTCTCTTTTGTAACTCCTTTTAAGTCATAAATTACTTCTCAAGCCTATTTGAAAGTTCTCCAGAAATATTTTGAATCATTTTTTCTTTAACCTTTTCAGGATTTTTTATCCATTTTTTATGTGCCAAAACCCATCCAAGTTTTACTAAAGCTGTTTCTGAAAGCATGTCTTCAAGAAAAATAACTTCTGATTCAAGAAGTTTCCTCCCACTTGAATAAACAAACGGATCTAGCCTGCCATAAATTGTTTGTGCGGTTGCGCAAAAGAAAATTCCTTTTTTTGCAACCTCTTTAATTTTCTTTATCCATTTTTTTGAAGGAACATGACCAAGACCAAAGACTTCAAGAACAATTCCTTTATACTTTTTTTTAACATAATAATCTAGAATATCTGGATTTTGACCAGGATAAACTTTTACTAAAGCAACTTTTTTTTCAAATTTTAAATCAATTTTTGTTTTTCCTTTATTTCTAATATTATAATCTGAAATAACATTTACCCTATCTGTATACACTTCTGCAAAAGGTTTACCATTAACAACCTTAAAAGCATCTCTCTTTGAACTGTGAAGCTTCCTAGTTTTTGTTCCAGGTAAGGCATTGCAATAATCATCATTTGTTGTTGCATGGCCTACAATCATGACTTCTGCTATATCAGATATTGCGGCAAGTGCAGAACATTGAAGATTCAAATTTGCATCTGAAGATGCTCTATCAATACTTCTCTGGCTATATGTTAAAACAACTGGTTTTTTTAAATCTCTTAAAAAAAATGAAAGAGCTGCAGAGGTATAATGTAGAGTATCAGTTCCATGAGTTATTATAATTCCTTTAATATTAGGATCATTCAAAAGATTTTCAGCTGAACGGGCAATTTTCTTCCAATCAGAAGGACCCATATCTTCAGAAGGTTTCATGAAAGGAACTTTGACTTTGACTACATTAACTTTCTCAAACATCTTTGGATAAAATTTGAAAAGATCTTTAGGTTCAGTCATAGGATCAACGCCCCCAGTCTTAGAATCATATTTTGAAGCAATAGTCCCTCCTGTAATTATCATTGCAATATTTGGTTTTTTAGAATCTTTTTTTACTTCAAAATCTTTCTTTTCAGAAGATATTTTTTTTAAAAATTTTATATCTAGAATTTTTTTTCTATCAAAACCAATATTGTAACCTGAGTCAAGCTTAAGTAAAATTATCCCTTTTTCAGATTTGGGAACTTCTAAAAGGACTCCTTTATAGTTTCTCTTAACCAAAGAAATTTCAACATAATCTCCAGGAGAGGGTTTTCTTGATTTCATGCATAAAAGACATAACAGACATATAAAAAGTTATTGTGAAATGGGTCTGCCAGGACTCGAACCTGGATCAACGGGGCCGAAACCCGTCATTCTATCCATTGAACTACAGACCCTACAAAATTAACAAAAAGAAACAATAAAAAGGTTTTTATTTGTTATTATGTAAGATTAATCATGCCTCTGAAAAGACACCATAAGTGGGTGATTGGAAGTTTTAGTTCTTTTGTTGTAGTTGCCCTTATAGTTCTTGCAATATTGCTAAATGGACTTATTGTTAAACAAAACACCGATTACAACAATTTAAATGATAAAATAGATGAACTTCAATCAAATATACAAAGTCAGATAAATTTATTGTCAGAATCTATCTCAGACACTCAAATAGGTCTTGAGGAAAGCCAACAAGAGCTAAGTGTTTTGAAAGCTTCAATAGGAGAAGATTTTTCAGGAATATATTCTAATTCTGTTGAGTCTGTTGTCATAGTTTCAACAAACACTGGGCAAGGAACAGGATTCATAATTAATGAGAAAGGATACATTGTCACAAATAACCATGTTTTGAAAGGTGCAACCAGGGCAGGAATTTATGATTCTGAAGGCAATCTTTATGATGTATCTCTAATTGGAAATGATGAGTTCATGGACATTGCACTCTTAAAAATTAACGGAAATTTTGAAAAACTAGAATTAGGAGATTCAGATAATGTCAATGTAGGCGAAAAAGTAATTGCAATAGGAAATCCTTACGGACTGGTATTTTCCGCAACAGTTGGTTCTGTCTCTTCAGTGCACCGTGAGGGGCCAAATGGAATATTTGCATATACTCAAATTGATGCTGCAGTAAATCCCGGTAACTCTGGAGGACCATTAATTAACAATAATGGAGAAGTTATAGGGGTCGTAAATTTTAAAATAAGTGGGGAGGCAGAAGGACTTGGGTTTGCTCTAGAATCAAATTATGTTAAAGACACAATTAATGAAATCTATAGAAATTATGCAAACGAGACCTTAATTTAATAAACTAAAAAATCCAACTAAATAAATGGCAAAAAACAAAGAAGGATTGACTGTAAAAAAATCAGAAGATATTTCTGAGTGGTACACTGAGATAATCCAAAAAGCAGAACTTGCAGATTATGCTCCTGTAAAGGGTTTTATGATAATAAGACCTAATGCATATTCAATTTGGGAAAAGATTCAAAAATATTTTAATGATGTTTTAAAAAAACTCGAAGTAAAAAATGCATATTTCCCTCTACTAATTCCAGAATCATTTTTCAAAAAAGAGGCAGAACATGCTAAAGGTTTTTCTCCTGAATTAGCTTACATAAAAAACTCTGGAAAGGGAGAAAAACTGGCACTGAGACCAACCTCTGAGACTATCATATATGATTCCTATTCAAAATGGATCAGATCGCACAGAGACCTTCCCTTAAAAATTAATCAGTGGTGTAATGTAATAAGATGGGAGGTTAAACAAACAAAACCTTTCTTAAGAACCCGTGAATTCTTATGGCAAGAGGGACATAATGTTTTTGAAACAGAGAAAGAAGCAGAGAAAGATATGACAAAAATGATTCATGAATACAAAAAATTACTTGAAACGCAACTTGCAATTCCAGTTCTTACAGGATTAAAATCAAATTCTGAAACTTTTGCAGGAGCAAAAAAAACAATGACTATTGAAGCTTTAATGCCTGATGGAAAATGCCTACAATGTGGAACTTCTCACAATCTTGGACAGAATTTTTCAAAATCATTTAAAGTTTCCTTCAAAAATGAAAATGAAGAGGACCAATATGCTTGGCAAACCTCTTGGGGATTCTCAACGCGACTTATAGGTGCCTTGATAATGATTCATGGAGACGACAAAGGTCTTGTCTTACCACCAAAAGTTGCAGAAAATAAAATTGTGGTAGTTCCAATTTTATTTGAAAAAACAAAATCTAAAACTTTGAAAAAAGCTAAAGAAATTTCAAAGAAACTTAAAAAATTCAATCCTTTTTTAGATGATCGAGAAGAATATTCTCCAGGATGGAAATTTAATGAGTGGGAATTGAAAGGTATACCTTTAAGGATAGAAATTGGTCCAAAAGACATTGCAAATAAACAAGTAGTTGTTGTTAGGAGAGATACTGGAACAAAGGAAATTGTAAAAGAAAGAAACTTAAAAAATAAAATTCCTGAAATTTTAGAAGAAATACAAAAATCACTTTTTAAAAAAGCTAAAAAATTCCTTGATGAAAATATAGTTGAAGCAAATTCCATTAAAGAATTAAAATCAAAAATAAAAGAAGGAAAAATTGTGAAAGCTTACTTTTCAAACAATAAAGAAACGGAAAAATTGATCAAAGACTTTACTGATGGGGCCACTTCAAGAATTGTTAAAGAATCTACAAAATTAGGTAAATGTATTCAAACAGGTAAAAAAACAAATACTTTAGGATATTTTGCTAAAAGCTACTAGAATAGCATATGCTCAACTAAATGAACTTAATTTAAAATGCAAATTTTATCAATCTTTTTGTCTGATTGCAAGTTCAAGTTCATATTCAAGATTCAAGGTGATTTCCACAAGTGAACTAAGTTCTCTTTCCACCTCTATTCTCTCTTCATGTTCCAAAGGGATTTCTGTTATGCTCTCCATTTTTGAAAACCCAACTTAAAACAAAATTCTTCCGAAACTTAAACTAATTAGAATAATCTCAATTCAATCCAAGTTTCGGGAAAAATTACTTGAATTAAATTGAGTAAGTTTTAATTTTTATGAATGCCAGCTTAACTGAGACCATATTAGGCAAACTCCAACATCTATTCATATTCCTAAAGTTGTCTTCTAAACTTCCAGCATTCATAACGACTTGAAGAAAAAACTCTTTTTATATATTTCTATTCTAAGTAATCATTTTTGAGTGAACAATTCTATCTCTTAGATGATTTAAGAATAGATTCAATATTTTCTTTGAATCTCTCAATATCTTTTGCTTTTATTTGTCCCCCAACAGCATCTTCATGGCCTCCCCCTCTAGCACCTTCAATACCTTCAATTGCCTTGACAAGAACATTCCTACACTTTTTTCCCCTCATAGAAATATTCCCTTTAATTCCTTTAACATATATTACTGCTATAATCTTTTTAGGGAAAAAATAGCTCAACTTGTTCGATAAATCTCCACTCATACTCATATCTCCACCATATTTAAAAAAAATAAATTTTTTATTCTCTCTTCCAATTGAAATTGCCTTATCAAAAATTTTCTGAAACTTCAAATCTATCACTTTAAATCTTTCATGCATTGTATGGTTCTTTGTATTTTCTTCAAGAGCGTCATAAGGATTTTTTGCATCAATTAAGAATCTTATCATATTCATTACATTAGTTGTTCTATCTTTTAGACCAAATCCAATCATTCTTGCAATTTTTCCAATTTGAGATTTATAAAATATATCTAATGGGTCTTTTGATTTAACAACAAGGTCGGGATATTTCTTTTCAAAATTTTCATAGAAATCTGGGACAAACTTATCTGAGATACATCCTGCAACCGCAATCCACATATCTTCCTTTCTTCCTGAAATTTGATAACATAATGCAGTAACAGGTTCTTCTTTTTTTGGTTTGTTAAAAATAGGATTATAATAATTGACAAAAGAGGGAACTAAGTTTTTATCAATCTCATGATGATCTATCCAAACAATTGGAATGTTGATCTTTTCAGCCTCTTCAAAGAATTTTTCAGAAACAACTGGTTTATCTAAAATGAAAATATAGTCTGAATTGAATTCACTTGCTTTTGATAGATAATCTTTAGACAAATCTGGAAAGGATTTAATTGGAACTCCCTTCCCCCTACCTATATATTTACGAAGTAAAAGGAAAGAACATAAACCGTCTTGATCATTATCAAAAAGAAAAAGGGGGTTTTGAGCCTTACTCAAATGTTCCTTAATCTCCTGGACTTCTTTTTTTGTGAGCATTTAATAAAGGATTCAGAGAAGTATTTAAGTTTAATCTAAATTTTCTTTCCCATCAGAATTTTTTCTTTTAGATTTTTTAGGCTCTTTAAAAGTGAATCAACAAAATTTTCATTCTTAAAAACAGATTTCAAATCTTCTTTATCCAAATTAAAAATATTATCTAATGTTTTGAATTTTTCTAGAAGAATTTTTATATCTTTTTCAAGTATGTTGGTTTTATTGAGGATTCTCATACCTCTAGGAGAAACAGAACTATCATGGAGCTCGTCAAAAAGAACTCGCAAAACATTTGAAGTTTCAACAAGAAAATCAAAATTCATATTATTTAAAGTTTCATTTACTTTTAGATGATCTTCACCAAAATAATCTCTCAAAATTGATTTTCTTTCGTTAGATAAATTTTTAGTAAGTTCCTTTAATCTCATACTCACAATAGTTCCTTCTTTACCTAGTTCAGACAGGTACTCTTTAACTTTCTCAGATATTCTTCTTATCATTTCAAGAGTTTGAAGAACATTACAAACATCACTCATAGTAGTCAAATTGGTTATTTCAAGTATGTTTAAATGTGACGAAAGGTCATTAAAAACTTCTTTCTGTTTCTCCAGAATCTGTAAAGTTTCAGCAGCCCTCCTCAAAATTTCAGAAGTTTCTTCAAGATAATAATTTTCATCTTTAAAATAAAGGGTTATTTTGTTCTTTCTTTCTGAAACTGCAACTGAAATAGTATCAAATTGTTTAGCTGTCCTCTCCGCTGCCTTGTGCCTTGTCCCAGTTTCACTAGTCTTTATCTTCATATCTGGTGCCAAAAGCGTGTTCGCATAAAGAATTTTTTTCATATCTTCTGAGATTATTATTGCTCCATCCATTTTAGCAAGCTCCACAAGTTTCTGGGAACTAAATTTTGAATTAATTTTAAATCCTCCTTCAACAATATCTAAAAGACCCTCTTTTTTTATAACAATCAACGCCCCCATCCTTGCCCTGAGTATATCATCAAGCGCAACTCTTATCGAGGATCCTGGGGAAAAAAACTTTAAGACATCAAAAATATTTTTTTCACGTGACACTTCTGCAGATTCACTTAATTTCTCCTTTGATTTTTGATTTGTATCTTTTTTTCTTAGAACAACTTCTTGACTAGATTTCTTTGTCATAAAAAATTAAATAGATTGGAATATATAAATATTTATGAAAAATTTAGAAATATTATCTTTTTTTCGCGAAAGTTTTTGCCACAATTAATGGAAACAATATAGTCGCATCTCCATGAACTTTTATTGATTCGGAATTTTTACTCTTGACTTTACCCCATGAAACTGCCTCATCAGGTCTGGCATTGGAATCTGCGCCATCCCATTCTTCACCAGAATTTATGTAAACCGCATAATCTGCACCGTTCCTCATCATATTTGCATTACAAATATGATGCTTCATGATTCCAGAGCCAAGAAGGATAATCCCTGTTTTCTTTCTTGTTATAGTATATTCATTTAATTTATGTATATCTCCTACTATATCAAGTTTAAAATCAGGATTCTTATACATAAAAAAATGGATCATGTCTCCAGTACTCCCATCAGTAATTGCAGGACAATAAACATCTATATCATTTTTCCAACACCAATACAAAATACTTTCCTCATTGTCAATTTTCTTACCAAGAATTTTCACAAATTCGGATACAGAGATTATTTTTCCGTTTTCTTTCTGATCTTTATTAATTATCTCTAAAAGAGGATTCATAAATTCTTCATATTTTATATATCTTGAATTCGGAACAAAAATATTTCCAGTTCTATTTATTCCTTTAGATCTAAGAAGCTCTCCCGAAGCAGAAAATTTACCTATTTTAAAATCACCAAGACATTTTATTATATCTTCTTCTATACCTCCTGCAGTTGTTACAAAAACATCAATCATTTTGTTCTTTGCAAGATACCTAACAATATCTCTTACACCTGAAGTAATCAAATTTGAGCTGCAACCCAGAAAAACAGTTACTTTTTCTTTAATCATTTTTTCTATGATCTTTACCGCCTTTCCAAAATGACTTGCCTGGAAACCTGTTGATAAATAACTATCCAAAATTTTCTCATAATTAACTCCTTTATCAAAATCATAACCTTTTACTGAAATTCCTTCTACTTCTTTAGATTCCTTAAATATGCTCTCTCTCGAAATTTTTTCCGATTCTTTCATTAAAATAAAACAAAAACATGTCTTTTAAGCTTAACTACTCCACCACAAAAATCTTTTTAAATGTAAAAGTATACTAAAATATATGGTTAAAGATATCATAGCTGACTAAAATTTTAAAATGAATAAATGGATTGAACTTATACTTGGGCTTATACTTTTGGTAGGAATAATTTTAGTAGGATGGGCTTCCTCAGCATATTCTTGGACAATATTTGGAAAAGACCTGAATTTTCTACATTCTGCATGGATATTTCTTAAGGGAGGAATTTTCTGGCTTGTTGCCATGATTGCAATTCTACTAATAATTCTTGGAATAAGTGATCTAAAAGAGTGATATTATCTAGATAAAAAAATTAGGCTTCCCTCTATAATTGCTGCAATAATAAGGAGGGGTAAAACAACTAAAAAGAAAACTCTTAACGAATTCAGAATATAATTTTTAAATGTGTTTACTTTGTCTTTTTCAAAAATAAAAGTTCCTAATTTTAATCCAAGTCCAAGTGATATGAATAATGCAGGTAATTCGAAAATTCCATGAGGAACTAAATTCCATAAAGTCAAAAAGCCTGCCATTTCTACAGATTTAGCTGCCACATAACCAACAAGATATCCATTTATAACTGTGGAAATAAAAGGAAAGATACCAAAAAACAACCCAAAGATTAATCCAAAAAAACTAGCCTGGATATTATTCAAAAAAATAAATTTTACAAGTTCGCTTTGAGACATTCCTTCAGTACTTAAAATTAATTCTTCAATAAAAATCAAAATTTTTTCTTCTAAAACAAGAGGGGCAGGAACCAAAGATCCAACCAATATAAAAAGAAAAAAGATTCCAATAATAGTATAAATAAAATTTTTAGATTCGTTCAAAAATCTAAAACATTCAAAATAATTTGTTATTAGGAAGTTCTTGTTAGTTTTTCTCATAAACAACCTAAATTTTTTCTATTTAAAATGGTTTCTAATCATTCTTGTTTTTCTCTTGTATTTTTTTCTCAAATAAATTCCATATGTAAGTCCTATTATAAGACCTCCCAAGTGTGCAGTATTTCCAATAGGAATATCAGCCCACACTGAAATCAGCCAAAGCAAAACAAGGATCCCTGGACCTGCATACTTCATTTTTATTGGTACTGGGATAAACATCGCATAAACTGGAAGATTTGGAGTCAAAAGAACAAGTAATCCGACCAAACCAAATAATGCTCCAGAGGCACCTACTGCCCCAAGACCTGAGGGAAAAATCAGCTCAAAAATTATGTAAAGTAATCCTGCAAATAATCCTGAAATCATATAAAATCCAAAATACCTCTTAGGTCCTAAAATTTTTTCTAGAAGTCCTCCTAAAAAAAACAATGAAAGCATATTCACAAAAAGGTGGAAAAATCCCCCATGCATAAACATGCTTGTTAAAAAAGTCCAAAACCTAAAATTTTCTATATTTTCCAATGAAAGGGCTATATTATTACTAAAAAAAGTTTCAGAAAAAACTCCTGTAAGAAGCAAGCCCCATACAAAAACAAATAAAATTACATTTGTAAATATTATGTTTGAGTTCACACTAAAATAGCTAAAAATATTTCTCCCACTTTTAGATGAAAAGGTGTATTTTTTCATTATTTAATTACTTAGATTTTTTAGAAGACTTTTTTTTCTTTTTTGTGCTCTTGCTTGTTTTTGATTTTTTCTTCACTACTTTTTTTGTTTTTCTTTTTGTTGAACTCTTTGATTTTGGCTTTTTGGGACTTTTCTTTTTTGTGCTCTTGCTTGTTTTTTTACTTTTAGATTTTGACTCTTTTTTCTTGGCTCTCTCTTTTTTCCTCTTGGCTCTTTTAGCAGCACGCTTTCTTTTTTTCGCCCTTTGCTCTCTTTTATATTTCCTAATCTTTATTTTCTCCAGTCTCTCCTGCTCTTTTTTAATTTCTTTATCAATTAACTCAATATTCTCTTTCAATTTAGATAGATTTTTTTTCATTCCCTTCAAAACTTTCCTATTATCTTTTACAGTGAAGATGGCCCCACATTCATGGCATAAAAAATCTTGATTTAGTGCGTTTTCTTCTGTTAATTCTATATTACACCTTTTACAAACATAAAATCTCTCTGTTTCTCTAAGATTTATTTGTCTTTCAACTTGAGACTTTTTCTTAAGAAAATGTGTTTTTACAAATTCAAGGGCTTTCAAAACTTCTATTTTCCAAAAATAAGTATACCATCCTTTTTTCTTATCTTTTTTCCTTATTGAAGAAAGTAATCCATGATCAGAAATTTTGTAAAGGATATTTCTGGTTTGATTTATAGTTATATCTAATTTTTTTGCCAGAAGAAATTCATTCACGTGTTTTTTAGAGTATAATAATTTCACTATTTCTTCACTATTTCTTCCAACAGTTAAAGTTATTGCTTCTTCAAGAAATTTTTTCAAAGAATCAGAATCACCCTTTTTACTTGATTTTTTCTTCTTTATTATTTTTTCTTCTTTTTTCTTTTTATTTGGCATTTCAAAATTAAAAATGATTTAAATATATACCTTTCGGTTTACTACTTAAAAAGGTTTTTAAACTGAGAGTTATTATATATTTTACAATATCTATATTCAATTGATAAAATGGGACTATTTAGCAAAAAAAAAGAGGCTGAGCAAAAAGAGTTTCCTTCTCTTCCACAACTTCCAAAATTGCCTAAAATGGAAGGTATTGAAGAAAAACCTCGTAAGGAACCTCTTCACCAATTACCTAGTTATCCTCCCGGATCACTTGGAACAAAATTTTCTCACGACACAATAAAAGATGCAGTTTCAGGAGAAAAAAGCGGGAATTCTTTTGATGAAGATGATATGAGGGTAATACAGAGTTCTTCAAAAAATTCAGTAAGAACTAGAGAAATTAGGGGAGACAAAGATGATATTGGGGGGCCTGTTTTTATTAGGATAGATAAATTTGAAGATGCCTTAAATGTTTTCAAAGAATCTAAAAGAAAGATTTCTGAAATAGAAAAAGTATTAGAAGAAATAAAAAAAGTTAAAGAGAAAGAAGATAAAGAATTTCATTCTTGGGAACAAGAAGTGAGATCTATGAAAGAAAAAATAGCTAAAATAGATAGAGATATTTTCTCAAAAGTATGAAATGGTAAAAGAAAATTTAATCCATATAAGGCTAGATTATTCCGAATCAATCGATGCAAAAAAAGACATTCTTTCTTCTCAAATGGGTTTGTTAAAAATTGCAGGAAATATGAAAGATTATTATTTCTATAGAAGTGAAGAAATAGAATTTAAACAACTTCTATATAAAAAAATTAAAGAATTTAAATCAAGCCTTGGACTACTGGAAAAAACTTTGCCTAAGGCAAAAATCCCACAAATTCTTAAAGAGGAGAATTATAAAAAGGATGAAAAAACAAAAAATAGAAGAAAACCTAGTGGAGATATTGAAGAGCAGTTAGAAGAAATTCAAAGAAGGCTTAGAGAACTTCAAGAAAGAAATGTTTAAGAAATATTTTAAAACTCTGATTCTATTTTAAATATATGAAATGGACAAGAAAAAAATTAATTAAATCCTACTTAGAATTCTTCAAATCTAAAGATCACAAGATTCTCCCTTCATCATCTCTTGTCCCTGAAAACGACCCTACAGTTCTTTTTACAACTGCAGGAATGCATCCCCTTGTTCCCTATCTTCTTGGACAAAAACATCCTCTTGGAAAAAGATTTGTAAATGTTCAGAAATGTATCCGAACTACAGATATTGAAGAGGTAGGCGATGAAACTCACCATACTTTTTTTGAAATGCTTGGAAACTGGTCTTTTGGAGATTATTGGAAAAAGGATGCAATAAAATATACTTTTGAATTTCATACTAAGATTCTTGGTATTCCTTTAAGTCATTATGCAATCAGTGTTTTTGAAGGTGATAAAGATGCCTCCCAAGATAAAGAATCTGCAGAAATTTGGGAATCTATTGGAGTTCCTAAAGAAAGAATAGCATTTCTTTCAAAAAAAGAAAACTGGTGGGGTCCTGCAGGAGAAACCGGACCTTGTGGACCTGACACTGAACAATTCTATTGGATTGGAAAGGAAAACCCTCCAAAAAAATTTGTTCCTGAGGACAAAAGATGGATTGAAATCGGGAATGATGTTTTAATGCAATATATTAAAAATAAATCGGGAAATTTCAAAGAAGCTAAACAAAAAAATGTTGACTTTGGAGGAGGTGTGGAAAGAACTGTCGCAGTTCTAAATGGACTTAAAGATAATTATCTAGCGGATATGTGGAAACCAATTATAGAAAAAATTGAACACCTTTCTGGAAAAACTTATGAAAAAAACAAAAGAACAATGAGAGTTATCGCAGATCACACAAAAGCCGCAGTATTCATAATTGCCGACGGCGTCAAACCAAGTAACACTGGGAGAGGGTATGTTTTGAGAAGGCTTATTAGGAGAGCAATTGTCAATTTGAGAAAGCTAGGATTTGTAGGAACAGATTTAATAAATCCTATCGCAGAACCAATTTTTGAGCTTTATGACGATTATGGTGAATTGGAAGGAAATAAAAAGAAGATCCTTAAGGAAATAGAAAAAGAGGAAAATAAGTTTGAAAAGACTCTTGACAAAGGAATGAAAATCTTCGACAAAGTTGTAAAAGGTAAAACTCTTTCTGGAAAAGATGCATTCTTACTTTATCAAAGTTATGGATTCCCTATAGAATTAACGAGAGAGATTGCAAAAGACAGAGAAATAGATCTTGATGAAGGAAGTTTTGAAAAAGAACTTCAAAAACACAAAGATCTTTCAAAAACAGCATCTAAAGGAAAATTTGCTTCTGGACTGGCAGACCATTCTGAAAAAACAACAAGACTTCATACCGCAACACATCTTCTTAATGAATCTCTAAGACAAGTTTTGAACAAAAACATAAAACAAAAAGGTTCAAACATAACTCCTGAAAGATTAAGGTTTGATTTTGATTTTCCAAGAAAACTTACTAAAGAAGAAATAAAAAAAATTGAAGATCTTGTAAATAAAAAAATCGGTGAGGGCCTTAAAGTTACATCTAAAGAAATGTCTCTTGAAAAAGCTCTAGAATCAGGAGCCCAGTCAGAATTTGGAGCTAAGTATCCTAAAAGAGTTTCTGTTTATAGTATTGGAGATTTTAGCAAAGAAATTTGTACTGGACCACATGTAAAAAATACCAAAGAAATTGGAAAATTTAATATTACAAAAGAACAATCTTCTGCTGCAGGCATTAGAAGAATAAAGGCAATTGTTGAGAAATCAAATAAAAAAGATTAATTTAATTCATAATCTCCATCAAGACCATATCTTTCTCTTATATTATCATATCTCCAAGACTTTAAAATTCCTATAAAACTTCTATCACGTATTTGTTTTAGAGTCTGGGCATCTCTATATTCCTTCATGTTTTCAGGAAGAGAAATTCCTTCAGAAATAATCATTACTTCAGGGACCGATTCAAGTTTAATCCCTCCTATAAACTCCATTTCATGATCAGAAATTATTGAAGGACCTCCAGTCTCAACGAAGCAAAATCCAGTCCCATATAAGCTTTCTTTGACAGGACATTTTATTCCTACAGCCTCATGGTTCTCTTCAACAAAATAAAATATTGAAACTCCAAATCCAAGTTCTTTTAATAAAAATGATGCAAGCTCAGATTTTTCACCACAAATTCCTTGATTTTCAAACAAAATTTCATAAGGATATCTAGAATAATCTACTTCTTCATCTCCAAAAGAAAAAGTCTTGTTTGAAGATCCATAAGGAATATTTTGAACTATACTTAATGCTATTCTTGCCTGATCTGTTTTACTGTCTGGAGCAAGATTCTGAATTTTTTTAACTAAAGGCATAAGCATTGCTCTTTGAACTTCTTCATTTACACTAAGAAGTTTAAAATTCGTCCTAAATGGAATTTCGTCACTTTCATAAACTATCTCTCTTGTTACGTTTGAGACATATTCATTTACTTCTTCATAAACCGTATAATTGAACCTATGTATTTCCCCTTCTAATAGATATTTTAAAGGTACATCCTTAGAACTTGTGCCTTGATTGGGAACACAAAAATCTCCATCCTTCTTAAAATTAAAACTTTCAGGACTTTCACAACCACACAGTGAGGCTTTTTCTGTCAAAATTCCTTCTTCACAGTAAAATGGCTTGTCTAAAGAACAAGTCTCATAAAAAGTTCCGTCTCCACACTTAGAAATTTCTTCACTTTTTGGCTCTAAAGAAGCTAAATATGCTGCAAAAAATGTCAATATCAGGACTAATAGAAATATAATTACAATATAGAAAAATTTATGCCTAAAGATATTCTTTTTTTTCAGAGAATTTTTTTCAAGGCTATCTTCTTGAAAGGAATCACTTTTTTTCTTTGCCATAACAACAATCTTTAGAAGAATAATTATAAAAAACTATCTATGTGTCTGTCTTGGCTCAAGACTAGTATTGTACTTTTTCAACAAATTTAAATAATCTCTTATAATAAAAAACATATGAAAAAAATTCAGGCCCATCTTATAGGAGAAACCATATTTAGCAATTCTTCAGAAGCATTTTCATTACATAAAAAAAGTCATTTTGGAGAGCCATCTGGTGAAAAAGTAATATATTCTTTATCTGAGGCACTTTTTCTTATAGAGGAAAATAAATTAGAAGTTTTAAGCCAAAAGAAAATTTTATCATTTGATGAATTAATGAGAAAATCACGAAGGTTTGATAAAAAAATACAAATAAAATATCCTGTATTCAAGAATTTAAGAAAAAAAGGAAATATAGTAAAAACGGCTCTAAAGTTTGGAGCTGATTTCAGAGTTTATGAAAAAGGTACAGGACCTGGAAAAAAACACGCAAAATGGATTGTATTTGTAGATCATGAATCAAAAAGAACTTCTTGGCAAGACTTTTCCGCAAAAAATCGTGTAGCACACAGCACAAAAAAAAAGCTTCTTATCGCAATTGTTGATAATGAAAATGATGTGAGTTACTATGAAATTAAATGGCTAAAATTCTAACACAAAATCTTTATAACTATTCTTTAATTATCTTTCATATGCCCACACAAAATACTTCAGAAATAAAAAATAAAATAATTAGTATTCTTAGAAAAAACGGTCCAAGTCTTCCAGTACACATCTCAAAAGAGATACAATCAAATTCTTTATTTACTTCTGCATTCCTATCAGAACTTTCTTCAGAAAAAAAAATAAGAATGAGTAATATGAAAATAGGAAGTTCTTCATTGTACTTTTTACCAGGACAGGAAAAATATCTTGACAAATTTTCTCACCATTTAAAAAGTAAAGAAAAAGAGGCCTACGATATCCTTAAGAATAAAAAAATTCTCAAAGATTCTGAGCAAGAACCTGCAATCAGGGTAGCACTTAGAGCGTTGAAAGACTTTGCAATACCTTATAAAAAAGGGGAAGAAATATTCTGGAGATTTTTTAATATTTCTGAAGATGAAGTTAAAGATAAAAAAACTATTGAAAAAACAACTCAAATACCTGTTGAGAATGCAGAATCCAAAAACAATACTAATGAATCTTTAAATATATTTGATAAAAATAATTCTGGGAAAGATTATGGGGAAAAAATAGAAAAAGAAAAAATATCTAAAAAAAAGAGAAATTCTGGAAAAACCTCTGGAAAAAACGAAAGTGATTTCTTTATGAAAATTAAATCATTTCTTGAGAAAAATTCAATTGTTCTTTTAGATATCTTAAACTTTAACAAAAAAGAAATAATCCTCCGAGTAGAAGAAGAATCTGAAGAAAAGATTCTTATAGCATATGATAAAAAAAGGGTTAATGAAAAAGATATTATCAAATCATTTGATAAAACAAAAGAGTTTGGAGAAAAATACATAATTTTAATAAAAGGTTCCCCTTACAAAAAAACAAAAAAACTTCTAGACGCAGTAAGAGGGCTTGATTCGGTAAAAAATCTTAAATAATAACGTTTAAAAACAAACCTTTCCAGAATTTAATATGGGAAAAATAAAATCAAAACTCATTAAAAGAACTGCAAAAGAACTGCAAAAGAAAGGTATTGAGTTTAGTGAGGATTTTGAAGAAAATAAGAAAATTCTTGGAAAAACTATGCCTAGTAAAAAGATAAGGAACCAAATAGCAGGTTTTTTGACTAGAGAGAGAAAAAGAGAAAGGTATGAAAAAGAACTTTTGTCAGAATAAATAATTTTAAAACTATTTCTTCTTTGTTCGCTTTTTTGAAATTAATTTGTTTACTTTTTTCTTTATATCTTGTATATCTTTATACATTTTCTTTATCTCTTTATTCTTCCGCCAATTCAACACAGCTCCAACAATACTAAAAATTACATAAATTATAAGAAGCCCTCCGATGGCTTGAATGATTCCCATTAGAGAATCCATAGGTATTGACACCGATTCTACAACAGTACTAACAATAGTTTCGTTTACCATTTATTACCTTAAACCTTTTAAACCAAATCTATTTATTAACTTTGTCTCTGTAGCTCAGGGTTTAGAGCGCCGCTCTCATGAGGCGGAGGTCGGGGGTTAAAATCCCCCCAGAGACATTACTCTAAGAATAAAACAACCTTTGACACTATGATGAACTATAGAAAAATTATGAAATAATCTCACCCCAAATAAAACCCTTTATGCCCATCGCCTTTTTTTCTTGGAAGAATATGGAAATGCAAATGTGGAACCCTCTGACCTGCAACCTTCCCATTATTAACTGTGATGTTAAACCCTTCAGCCCTGTATTTTTTTAATAATTTCTTTGCAACCTTTTTCACAAATTTCAAATACCCTTCAGAAGTTTCGTCATCCAAATTTAAAATTGTCTCAAAATGTTTTTTTGGAATTACTAAAGTGTGTCCTTCTCCAACCGGATTCGCATCCGCAAACGCCAAAAATCTTTCATTTTCATACACTTTCTCTGCAGGAACCTCTCCACTAACTATTTTACAAAAAATGCAATCACTCTCTATCATAAAGAATTAGAATAAAATATAATTTAAAAATTTAATTGAAAATAAAAAAAGAGAAAATTTTTTATTTCCTCTTTTTTCTTGAAGCTCTCTTTGCAGTTTTCCTCTTGGTTGTCTTCTTTGCAGTTTTTCTCACAGACTTCTTCTTTGGGGCTTTCTTTTTCTTAGCCGCAGCAACTGCCTTCTTTTTTTGTGCTTCAACTTTCTTCAACTGCTTCTTAAGAGATCTCAACTTAACTTCAAGCTGTTTCGGAGTTTTTGTTCTTGCCATTTTACACCTCTATTTTAATTCAAATTAAAGAGTTTCAATTCTTTAAAAAGTTTTGGATAATTTAAACATTTTTCAAATCAGAAATTTATGTTTTGTCGACGGTAAAATTAATAAACCTTTTTACCTGAATTTTTAAAATCAATTTTTTGATAAATTAAATCTCTTAAAACATTTTTCAAATCAGAAATTTTTACTCTGACTTGTTCTTTAGAATCACGATCCCTAATTGTAACATTTTTCTTTTTCAAGCTCTCTTCATCAATAGTAATACAAAAAGGAGTTCCAATTTCATCATTCCTAGAATATCTTCTTCCAACACTTCCTCCAGAATCATAACCCACATTAAATTCTTCTTTCAAATATTCAAAAATTTCTTTGGAAAATTTAACAATTTCATCATTAGACTTTACAAGAGGGAATACTGCAGCCTTTAATGGAGAAATCTTTGGATGAAATCTCAATATAGTATTATCTCTTTTTTCATCATAGTAATATGATTCAAACATAAATGCGAGGAAAGCTCTTTCAACACCAAATGAAGACTCTATCACTTTTGGAAGAACTTTTTTGCCTTCTTCTTCATCATAAATTTCAAGACTTTTCTTGGAAAACTTTTCATGTTGTGACAAATCAAAATTTCCCCTGTCATGACTCCCAAAAATCTCTTTCCATCCATTTGGAAAATTATACTCTATGTCTACTGCAGCCTTTGCATAATGGGCCAGCTCATCTTTCTCATGTTCTCTTAACCTGAGGCTTTCTCTACTTATTCCTAATCTTAAAAACCAACTATAGGAATAATAGAGCCAATAGGCATGCCACTTATTTTTGAATATTTTTTTCTTGACCATTTCATCTATGCTTAGAATATTTTCATTCTTTTTTGAATCAAAAATTTTAATCTTTTCATTCTTTATTTCATCATAAAAAGGACAATTATCCATTCTCTCTGGATTAATAAAGAACTGCATTTCCATTTGTTCAAATTCTCTCGACCTAAACAGAAAATCTCTTGGCGCGATTTCATTTCTAAAAGCCTTACCAATCTGTGCTATTCCAAAAGGAAGTTTTGATCTAGAACTATTATGAACTGCTTTAAAATTTACAAAAATCATTTGTGCAGTCTCTGGCCTCAAATAACTTTTATCTTCTTGACCAACATTAGTCTCAAACATTAATTTAAAATCTTTAGCTGTTTTTGAATCATAATCTCCCCCACAGTGAAGGCATTTAGCTTCTTCTAATTCATTCTTATCAACCTTTCCAGGTTTCTTACATTTTTTACAAAGAACAAAAATATCACTAAAACTATCTACATGGCCTGATGCCTTCCAAACCTTTGGATGAGTAATTATGCTTCCATCAATTCCAAAAATATCTTCCCTGCCTACAAAATATTTCCACCATTCTTTTTTAATATTTTCTTTAACTTCAACCCCTATAGGTCCAAAATCCCAAAAACCTGCAAATCCTCCATATATGTCTGCAGATTGATATACAAACCCTTTTCTTTTACAAAAAGTTGCTAGATCTTCAATTGAGATTTTTTTTCTTTCCATTGTTTCTTTTGGTATTTCTGCATCTTTACTCTTTTTTATTTTTTCCTGTTCCAATTTATTTAAAATATTTTCTGCTTTCTTTTTGGCTTGCTCTTCATTTTTACCAAGATAAGCTAAAGTTTTGGTTTTTACTTTTCCTTTTACTCGCTTGTTCTCATTAAGATAATAATATTCTCTTCCGGAAATATTTTTCTTTACTATGAATGCCATTATTCTAAATCCATTACAACAAATCCAAATTTATTTATGTCTTCTTCATTCCAGTATTTTAATCTGTTAATCTTTGTGACAAAACCAACTTTTTTCCGAACTTCTCTTCCAGTATATTCTTTTTTATCAGGATCCCATTCTTTTAAAACAATAAAATCTCCTTTTTTTATTTCAAAATCATCTAACCTTATTTCATGTTTCTTTTCTCCCAACAAAATTTTCTCAAACATTTCAGGCCATGTCTTTTTTTCAACTTCCATAGAATTAGGTACTACAAAACTATTTAAATCTTTCTTTAGGTACTACTTATTATCTTTTTTATTTGTACCAACAAGACTCTTAATTGTCTTTTTGGATTTTCTCATTCTTCTAACTATGAAAAATAGAACTCCTAAAATAAGTACAACTGCAATTAGAATATATGCTTCTCCTGCCCCTATTCCTTCAAAAACTGCGAATCCTATAGGGGCTCCAATAGTTATTGGTTCTACTACAGAGCTAGAATAAACTTCAGAGTTATATAGGATAGATAATAATAGGGTCCCATTTAAAGACTCATTTATTCCTAAATTTGTCCTAAACTCCTCAGTTCCATTTGCATTAATACTTTTATTCTCAGAAATACTGGAGAACTCTGTTCCTTCTTCATCAGAAAGGGTAAAACTAATTTCAACTTCTTGATCTTCTCCTGTAAGTTCAGAAAGAGAATATAAAATTCTCACCCTATCTTGCCTTGTCCTCTGTGCATCAATAAGTTCAAAATCTATCTTTTTTTCCTCGACAGTCAAAACAAAAGTCTCTGAAACTGATGTAGAAGAACAATCTACAGAAACTTGGATAGAATAATCACTTTCCTCAGTTTCATTAGGTATTTCAATATCAAAATTAAAATTAACTTCTTCATCAGGATTTATGTTCCTTTGTTCCCCTTCAAAAGATATCCAATCAGAATTCTCCCCCGAAGTGGAAAACTCGCATGAAAATAAAAATCCCTCTCCATCGTTTATAACTTTCCATGACATCTGGGTGGAATCTCCAGGATTGAGTTTTACGTTATCTATCTTTGATGCAGAAAGAGATGCCAAGTTAGAAAAATCTTCTTGGGTTCCTTGAGTATCTTGAGAACTTTGAGTTTCTCCTACTTCCTCTTCTGTTCCTGTTTCATTTGTTTCTTCTTCAACTTCTTCATACTCACAACTTCCATCATCCTCTGTTGCATTCTCATCATAATTTATTGCATCAGAATCTGTACATCCCGGAATGCTATCCTCCTCACCATAAGATAATTCAATCGAAGATATTGAAGGGCTCAACTCAAAGTCTGATGTTTCAAATATGACCTTGTACTGGAAATACTGTCCTGTAAGGTTCAAATTGTTTACATCCGAAACAGTTTCAAAACTTGAGTTTGTGAAGTTTGCATCCTCAGATGCTCTTACTTGAAAAGATAGTGAAGAGTTGATTTCCATATCATATTCATAGCTTATTAAAACATCGTTCCAGGAAAAATTACTTGCATTTGTCAGTGTTCCTGTTGATGAATTCAATGAAGCATTTCCAACATTAATAGAGTTATTGTTTTCTGAATCATACAATGAGGTCAATGATAAATCAGTCCAGAAAGAGCTAAAATTCGCCAAAGTATAACCTGTAGAATTGACCCATCCACTCTCATTTATCACATTTATCGTTTTTGAATTTGGAACATTTCCTTCCCACGTTAGGTTGTTCCATAAAACAGATTCATTAGATTCAAAAACCTCTGAAGTATAAGAACCTGAAAGATTCTCTCCAGTTAAAGAAATATTCCCATTATCAAAAGAAGTATTTTCATAAACCCCTTGACTAAAATTAGATTGTACTTCAGAAACTGCGAATCCTGTTATTCCTACATTAAGAATATATGCAACAGCCAAAACACCTAAAATTAAGAAACCTATTGAAAGATAATTTCCTGCCTCTTTTTTTGCCATTATAATGTTTATGCTTTTTTGGTTTAAAAACTTTTTTAGTTTCTACTAACTAGTTTACTACTTAAAATAGTGAAATATCTTTTACTCTCCAATAATCTTTACCATTATTCTTTTATTCCTCTGACCATCAAACTCTCCATAAAAAATAGCTTCCCACGGGCCAAAATCCAAATCTCCATCCGTAATTGCAACAGTTGTTTCTCTACCCATAATTGTTCTCCACAGATGAGCATATGCATTGTCTTCTCCCGTCAAATTATGTTTATACTTTGTTAAATCATCCAAATTCATTGGTGCAAGTTTTTCAAGCCATTTCCTAAAATCATGCAATAAACCAGATTCATTGTCATTTATGAAAACACTCGCAGTTATATGCATTGGATTAACTAGAACCAACCCTTCTTTAACTCCAGATTCTTTTACAATCTCTCTAACTCTCTTAGTAATATTCACAAAATCAATTCTTTTCTCTGTATTTAACTTAATATACTCCGTGTGAGTTTTCATTTCGTTACCTCTTTAAGTAATTCTGGAAATTCTTCTGTCTCCATATCTTCAAGAGTATAATGTCCACAATTTTTTAACTCTATTAACTTCCCTCCTAAAGCTTCTTTGAACAATTTCGCACTCTCTCTACCTGCTTTTTCCTCATCATCAGAAGTAAAAATGATTATATCTTCAACATTGTTTCTAACTTCTTTATCAATCTCAAAACCATAAAACTCTCTTTTATCTTCCTTCTTAAGATAATCTCCATATATTATTTTCCAAGGTGCAACTAAAATCAATCTTTTAATTTTAATTTTTGTGTCTGCAAGCCATCTGACCAAAAATGCAGATCCACAGCTGTGTCCCACCAAGATACTATCTTCATTTATATCTAAATTATCAAAATCTTTCTTCCAGTCTTCATAAACCGCCTCCCAGGGTTTTGGCATCAAAGGAACATAAACATCAAACCCTCTTTCTTCCAGTCTCTCTTTAAGCCAAGGAATCCAATGTTTGTCATAAGTTCTCTTTTTAGGATCTTTCTCTTGATTATCCGGACAACCATGAACAATTATTACTTTTTTCATTTTATTACTTTAACGTTTTTAGAAGTTATTTCATTTCCATCAACAAATTCTTCTTTAACAATCTTTCCAAAAACCTTTTTTCCATTGTAAATTTTTAGAAAATGTGTAGGCTGAATTTTTCCTGATCCTTGTTTGACTAATCCAAAATAACTATGCTCACCAACCAAATCATCTCCATGGACATCATCTATATCTGGAAAAAACTCGCAAACGTCGTATTTTTCTCCATTAATTTTAACAACATCTCCTTTATTAACTTCCATACATTAACAAAAAGAGAAAACTATATAAAATCTTTTCCTTCTTCTTTTTTATGACATGGCAAACATATTTGGTTTTGTATTTTAAAGCTGGAAATTCAAAAGTTTCTGAAATTGTGAAAAAAGTTGAAGAACTTGGTTTTGAATCAGCACTAGGTCCTGTTGATTTGAAATACAAATGGGAAAACGAACCAACAACAGAACAAGTATTGAAATTGGCAGATAAGATTTCTGAATCTTTGAAGGGAACAGAAGTTATGTTTAATATAGATACGCAAAAAGTTCCTTCTACAGAATAAATTATTTTGAAATAATTCTAAAGCGAGGAGTGGGATTTGAACCCACGGATACTCGGGTTGCAGCCGAGCGCGTTAACCACTTCGCCATCCCCGCACAATATTATCTATAAATAGAAGGTATAAAAGTTTTTGTAGTTAAATTAAAACAAAATGCCCCTGACAGGATTCGAACCTGCGACCTACGGATTAGAAGTCCGTCGCTCTATCCAGCTGAGCTACAGGGGCCTGTAAAAACTTAAGAAATAATTGTATTTAAAATGTTTCCATTATAAAATCTCTAAAAATTCAAACCTCCACAACATCCAAATCCTTAGGTAAATATGAATTTTTGAAAATCTTTTTAGCTTCTTTTAAAACTTCTTCCTGATTTTTAGAAAATCTTTGACTTACATGTACTAGAAATAACTTCCCAACTTTTGATTTCTTCGCGATTTTAGCAACCTGGTCAACTGTGAGATGCTTGTACTCTTTAGCCTTTTCCTTCATATCTGGCATAAACGTCGACTCTGATACCAAAACATTGGAATTTTTAACAAACGGTGCGATTCTCTTATTAAACGAAGTATCCAAGACAAAAGAAATCTTCTTTCCTTCTTCAGTATAAGTTAATTTTTTTGCAGAATATTTTTTGCCTTTGTAAATTATTCCTTTCCCTTCCTTAATTTTCTTCAAATGAGGTCCTTCTTTAATTTTAAATTTTTTAAGTTTCTTTTTATCAATTCTTATTTTATTTTTTAATTCGAAAGAATAGGCATTGCAAGGAGTTCCATGAGTCATACTCTCTGCATTTAAAGAAAAATCTATCCCTTTAAAAAAATTACTAGAAACTTCACTAACTTCAATTTCATATTCTCCTCTAACATTGAACATTTCCATAAAGGCTTTCAACTTTCTTTTTGTTCCACGAGGTCCATAAATAAACAACTTCCGATTATAGCCACTCATTTCCAAGGTCTTTAACAGTCCAGGAATTCCAAGAACATGATCTGCATGCCAGTGTGTGATTAAAATTCTTGTAATCTTGCAAGGGTTCAATCTCGCCTTACGAATTTGTCTTTGAGTTCCTTCTCCACAATCTATAAGAATATTTTCTCCTTTATAATTTAACCAAATAGAGGGATGATTTCTTTTTGCGCTTGGAACAGAATCGCTAGTTCCTAAGAAATAAATTTTAATGTTTTCTGCCATGACCAAATAACCAAAACAAGATTAATAAAAGTAACTACTAAATCTAATCATTCTTCAATGCAGTTGAGGCCGGAGAAATAAAAATTATTGTGTCTCCTCTTAAAAAAGTCAAACCAAGATTTCTTTTGACCTCGCCATTATCCATTTCCTTAATGTTATCAAGAACAAGGTTTATATGTATGTCAAATGCTAACAAAGTTCCTACAAATTGTTTGTCTCCTTTCAAATGCACAAGAACTTCTTTCCCTTTTGAATTATTCAAAAGATCCAAAGGCCTTTCAATTTTTTTTACCATCTTATTTAACTCCAAATTATGGAATAATACAATAGAATATCTTAGAAGTTTATTTATAAACATTTCGTTAAATTTGAACTATTAAGATAACAGAAAGGTATTTAAACAAAAATTAGGTTTTTTTTATATGAGAAAAGGAAGAAAAATTTCCGGAGGGAAATATAAAAAGCATAGGAAGAAAAAGTTTTACGAGTTGTCAGGACAAAAGAAAACTACTAAGCTTGGAGATGAGAAAAAGAAAATAGTAAGAGTTATGGGAGGAAACAAAAAAACTTTTTTACTCAAATCAAAAACAGTTAACGTTAAGATAAAAGATAACACAAAAAAACTTGAGATAAAAAATGTTCTTGAAACTCCTTCAAACAGATTCTTGGCAAGGCAAAATATTCTTACAAAGGGAACAATTGTTGAAACAGATTCTGGAAAAGTTAGAATAACCAACAGACCAAGTCAAGAAGGTTTAGTTAATGGTGTTTTGATAGAATAATCCTTAAATCAATTTCTCCGAGGACAAAATCCAAAATTTTCTAAAATAGAAAGGTTTATAAATGGAAACATTTATAAATAAATTATAAACTTAGTTTATAAGTCTTTTTATCCAACCTCAAAGTAACAAAAATTACAAAAACAAAAAACAATGGCTTTTATAAAAAAATGTCCCGAATGTGGAGGAATTCACCTCACTTATGATTCTCACTTAGGAGAAATTATCTGCAATGATTGCGGACTTGTAGTTGAAGAAAAAATGGTTGATTCTGGAATTGACCTTTCAGGTAAGTTTGACAAGGGAAAAAAGAAAGGTAGAGGGGGAGCTCCAACCAGCATACAAAAATTTGACAAAGGCCTTACTACAAATGTTGGAGAAATTTCTGATATTTACAGGCTTGATTCTAAACAAACAAGAAAATTTTTGAGGTTGAAAAAATGGCAAGAAAGAGTTTCAACTTCTATAGAAAGAAACTTAAGACTTGCTATGGCTGAATTAAGAGTTATTTCTTCTTACTTGAATCTTCCAAATGTAGTCCGAGACGAAGCAGCCAGGATTTACAATTTTGTTCTTCAAAGAGGACTTGTAAGAGGAAGAAGTATGGAATCAGTCATTGCTGCATGTCTTTATGCAGCTTGCAGAAGCTACAATATTCCTAGAACACTTGACGAAATGGCAACTGCTTCTGATGTAGAAAGAAAAGAGATTGGAAGAACTTATAGATTTGTTGTGAGAAAATTGGGAATTAAAGTTGCTCAAAGCTCTCCAAAAGATTATATCTCAAGATTCTCCTCTGTATTAAATTTATCTCCAAAAGCCCAAAATGATGCTCTAAAAGTTCTAAGAAAAGCTGAAGAAGTAGAATTAACTTCAGGAAGAGGTCCCGCAGGAATAGCTGCCGCTGCACTTTATGTAGCTGCTTTGATCAATGATGAAAAAAAGACCCAAAGAGAAGTAGCAGATATTGCGGGAATAACTGAGGTAACAATTAGGAACAGATACAAAGAACTTATAGAAAAACTTGATCTAGAAGAAAAGATAAAACAAAAAGAAGCTGAAATAAAAAATAAAAAATAGTTATCTTTTCTTATTTCCAACATCCATATATTTTTATACTAATTTTTCTAAAACCAACTATGCGGGGATGCCGGAGTGGTCAAACGGGACAGGCTTAGGACCTGTTAGCTTATGCTTACCTAGGTTCGAATCCTAGTCCCCGCATAAATCCTAAACACTTTAGAATAATTAAAAAAATAATTTTAATTTAGTTCTTCTTCATAAGCAACTATGTTTGAAACATACTGAAGAACAGAAGAGGGAATATTTTCACATCTCTTCCACTCTTCTAATTCACAAGCATTCTGAATATTTCCCCTCCCCCAATTATAAGCTGCAAGAGAAATCTTTTTAGAATCTTCAAAAGAATTCCCTCTCCCTAAATAATATTCTTGTAACATATCAAAATATATTGTTCCAACATAAATATTCTTCCTTGGCTTAAGAATGTCCCTTTCAAAATCATTTATATTCACACTTAAAATAATTAAAGAAGAATTATCATACCTTGCTTTCACATCTGTTGTTGCAACTTTTGTAACTTGCATAAGGCCATATGAACCTCCTGCACTTTCTACTGCTCCAGGATCTGCATAAGATTCCTGGATAATTATGGCCTTAATCAAATTTTCCTCAATACCATATTCCTGAGATACTTCCCTTATAAGACCTTCATAAGTTCCTAAATTATCAAAAAGATCTGGATCATTCATCCTACTCTCTACTTGATTTGGTTCCGGAAGTATTGGTCCTCCAGATATATTGTTATCTTCCCTAGAAATAAAATTCCCTCGTGGAAAACCTTTTTCAGTATCTAATGAAAAAATAATTGCTGCACCTTCTAAAAAATCATCAATATTTTCTAGGTTTTGAATTAATTCGGAATTTATGTCTGTAGGCTCTCTTCCTTCAAATTTTCCAGAATTGACTTCAATTGTGTCTGTTCTCATCCAATTATTCCTATCTGGAGACCATTGCCACCCTTCTTGACTACTAAATCTAAAATAAAGATTTGTTTCTCCAATATTAATTAATGACCCTAAGCTAAATCCATCTCCTAAGACTGTAAACTCTACAGGAATAAAATTTTGTCCTTTTTCACCTATTTTCTTTAAAGTTACTTTCTCAGTAGACAACTCTGAATCTAAAAAGATATAATTTTCTTCATTCAACCAAGCACGATAAATTAATAATTCTAATCCTTCCAAGTACCCAACCTCTAAAAGAAGAGATGTCCAATACTTGTTCTCTAGATTCATATTCTCTGAAGGGAGGGGAGTTCCATCAGGCATTGTTGCAACAAACGTCGCGTCTGAATCTATGGTTTCAAAATTTATATCAATTTCCTGATAAAAACTCTCTTCAGAAAAATTAGGTAAAGATCTATCTGTGTTTTCAAAATCAGATTCAAAAATTCCTACATTAAACCATTCTCCACCTTCTTCCGGAAGATCCCCCTCCATAGACCAATACCATCCATTTTCTATGAATGTATAATATATATTTTCTCCTGTAATTCTCCTATCTCTAAATTCAAAGATAGGATAATCCCTTTCTATATTCTGAAGCTCATTTCTTGATGCCGGACCTGAAAAATTATCTCTAAAATCTAATACATCCTCTTCATCATCTTCTCCTTCTTCTATTTGCTGTTCTCTCAAACTTTGAAGAACTCCTTTCACCAAATCTTTGTAAGCGTTTCCTCTGGATAAAATAAGGAATCCTTTTTCATAACTAAGGAAAACTCTTTCTATATTTTTATTTATTATCTCAATTCTCTCTAGAGGGTTCTCGTTTTGTCTTTCTCTTTGATTAATTTCTCTTGCAAGTTCCCTAAACTCAGAAGCACTAAGAGAATCTGTCTCATTTCTCAAGATTTCTAAATAATCTTCAATTACATCTCCTACAACTTGATCTTCAATTCCTGTATGCCTTATTATATCTCTTGAACTTTCAGTATCAAGCCAACAACCAATTTGAGAGTTTCCACAATGTCCTACTCTTACCCATCTTGCATTTTCTGTTCCTGCTCTTGAATCTGTAGAAGATCCAGGGTCATCAGTAGAACAAATTCTTATAATTCCCCTATTTTGAAGCCCAGGATCAATAAAATTTTCTGCACCAGACTGTAGGCTTGGATTTAAAAAACTTCTAAGATTGGGCGTCCCTGAAACACATTCTGATTCTGAATTAATGTCTGTATTTGAAACTTGATCTGCAATATACTCATCATTAAGATAATTTACAGCAAAATCTGTTGATACTCTTCCAAATCCACACTCTTCTTGATTGTTAACAACAATACACATCTCATTAAATCCTGAAGGTGCTGTAAATGTACATGGTTGATTTGGATTATCACCACAATTAGCAGTCTCTCCTACTGGAACAAATCCTGAAGCAACTATCCTTCTTGAAGATGTGTCTTGGAAAAATGCTCCTCCTGTACTCCTCAAATAAACTTGGTAATAAGCAGGAATATCCTCTCCCGCATAAATATTGAAAAATACTTTATACTGAGATGTTGGAGGTACCGTTGCTGTTGAAAATTCCATTTCATCAAATCTTCCATGGAACTGTGGAGGAACTCTCGGACTAGTCAAAGAATCAAGAAGGCTACCTCCATCTGGTCCTGCAATTGAAACCCAATTTCTACAAATCTCTGTACCTACACCTTCTATAGATCTTGCTTGGAATGCATCTGCCGAATTAACAGCATATTCCTGAATAAAGAACTCTGCCGAATCTGCTGCATTCTGCCAAGCTTGCCTTGCATTGAGATATTCTCCTCCTCCCCTAGTTGGCTTTTGTCCTAAAATCTCTCCAAGAACAGAAGGAATGACTGCATTGGCAAGAGGAAGGCCTTGTCTCCAAACAAAATCACACATATAAATTGAATGTAATTGATCACATATTCCTATCTGTTGACCTGTTTCAAGACTGTGTTCAAGACAACTCTGATAATCTTCTAAAATATTTGCATACCCTTGACTTGCAGCATAAACTCCTGAAACACATATTGGAATCTTTACCTCCGGGAAATTAGGTGCACAAAGAGCAAGACTTCCTGCAATTCCAGACTGAACAACATCTGAAACAGGATACTTTCCTCCTAAATCACAACGAGAGCTAGGACAAACAAAAGGATCACAAATATTAAACATTAAATTACAATCTCTTGCAGACATGAAATCTTGACATTGAATTTCAGGGATTCCTACTGAGGGTTCACCTACAGATATGGTTCTTCCAAAAAGACTAATCTCTCTCAATCCAGACTCATGCCTTCTTGAAGCCTCTGCAATTGCCTCAACAGCTCTACTAGCTAATTGAGAAGCTTCATTCTCACTTAAACCAGGAAATTGGTTATAAGGTTGATTTGTGGAAGGATTCAGTCCAACACAGTCATCATCACCAACTCCTAAGAAAAACTCTTCTCTCCCATTACTACCAACATTACAAAGGTAGAAACTAGAGACTCTTCCGGAATCATCATATGCCTTCAAAGAACCTCCTATTGGAAGATTAGATTTCATAGCAGCATACCATCCATCTCCAAGTCCTGAAGGTGCAGGAAAAGGAACAATTGCAGGCAAACCTGCATATTGGCCCGACTCATAATATCTCAATTCACAATTTGGACATTCATTTTCATAATAATTTCTATCTCGGAACTCAAACATAAATCTCTCTTGAATTTCACTCTTAATTTCCCCTTCCTCAATTTTATTACCTGACGTATGATAAACCTCTAAAACTCTATACCTGCCTCTTCCAGTATCTTCTAATTGAACAATGTATTCTTCACCCCCATACACAAGAGTTTGAGCTGGAACTCCTGAAGGAATATCTACTAATTTTCCTGCTGTCTTACCTCCTCCATAAACATCTATGATAGATTCTCCTCTTGTGTGAACACTAACATCAAGTCCTTTTAACGCTTCAGAAAGATTATTTTTAAGATTGGTCTCTACTTCAGACTTTTTTGTGTTTAAATGAATATCTGTAAGATAAGATTTAATCTCACTTTCCGCAACAGACCTAATAACAGGATCATCAGAATTCAAAAGTCGTGCATTCAATTGCAAGTCTCTTGCTTGAGAAACATAAGTAGTCTCTGAATTTATGCCTTGAATTATTTCTTGTGCTTCCACGATATTTCCATTCACATCTATCTCAAAATTTTCAAGATTTTGATTCAACTCATTTCGATAAGACTCACTAGTAAGTCTCTTTAAAAATTCTTCATCATTTACTATGTCTTCACCAAGGAAACGGGAGGTAGTGATCCCTTCCCTAAGATTTTTCATCTCCTTATTATGTTCTTCAATTATATTTGAAACTTCTTTTACAGAATCTTCTATATTCTTATTATTCTCAAGGAAACAAGAATCAAGGTTTCTATATTCTCCAGAATTTACCATCCCCTCACATCTTTCTGTCCATCCGCCATCTCCACGCATAATCTTTTGCCTAGCAATTCCTTCTCCATGTAAATTTGAAATAAAACTTTTCAAAACAAGTCCTGCACCAACACCTAAACAAGCCTTGTTTCCGATATCCACTGTTGTCTTAAGCCCTTCATTGATCCTTCTCCAGGTTTCGAGAGTCTCCTCTAAAGAGTTTATTCTCTCTTCAGTTTTTTCTGGAGAAAGCATGAGAAAATCATTTCTTTTTTCAATCCCAATCCTAAATGGAAATTCTGCTTGAGTTTCTTGATAATCTACATTCGGAATAATTGAAACACGTGCAACTTTTCTCAAATTAATATTATCAACAGAAATTCTATAATTATTTTCTCCTACAACTTCAAAAGAATTTAGATTTATCCTTTGAGTGTTTCCAATAGTCGTGACTTGACTTCCTCTATCTATTCCTCTTATATTAAAAATAGCATTATTATCATTTAATTCTTGTAGACTAATAAATTCAGACTCTGAAAGATAAATTGTCTGATCTTTTCTTATTCCTGTTTTTCTTCCACTGTAATTTCCTGCATTGCTAACAGTTATATCTACACTATAATCTTCTAGTGAAGGCTCACTAATTCTGTCTAAAGATATACTATATGTTTTTCCTTTAATTAAGACTGTCTGGGCAGATGTTGTTTGACTTGAAAGTTTTTCTTGTTGACTACAAATATCAGGCATTCCTCTTCCTGAGTTAGGATATGCATCTTCAAATTCTTCGCACAATTCAACAACAGTTCTCATTTGACTTGCAGCAGAATGAATCTCTATTAAATTCCTCAATGCACTTTCACCAAAAACAGGTTCTGTTCCAGAGGGATAACTTTCACCAGAAAAACTTTGTAAAACATCTTCATAATCTCTTACTGCATTTTCATAATCTCTTCTGTGCTCTTCACTTAAACCCGAAAGCCCAGAGTCCACAGCATCTGCAAAACCTATGATTTTAAACTTATTTGAGTAAGCATCTTCATTTCCTACGATTTCATTAAACTGGGTAAGAGCTCCGCTTGGAGAAGGAAACATTTCAAAACTGCCGTCCGCCTTGACAAGTCCTGCAGGAGCATCTCCAGCTACCATCCAGTTAACAAAACTTCCAACAAATCCAAAACCTAAAGAAACAATTCTTTCCAAAGAATCTACAATAACATTTCCCGACTCAAATTCAACAACATTCATAATACTGGGTAAGCTCCTATAAACAGCTCTTTGCTTAAATTCTTCTGAAGTTTTGGCAGTACTCACAACTGGAACAAAAAACAACTCTTCTCCATCATCTTCTCCAATGTAACCTACATAGACATATTTTCCTGTTTCAGCGCCTTCTGAATCACGCCGAGAATACAATTGATCACCAACTCCTACTATAGATGATTCCCCATCTATTTCTATTTTTATATTTGGGCTAACTCTAAGATTTAATCTATTACTCCCTTCATCAACATTACAATCAACTTGAACTTCTTCAACAATTCCTTCTTTATTTATGCTTCTAACTTGACAATCATTATTAAGAAATTTGGCGCCTTCCCTTAAATCAAAAGCATCTCCATTGACTTCAATCGTTGCAGTTGTATCAGGATTTTCAACTCCATCCAGCCTTATTTCCATGGTCCCAACACAATAATCAAAACCAGGCATTGGAATTTCTCTTGATTTTTCCCCCACTAGGAGGTTTTCAGTTGTAACTTTTCTGTTTGCTGTTCTTGCCTGAGAATTTGTTTCTCTGTCAGAATAAATCGAAATTGAAGCACGATCATCACTAACACTTTCTGCCCTCAAATATCCTCTTCCTTGCCAAAACCCGTATCCTTTAAAATTTCTATCCCATTCTGTATCAGACATTACAGGAAGGTAAAATTGGGACCTTCCAACCCCAAATGCGTTCTGAACATCATATCTAATTCTTGCTGTCAAATTTCCTTCTACAAAATCAGGCATTTCAGATTCATTCCTTTGTTGTCTTAAAACAATAACAGCGTAACCAAGATTATCCAAAACTGGAGGATTATCTAGACCAATCTGCCCTCCAAATCTATTAAGGGCCGCTCTAGCAGAATGAAATCCAACTCCTGAAACTTCTCTAGGAAAATCTCCTGAAAAAGTAATTCTATCTATAGATCCTATATCAATTAAGGGATTTATTTGCGTACCAACAACAGGGCAAATGACTGGAACATTCTGATTCTCTAGAAGGTCGCTCCTAACTACTGATGGTGAACATCCAATAGGAGAAATCTGAAGAATAAAATCTTGTCCTTCATGACACATCTGCCTGCTAAATGAAGGAGAAAATAGGGCATCATTTACAATATTAGATTGTGAATTCTGGACGTAATTCCTTGAATAAGACGAAGACAGAAACTGTGCAGAAACAAAAAATGTGAGTAATATTAAAGACATGAAAACAAACCCAACTAAGAAAATCTTTTTCACACTTATATTTTTATTTTTGTATTTCATTTTATCTAAAATTTATTTTAAGTTCGCTTGTTTCGACAAGGATATTATTTATCTGAACTTCTTCAAGACTCGAAGGAATTGAAAAACTTTCTGCATCTATTTCAATTATTCCTCTTAAAAGTTCACTTTCCAATATAAAATAATCTTGTTGGCCTCCTCCAGATATGGCCTGAGTTATTGACTGTTCAGGAACTTCTATTTCAAAACACTTTTCTTCTTGTAGTCCAATAATTCCTAATAATCCTGGCCTTAGAATGGTTGTACATTGTTCTGCCACAGTTTCGGAGAAGAAAATCTCAGAATCTTCATAGACATAAACTTGAATATCATATTGACCTTCTGCCAATGAAACTGTATCTTGATCAGGATAAACAACTGATCTTGAAATATCTTCCGAAGTGAAGTGGATTATCGCATTCCCATTATAAACTTCCCCATCAAGCGAAAGAATTATTGGAATTTCATAAGTTTTATCCATAACAATTGTCAAACTACCTTGAGAAACTGTAGAAAATAATACACTTTCTTCTTTGAACCCTTCTGCACGCGCAGTAATAAATCCATTAGCACATTGAGGAAAACTATCTAAAAGAACTCCTGATTCTGTGGTTCCAATATTACACCTTTCGCCAAAACACTCTGAAGAAATAAAAGCATCAATAGGATTTCCATCTCTGTCTCTTACATTGACCTCAACTTGGGAATTTTTATATTGGCAAATTTCAGGTGATGTCTGAGAAAATGCACTCGCATCAAGAGATTCTCTGGGATTATTTTTTTCAATGACTATTGCAAGAGGAAATTGAAAAAATTCTTCTCCTTCATATACTTGCACAAGAACAGGATACTTCATGGAATAGACAAAATGGTAAGGAGTATAACAAAAACCCAACACTCCTAGACCTGGTTGATTTCCAAGAGGGTTTGCTATCATAAAATTCCCTTCTGAAGGAGTTACTTCAAAGCTATGTGGCCAATCTTTAGAATTAAGAAACCTTACTTCTTCACGTCCTGAAAAATCAACAATAAAATAATCATGAACACTTTGTTCAGAATTTAGTGCCAATGTATTTGCCTCAATTGCATCTTGTAGTTCATCAAAGATTTCATCTGCATTCCAAACCTGAGGAGAACAGCTAATCTCAGTTCCATCAACAGGAGCATAATTCCAAAGAACATCCATGCCATAATCTTCCAAAAATAATGTTTCTTGTTCTTCTTCATAAACTTCTAAAGCGATATCGTAAAGATTTCCAAGGTTGGAATTAACATTTATTTCGTGATTTCTAACAAGAACACTCCTTCCCCCATTATTTATATCTAAGTTCATCTCTAAATCAACTCCAATAAAATCATCTTCAATAGTTACTTTGGAACTTGGGTCTGACCAAGAAATCTCAAACCCTTGTTCATAATAAGAATCAAAATTACAATTCTCAATTTTACTTTCTAAAAATTCTTCAAGATGTTCCTCCATATCTGTTTTAGAAGGAACTTGCTCTCTAGGAAGATTATTTCCAGAAACATAATACCAATAAGGTATTTGGTTTCCTGCAAAATTAAGGTTTGAAGAAAAGGGCATGTGTGGAGATCCCGGTTCAAAATCAGGCAAATAAATGTATCCTCCCTGGGTTTTTAGTATATCTGTACCTGTTAAGATACTACTCTCCAAACAAGTTTGGAATGCAAGATATGCTGGTTGAAATTCTTCAGGGATTTCTGAAATTTGAGAAGAATCTCTCAAAAAAATGTAAGTCAAAATTCCTGCCACCAAAAGAATTGCAATTATTATAAAAATAGTTACTTGACCTTTTTTTTCCTTAAGACTTATATTCTTTTTTTCACCTATCATATTTTAAAATACATCTCTTTTTCGAAGATAAACTCCTGTAAAAAATATGGAAATCACATATATAAATTTATTGATAAAATCCTGCAATTTTTGATTAAGAACTTAAATCTCTCAAACTATCCTACCTTTTCTAAAATAACTAAAGCCTCCAATAACTAAGAGAATTCCTCCTATGAAAATTATCCAAGGTTCAATTGACAAAAGTTCTTCTCCAGGACTTATAATTTCAAAAGGATAACTAAGAAAATATAGTGCAAAAACCAAGTACAAAAATATAAACAACTTTCTCAATTTACTTTTTTGTTTATGTTTCATGTTGAATTAAGATAATCATTATATTTAAATATTTCTTGAAGTGTACAAATGTTGTTATAATTATAAAATTTTAAACAATTGCTCCAAAATAACATATTCCAATCTTTTCTTTCCATCATCCAGAATTCTTTTTGATTATTTCAAGAAGTTTCTCCTCTTTTCCATGCATTCCGATGCTCACAACTTTTCCATCAACAACTAAAGCCGGACTTCCCATAACTCCAAGTTCAATTAATTCATTTACATCTGTAGAGTGCTCTACTTCTGCTTTAATCTTGTCTTCTGCTTTAAGTTTTAAAACCATTTGATGGAGTTTGTGACAAGTTGAACAACCAGAACCAATTATTTTTATTTTTTATCTCTCCAATTAAATATTATTATACCTAAAGCTATCAAAAGACTAAAATCAACAACAAGACAATACTGACAATATGCTCCTATAACAAATTGTTGAAGATATATGAACCATAACGCAAATATTGAACCCAATATAGTTCCTAAGTGTATGGTGTTTCTTTTAATCTTAGAAGGTTTCTTTATTTGAAAGAAAGTTATGATTGACAAAAATAGAAAAGCTAGAATTCCAAAATAACTATTTAAAATTCCAAAAGTATAATTATAGCAACAATCATGAACTATGTCGCATCCTCCAACAACAGAACACATATCTGATACAGAAGGGATGGAAAGTATGATTGAACTTATTAGTGAAATTATGAATAAAACAAGTATAATTTCATATTTGAAATTGCTTATCTTTAATTTCATAATATATTGAGGATTATCAATATTTAAAAACCTTTCTAAGAAATTAATTTATTATGGGAGTTTCGCATGTATTTTCAATACAGTATTCTATGTATCCTTTCATTTCTGGCGCCATTGATGAAGAAAAGCCAACCCAGTGTTTTTCACCTATAAAAGTCGTTGGGACGCCTCTTGCTTGAATTCCGTAAGCACTAGCAACTTCTTGAAATAAAGGTATGTTTTCAGGATTTTTCCATGTTTCAAATCTTTTTATTTCTATATTATCTCCATATTCTTCAGCCCATTCCTCTAAATAAGGTTTTTGTGTTGAACAATGAGGACAACCGTCTCCCCAAAAGAAATAAATCGTTACTTTATCCGGATCCCCTATTAAATCAGGGTTATCTAAAATAACTTCTCCTGTTACTCCAGAACTATTTCCAGAGAAAAATAGGAAACCCAGAATAATTATGACCAAGATTCCTATTATAAGATAAATGCTTTTTTTATTCATTATAGTATATTGATACTTATCAATATTTATAAAGGTTTCTTTTTTGTTCAATTTTTATACAAAAATGATCCCCTAAAATCTTTAACCTTTTCACTTCCATTCATTACAACTATTAATTCAAAATCATCTCTCCAATCGTCCCAAGAAATTAAAACAATTTCTCCTTCATTGATTTTTTTAAGTGATTCTTCTTTTGTTAAATAAGTTATCTTAGAATTTCTATCAATTAATTTTTTTGTAATATCTTTAGGTAAATACGTATAAATTTTATAATTTTCTAATTGAGAATACTCAACAAATCCTTTTTTATTGGAAACCAAAGTATACCCTGATTCTAAAATTGTTTCTTTAATATCCTTAGATAACTCAAAACCTTTTGCTTTTCTTCCGATTAATCCTTTATCTATTTCTCCATTATTTAAAGCAAGCAAAACTTCAGATGCAGAATTGAATCTTATTAATTTATAATTTTCTTTTTCAACTAAAATTTCAGTATCTTCTTGCATTGTTGGACAATAACCAAGTTTTATTTCTTGAGAAACAACCTCTCCTGTTAAGGATGGTTTTAATAATAAAAATATTAAAATTAAGATTACTGCTATCAGCATTGTCAATTGTTTTTTCATTTTTATTAAGAGCAGCAGGGCTTTTTCATCAATTTTTCTTCAGAAAATCCTAGTGCTTTAAGAATATCACAAATCTTTTTATCACGTATAAAATAATAAACTTTTCTTCCTGATTTTCTTGAATCCAAAATCCCTGCTTTCTTTAAAATATCTAATTGTATTGAAGTAGTTGATTGCGTTCTTTTGATATGGGGAAATATCTCGCACACACATTTTTCTCCATCTAACAAAAACTCAATAATTTTTAATCTTGTCTCATCGGCAAAAGCTTTCAAAATTATAAGTTCATTTTTCATGATATATTGAAAAGTATCAATTTTATAAAATTTCCTAAAAAAACAACTCTGAAATATTTCTTGGTCTCTACACGTTATATTTAAATATTTCTTGAAATATCCTATTTCAAGGTCCCGTGGTCTAATGGTATGACGCATCCCTGACTTGGATGAGATCGCAGGTTCGATTCCTGTCGGGACCATTATCTTTTTGAATTTTTCCCACCTTTTACTTGACCCCAATTTTCCGGAACCTCTTCAAAGGAAAAATGACTTTCATTTAAGTTTGAGATTTTACACAAAACTTCAAATAAATTGAGTGGAATCTTCCTCCTTTCAACATAATAGTTTTTTAGAGAAGAATATCCCACATTTATCCCTCTATTTATTAATTCTCTTAATGTAGGACAAGCAGTTGCTTCAAGAACAAGATCAATGAATTCTCTCTGTTTTCCTTTTTCAAATTTTAATTTCATTTACTTCACCAAAATAACTGTGACACCAAGATATAAAAACCTTTTTAAACCATTCTTTCAAAGTTTTATTATGAAAATACCAAAAAAGGTAAATAGATTTTGTCCTTATTGTAATAAAAAAACTGAACAAAAAATAAAAGTGGTTGGAACGGGATTCAAAAGAGGAACTTTAACGAGAGGATCTAAGTATCGGGCAAAATTAAGAGGTCTTGGAAGAGGAATTGGAAATCTTGGAAAATGGGGATCTAAACCTGCACAGTCAAAATTCAAAAGAAAATCTAAAACAACTAAAAAAACCAATTTCCTTTACACTTGTGAAGAGTGTGGTAAGGCAAAATACCAAAAAAAGGGAAAAAGAGCAGGGAGGGTAATACAACAATAAAATGGCACAGGCAAAGAAAAAACAAAAATTCTTCAATGTAGAAATGCCCATTATTGGAAAGGAAACTCAACTTTATGGGTATGGTCTTAAGGAGCTTGATGGAAGAACAATTTCTTATGATTTAACTAGGCTTCTTAGAGGAAAGGGAATGATTATAAAATTAAATGTTGAAGCCGATGAAGAAAAAGCAGTTGCACATCCAAAAGAGATTAAGATTCTTCCATTCTTCATTAAAAGAATGATGAGAAAAGGAACAAACTATGTTGAAGATTCTTTCTCTGCTGAATGTAGTGATGCACAAATAAGAATAAAACCACTTCTAATTACGAGGAAAAAAGTTTCTAGGGCTGTTAGAAAAGAATTAAGAAACCATACAAGAAAAGAATTGACTGAATATATTAAAGACAAAAATGTTGAAGAATTGTTTGATGAAATATTAAAAAATAAAATTCAAAAACCCTTAAGTTTGAAATTGAAAAAGATTTATCCTCTTTCACTTTGTGAAATCAGAATGTTCAAGATAGAAAAAAGGCTTACGAAACCTAAAGATTCAAAATTGGAGAAAGTAAAAAATCAGGAAGAATAATGACAATTCAACAAACTCTTGTTTTAATAAAGCCAGATGGCGTCCAAAGAGGTCTTGTAGGTGAGGCAATAAAAAGGTTTGAACAAAGAGGTTTGAAAATTGTTGGAATAAAGATGGTTGAAGTTGATGGTGACTTTTCAAAAAAACATTATGCTGAATTAGTTAACAAAGAATTCTATAAAGGACTTGAAGAATATATAACTTCTGGGCCTGTAATTGCGATAGTAATTGAAGGTGTTGATGCTATCGAAAATGTTAGAAAAATTGTTGGAACAACTGAATCTAAATCTGCTCAACCTGGAACGATTAGGGGTGATTTTTCACACATTTCTTACGCATATGCAGATAAGAAAAAGATCGCTGTCAAAAACTTAATCCATGCTTCAGGAAATGAAAGTGATGCAAAAAGAGAGCTAGGACTCTGGTTCTCTGTAGATGAACTACATGATTATAAGCGTGCTGAAGAAGAACATGTTTTTTAATGACAACACAATTCTTTTAAACTAATTCTGCCCCTTAAATTTAGCGCCTGTGTAGCTCAGTGGTAGAGCGGCTGCCTTGTAAGCAGTAGGTCGGGGGTTCAACTCCCTCCACAGGCTTTTTTTGCAGTAAATCTATTCTTCAACCTCTTCAGCCTTACCGTCTTCAATTAAAATCTTAGCAATATTTCTAGAAATGTTTGCAACCTGGCCTTTTTCAAAAGGACCTATTGTCTGACCTTCAGAATCTAAAAGCTCTTTTACATCTTCCTTAAAAACAATTAACTCATTCTTAGATTGTGAATCTTTTTTTCCATTCATGAGTTCATTAACTCTCTTATCTGAAATTTCAATATTCTTCATTATCTCTTCAAATAATTCTTTTTCAAAAGTAAGCATGTTCTCAAAATCTTTCTTAGAGATTCCAGTTTCAGAAGCAATAAGAACAAGATGTAAAATTTTTTTCCTTCTACGAGTCATCAATTCTCTAAAAAGAGTTACTGCATTTTCAAGTTGTTTTTTTGTTTTTGCAATCATGTCTGAAAAAACATCATCATTTTTAAGAGAAAGCTGTCTTTTTTCACTCAAATATTCAGAAACATCTAGTATAAAATTTTTATTCAATGGTTGCAACTGATCAGAATATCTTTCCTTCCGTGCAGCCTCATATAAATCATTATAAGTTATCATCTTAATTTTTTAAGTCAATTCTATTTTTTAAATAATCAGGAATTTCAAATTTTTTAAATTCTTCAAAAAAGTTTTTTCCATAAATCAATCTTGAAAAACATTCTACAGTTAATTTACAATCTTCTAAGGCATTGTGTGGTTTTCCATCTTTTATAACATCTCCATCTCCCATAATTATTCTTTCTTCTTTTAATCCACAAAAAGTTAAAGTATTTGACAACCCCATATCACTATGATCTTCTTTTATTAAAAAATTTCCTTTAATTTCTTTATATTTTGTTTGAGCTATAGAATGTAAATCAAAGCTACGATGATGAAAAGGATTCTTCAATCCATATTTTTCTATCCTTACTTTGAACCATCCAACATCAAACTGAGGATTTTGACAGATAAAATTTTTTACCTTTCTTTTTTCAAGCCAAGAAACAAAACTCTCGAACATTTCTTTTTGAGACTGTTTATTAGAATCTCTTAATTCCTCTTCATTTTTTCCAGTAACCTTTAAGGCTCCTTCTTGAACAATGTCATCCACATCAATTTGAGCCTCTTCTAAAAATTCTTCTCCAGTTTGCAAATCAATCGCCCCTATCTGCCAAACTCCTGAACTAACTAAATCAAGGCCACTAGTCTCAAAATCCATCACTATCATAAGAATAACAAAACAACCCTCGTTTTTAACAATTACTATATCAAAAGACTTATTTCAAAAACCCAACTTTAGAAAGAAGTTCATTCCCCATTATTCTTCCAAGCTTTCCTTTTCTTGCATTTTTTTCACAAAATTTTACTACTTTTTCTTCAGGATTATCTGGATTCAAAGGATTTTTATTTGAAACAAAGGGAATTTTCCTATTTGCAGCTCTCAAAAAAGACTCTGCTTTATTCTTTGGCTTTGGAGGGCTATCATTGTAAAAAAGAACTGGAACAGGATCTGCACTATGTGCCTTGAGTTTGCAAGGAGTCGAATGATCTCCCGTAACTACTACTTTTATTCCTTTAGGGGGCACAAAATCTCTCAGAAATTTAAATAAAGTTTTGTCAATATATTCTATCATCATCTTTTTTTCAAGAGGTTTATTGTGGTGTCCCGGAATATCTGTTTCTTTAATATGTATGTAGGCATAATCTGTATTCTTGTAGTTTTTTTTCAAAACTTTAATTGAGAATTTGCAGGCCTTTTTTAATCCTCTACGAAGATTTTCATAAAGATCAATTCCTTTTAAAGGAGGGTACTCAAAAGAAAAATTTTTCATCCCACTAATTTTAGCAAATCCAATTTCCAAAGGCATATATGTCGCTGCAATCCATTTTCTATAAAACTTCAATTTGGGAGATTCAATTCCAGGACTCCTCATAAGAAGATAGTTGGCAGGCAACAAACCCTTTTTCCTCCTTTCTTCATTAACAGGATGTTCATCAAGAACTTCAAATGCTTTATCTAAAAATTCCTTAAGAACATTTACAGTGTATTGGGAATTTTCATCATCATCAAGGGGCTTGAAAGTTTCTATCTTATCTATCTCAGTTGATTTTGATCCAACATACGTAGAATCATTTCCTGAAATATTATCTGAAAATCCCCCTCTTAAAACCAAAACCCCTCTATGTTGAATTGTAGATTTGAACTCAAATTTGCAATGTAATTTTATCTCATTAAGAGCCTTAGAAAGTTCTTCTGCTTCTTTATTTGTAAGGGTTCCACCTGCCCTCCTATCAAGAATATTTCCTCTTTCTGGAGAACCAATTGTGGCAAAATTTGCTCTCAATGCTAAATCTCCCCTAGTAAGTTTCAAGCCTGCACCTCTTGCTTCAAGTTGACCTCTAGATACTTCCCTAAAATCATTTCTAAAAATAGAAAGAATTGCTTCATCTGATGAAGGTGAAAAACCAGGTTTCACAGGATACATATAGCCCATTTCACCTCTAACAGAAAAAAAATCTAAATTTGGTGTTTTAGCTGCTTCTAATGGAGTTTTTCCCTCTAATTGTCGATTTGGAAGATCTCCTAAGCCATCAAGAATCACAAATATTCCTTTCATAAAAACCTAAAGCATCTTTTATTTATAAGAATTTGTATAGTTTCAATCTAATCTCATTTTCTTTTTTTTGTTGCATCTTTTATTCTTTTAAATGCAATTTCTTTTGCAATTTCCCTAAGAGAAACATTCTTTTTTGCAGCCCTTCTTAAAACAAGGTCCGTATTTTTTACCAATTTTTTTCTTATCATCTCTTCCATGAAAGATTTCCCTTCTCCAATATACTCTGCATAACTGCTTATAACTCCTCCTGCATTTGCAACAAAATCGGGAACTATTAATATTTTCTTGCTGAGTTTTTTTTCAACTTCTTCAGTCATTGGAATATTTGCAGCCTCAACGATTATCTTTGCTTTTACTTTCCCCATATTTTTTTTGTTTATCACATCAGGCACACCTGCAGGAATTAAAACATCTACCGGCAGCTCAAAAAGTTTTTGTGAAGATATTTTCTTTCCTTTACCATTTACAACACTTCCAGTCTTTTTTTTTGTTTTTGACAACTCTTCGTAAGAAATTCCATTAGGATTGTACAAAGCTCCTTTACTATCACTAATTGCAACAATTTTGGCCCCCTTTTCTTCAAGTTTTTTAAAGGTCACAGAACCCACATTTCCAAAACCATCTATGGCAATTGTTGAACCTTCAATATTTTTATTTAAATGTTTAAGTGCTGAAACAACTGCGTAAGAAACTCCCATCCCTGTACTTCCTAATTCATGAGGCAATCCGCAAACCTCTTTTCCATGGAATTCCTCACATAATTTTAATGGCTTCCCTGTTGCAGAGTTAAAGTTTCCGTTTGCTTTGATAAAAATCTCCATCTCTTTTTCAGAAGTGTTGATATCAGGCCCCGGAATATATTCTGAAGGAACAAAATTCTTCACTGCCTTGCTAAACGACTCAATATATTTTTTCTTTCTTTTTGAATCTTTTTTTCCATTCCAAATTATTCCACTTTTTCCCCCTCCAAAAGGCAAATCAGCCAGAGCGCATTTAAGTGTCATTGCTCTGGCAAGCCTAAAAACTTCCTTTGCATTAACACCCTCTGTCATCCTTATTCCACCCTTGGCAGGACCTAAAGAAGTGTTATCTATCACGACAAATCCCCTCATTCCTGAAACAGGATCGTATAATTCAATAATTTTCTCAGGACCAATACCATCTCTAGAAATTTCCTTTTTTTCCAAAACCTCTTTTCTCATAAAATAACAAGGAAAATCATAATTAAAAATGTTAGGATTTTAAAATTTAAAATATGTTCTGTATCAAGCAAAAATTTATAATGGTAAATTTTGAATAATTACTATGGAAAACCCTATTGAAAGTTTTGTCCTTTACTTTGAAAGAGAAAGAAATAGAAAAAGAGCAAAAATTAGAATATCTCGGAAGGTTGGAGGGATTGACATTTATGCAAGTTCAATTGATAAATTGGCTGAAAAATTTATTAAAAAAGGTTGGAAACTTAATGGGGAGCCTCTCGAAACCCTAGATGAAAAAGAAAAAACTTTATTTGAAAAATACGGTGAAGACCTCCTAAGAAATTATATTCCTTTTACAAGAAAAGAAATAGAACACTTCAGAGAATCTTATAATATAATCTTTGAAGACAGTTTTCTATAAACACAAACCTTATAATTCTTCCATACTTAATAAATAAATGTTCAAATTTTTTAAAGAAAAACTCAATAAATGGACTAAGAAAGTCTCAGAAGAAGTTGAAAGTGTTGAGAATAAAAAACCTAAGAAAGATTTTCAGAAAGGGAAGAAAAAAGAAAGGGAAGAAATTCCTCTTCCAAAGAAATTTAATGTAGGAACACAAAGTTATGAGCCTGACTTAGAAAAACTAAGAGGGGTAAAAGATTTTAAATCAGAGAAAAAATCTTTTCTAAAAAATATTAAATCTAAAGTTGGCAAGGTCAAAATTTCTGATGAAGAATTTAAATTTTTTGGAGAAGATCTAAGGATGCTTCTTTTGGAAAATAATGTCGCCTTTGAAGTTTCTGAAAAAATAATAGAAGAATTGGAAGATAGGGTGGTTGGAAAAGAATTTTTGAAAAAAGAGATTGAATCAGAAATAAAAAATTCTTTAAAAGACATAATGGAAAAATTTCTTATTGAACCATTTGATATTATAGAAAAAATAAAAGAAAAATCAAAAAAACCTTATGTCATTTTGTTTGCAGGAGTCAATGGAACTGGAAAAACTACAACTCTTGCAAAAATAGCCAACTTTTTGAAAAAGAAAAAATTTTCTTGTGTATTTGCTGCCGCAGACACCTTCAGAGCCGCCTCTATTGAACAACTAGAAAAACATGGAGAGAATCTTGGAGTAAAGGTTATTTCTCATGAATACAACTCTGATCCTGCCTCTGTTGGGTTTGACGCAATAAAATATGCTGAAAAGAATAAAATAGATGTGGTCTTAATTGATACTGCAGGAAGAATGCACACTTCAAAAAATCTTCTTAAAGAAATCGAAAAAATTGTCAAAGTTTGTAAACCTGATTTAAAGATCTTTATAGGAGAATCTATAACTGGGAATGACTCTGTAGAACAGGCAAAAAATTTCAAGGAATCAATTGATATGGATGGCATCATTCTTACAAAATCAGATATTGATGAAAAAGGCGGAACTGCACTTTCTTTAGGTTACACCACAAAAAAACCTATTTTGTTTCTTGGAACAGGACAAGAATATGATAAAATAGAAGTTTTTAGTAAAGATAAATTCTTGAACAAACTAGGTTTTTGATGTTAAAATTTAACAACTACAACAATTGTCACAACTTCCACAGTTAGGGCACTTTGATTCAGAACCACAATGAGGACACTTTCCCTTCTTTTTCTTCATTATAAACTTAAGAAAAGCATATATTTAAATTTTAGTTTTTAGTCTAATAACCCAAAATTTATTAACCTTCAAGGAACTTCCTAATTTATGTTAGAAAAACTTGGAAATGTTTTGAGAAAAGCTACAGATAAGATAGCAAATGCCATATTTCTAGATAAAAATTTAGTTGATTCTATAATAAAAGATTTACAAAGGGCTTTGATTGAGGCAGATGTTAATGTCTCTCTTGTAAAAAATTTAAGCGATAAGATTCGAAAAGTAGCAATGAATGAGAGAATAAAAGAAATAGATAAAAAAGAACATTTAATCAAACTTCTTCACGATGAACTCATAAAAATTCTTGGAGAGCATAAAACCCTGACATTGAAAAAGGGGAAAAAGGAACAAAACAGAATAATTCTTTTAGGTCTTTACGGAGCAGGAAAAACGACTACTATTGCCAAATTAGGAAACTATTTTTCTAAAAGAGGTAATAAGGTTGCTTTAATAGGTTTAGATACTCAAAGACCTGCAGCTGCAGAACAATTAAAACAAATGGCTGATAAGCACAAAATTTCTTGCTTTATAGAGCCTGAAGGAAAAGATCCTCTGAATTTATGGAAAAAATATGAAAAAGAACTAAAAGATTATGAACTTGTCCTTATTGATACTGCAGGAAGGCACACTCTTGATAAATCCTTAATAAAGGAAATAAAATCTTTAGATAAGAAGATAAAACCAACAGAGATAATTCTGGTTATGCCTGCAGACATTGGGCAAGCTGCAAAGAAACAAGCAAAAGAATTCATGGAAGCAGTTAATATCTCAGGAGTTATAATTACAAGAATGGATTCAACTGCAAAAGGAGGTGGGGCTCTGACTGCCTGTGCTGAAACTAAGGCTCCTGTCTACTTCATAACAACTGGAGAAAGAATAAATGACATTGAAAAATTTGATCCCGAATCATTTCTCTCAAGATTGCTTGGAATGGGTGATCTAAAAACACTTCTGGAAAAAATAAAATCTGTAACAGGGGAAAGCCAAGAAGAGACTCTTAAAAAAATTCAGGAGGAAGGGAAAATTCCTTTAGAAAGCGTCATTGAACAAGTTAAATCCATGAACCAATTAGGGGGGCTAGATAAAATAAAATCTATGGTTCCGGGCCTTGGGAAAGCCAAAATACCTGAAAATATTTTACAAAACCAGGAAGAAAAAATCTCAAAATGGGAACACATTCTTAGATCCATGACCTCAAAAGAAAAAGAAAACCCTGAACTGCTAGAAAAACAAACTTCCAGAATTTCTAGGATTGCAAAAGGTTCTGGAGTCCACACTAGTGATGTCAGATCACTTTTAAAACAATACAAACTCCTAAACGAAATGGTTAAATCTGGAGCTGGAGATATGTCCCAAGGACTTAGTCAAAAACAAATTCAAAAACTCGCTAAGAAATTTGGTAGGAAGATGAAATTTTAATTTTTGTTGATTAAAAATAATTTTAGAGAGGAGTTCTAAGACCGATTGAAAATTCCCACCCTGCAATATCTAATTCTTCTCCAGAAATAGATCTGTATAAAACCTCTGTATAAATTTTCTCTCCATTACCAATATTAAAATCAACTCCTCCACCTAAAATGATTCCAACATCTTGACCACTAAAACTTCTTTCCTCCAAAGACTCTCTTGCTTGAACAAATGAAAATCCTGCTTTTGCATATCCTGCTCCAGTACCTTTTTTATCTTGTGCAACATAATGAATTGCTCCAGTAAATGGAATTATCCTCGCCTTCCTTTCTTCACTTGAACTCCAATTATATCCAACTCCTGCTTCTATCCTAAAGTTGTTTTTCAATTCTTTAAGAGACTCTATTCTAAGACCTAAAAAAGATCCATACTCATCCCTGATGGCTTCACTCTCATCAGAATATAAGGATCCTCCTCCAGAAATATAAATATCTTTAGTTGAATTATTATTGTATTGGGTCTGGCCATTTACAGAATTAGGAAATATCATTGCACCCGAAATAAGAACTGGAGTCACAACCTTCTTAATAAGCCCCTTAAAGTCCATAAAAGAATTATAAAATTAAAACTTATAAAGTTTCTTGTAATTTAAAATACAATTTTTAACAAATATAAAGGCTTAAAAAATCTGGGCTCTTATTGAAAAAATGAAATCAAAACAAAAATATATAATCCTCTTAATTTTAACTCTAATTTCCTTGGTTAGTTCCATTATTCTTTCACTACCCACTGAATCTTCAGATTATTGTTCTTTTGGAGAAGAAGGAGGCTGTGACATTGTCCATGGATCAAAATATAATTACACTTTAGGCATACAAAACAGCTATTTTGGAATAATAATCTTTTCTTTCCTATTCTTACTAATCTATTCACAAATAAAAAACCCCTCAAAAAATAAAGAAAATTCCATAAATTTCCTAATAATTTTTGGCTCATTAATTGCATTGTACTTCCTGTATATACAACATTTCGTATTAAACTCTTATTGTACTTATTGTATCATTACTGATTTTAGCCTGCTAATCTCACTAGGAATTATTATTTGGAAGTGGAACAAATGATTCTAAAAAAACCAAAATTAATTGCAGAAGGTGCGGAAGCACAAATTTTTCTAAATAATGAAAATAAAATAATCAAAAAACGACAGAAAAAATCTTATAGGCACCCTAAGATTGATGAGAAAATCAGAAAACTAAGGACAAGATCTGAAGGAAAAATTTTAGAAAAAGCATCAAAAATTATTAGTGTCCCAAAAATAATTCTATCAAATGAAATTGAAAAAGAGATCATCATGGAATTTATTAAAGAGGAAAAACTTTCCAAAAATCTTAATTCATTCACCTTGAAAAAGCAAAGAGAAATTTTTGAATTGATGGGAGAAAACATTGCAAAACTACATAAAGAAAATATAATTCATGGAGACCTCACAACAAGTAATATGATTTTTGTTAAGGATAAAAATAAATTGTTCTTTCTAGATTTTGGTCTTGGATTTATCTCAAAAAAGATTGAAGATAAATCTGTTGATCTCCATTTATTGAAGCAGGCTCTTGAAGCAAAACATTATAAAAATTGGAAAACGCTTTTTGAAGAAGTCTCAAAGGGTTACAATAAAACAATTGGGCAAAAAGAATTTAGAAAAATCTTAGACAGAATGAATGCTGTTGAAAAAAGAAGAAGGTATAGAAACTAACCCAAATTTTTAATATATAAATCTGAAAATAAATCTTGCTTATCTCCGAAAAAAGTGTCAATTGACCTGGAGACATAATTAAAATCCGAATAGCTTCTTTAAAAAAATTTATTTCTTGGAAAACACGTTTCAGAAACCCTTATAAATTAATTTTATGTCTTTTTCTTGTCAGCCCCATAGTACAGTGGTCAAGTATACATGGTTTTGGGCCATGAGACCCAGGTTCGAATCCTGGTGGGGCTATCATCAAAATCTTCTCGTATAAAATATATCTCTGTTGATTTCATGTCTCTTTGGAGTAAGCTTTCTAAAAAATTCTGTTAATCTTTTTTGTTTGTACTTTTCTCCAATAAGAACTCCTGCAAGCTTTTTATACTCCATACTCCCTTTGGCTTTTGGTTTGTGAAAAGGATAAGGTTCCATCTTAGACAATGCTTTTAGAACATTTATATCATAAGGGATCACGGCAAGAACCGGTACTTCCAAAGTTTCCTCAATATCTTCTATAGGAATCTCAAAATTTCTATCATGAACTTTATTAAGAATTAATCCTGAAATAGGTGTGCCTCTCTGTTTAGCTAATTTTATTGCCTTAATTGTTGCACTTAATGTAGAATGGTCTGGAGTAGTAACTACAATAATTTCATCTGAAGCAAGCATTACTGCAAGAGTCTCTTCATCTAAGGAAGGAGATGAGTCTATTACTATTATGTCATATGTTTTTTTTAGACCCTTGATCCTGTCTTTCAACTTTAAAGGATTTACTTTTTTGTTCCTAAATATCGATGAAGGCATTATATGAAAATGACCTAAATCATGGATTGCATCTTTAGTCCTTGCAGACCTATCTAAAACATGGTGCAAAGTTTTTTCAGGATTTACAACATTAAGATGGAGTCCTAGACTAGGGGAAGAAAGATTCCCATCAACTAAGAGTGTCTTTTTTCCAAACTCTGAAAACGCCGCACCAAGAGAAGAAACAACACTTGTTTTTCCCACACCCCCTTTTAAACTAACTATCCCAATGGTTTTTGCCATAAAATTTATACAATTTTAGTGTTTAAAATATTTTACTTTTATTAATACTAGATGCACGCAAAGTTTAAAAACAAATTCAAATATCTTAAAGCATGGTTGAGAAAAAAGAAAAGCAAAAAAAAGATAAAAAAGCAAAAAAACCATCTCTTGCAGAATTTGAAAAGAAAGTTTTGAAACTTGCAAATGAAGGGCTAACAAGTGAAAAAATTGGTGAAAAACTCAAAAAAGAAGGAATTCATTCCAAAGAATATGATAAAAAGATTTCTAAAATCCTGAAAGAAAAAGAAAATTATGTAAATCCTGACTTAAAAAATATGGAAGAAAAAATCAATAAAATTAAAGAACATTTTGAAAAAAATAGACAGGATAAGAAATCAATGCGAAATAGGGATAAAAATTTTTCCAGACTGAGAAAACTTAAGAAATACCATAAAAAGGCATTAAAATAATCTAATATTTTAGAAAATCTTTAATAGTAATTTGATTTTATTTAATTCAAAAATAATAAAGAGGTTAATATGAAAAATAAATTTGAAGAAAAATCGTTGGAAAAAAGTATCAAGGAAGTTTCAGAAAATTTTCTTGCAAAAACTAAAAATAAGGAAATTTACTTGGTCAGTCATTTTGATACTGATGGAATAACTTCTGCAGCAATAATGATTAAAGGACTTAAGAGGTTGGATAGAAAGTTTTCTGTCAAAATAGTAAAATCTCTTGAAGAAAAATTCATAAAAAATCTTCCAAAGGATAAAGTTATTTTATTCCTTGATCTTGCATCTGGTGCATTGGATTATATAAAAGAAGGTGGTTTTGATGAAGTTTTTATTATCGATCATCACGAAGTAGATCAGGAAGTCCCTAAAAATGTTGAAATAATAAATCCTTGGTTTAATGATAAGGAAAAAATAAGTACTGCAGGATTAGTCTATCTTTTCTGCAAAGAAATAAATTCTAGAAATAAGGATCTTGCAAAACTAGCTGTTCTTGGGATGATTGGAGATCTTATGGAGGACCATTTAGAGGATTTAGATATGGAAATATTTAAGGAAAGTGATGTAAAGACAAAAAAAGGTCTTCTTTTATATCCTTCAACAAGGCCTATAAATAGAACTTTAGAATATAGTTCAAATCCTTACATTCCAGGAGTTACAGGGAATTCCCAGGGAGTTCTTGAGCTTATAAGAGAATCTGGAATAAATCCTGAAAATGGGAGATATAAATGTCTCTTAGAATTAGATGATAATGAAATGAAAAAGTTAACTACTGCCATAATGTTAAGAAACCCTAAATCAAGTAGAAATATAATTGGAAATATTTACCTTTTAAAATTCTTCAATAAATTAGAGGATGCAAGAGAGTTAAGCGCCATGATTAATGCATGCTCAAGACTTGGAAATAGTGGTGTTGCACTTAGATTTTGTTTGGAAGTTCCACAAGCAAAAAAAGAGGCTGGGGAAATTCATGCAAAATACAAACAACACATAATCTCTGGATTGGAAACTGTTTCTGAAATAGATAAAATAAAAGGAGATGGATTCATAATAATAAATGCTCAAGATAAAATAAAAGATACCATAATTGGAACTATCGCAAGTATACTTTCTAACTCTCCAGAATATAAAGAAGGAACAGTTATAACTACAATGGCATATTATGAACAAAAAATCAAAATATCTGCCAGAATTTGTGGGCGAGAAGATAATGGAAGAAATTTGAGGGAGGTTCTTGGAAAAGTCATCAATGAAATAGGTGGAGAGGTGGGGGGCCACAAATTTGCTGCAGGAGGCATAATAACAAAGGATAAAGAAGAAGATTTCATTGAAATTTTGAAAAAAAATTTCGAAGTTGAAACTGTGAAGGTTTGATTGAATTACTTTACCCCAAACCCTTAAAAATAAGCCAGATTACTTATTCTTATGGAAACAAATCTTGAGGAAGGAGACATCGTCCTGTGCACAGTAGACAGGATAATTGGAACAAACGTTTTTGTAAAAATTCCCTATGAGGGTAAGGAATTAGAAGGGACTCTAACATTTAGTGAGATCTCTCCAGGAAGAATAAGAAATATTAGAGATTATGTTGTCCCAAAAAAAATTATTGTTTGTAAGATTTTAAGAATTTCTGGAGATAGGATTGATTTAACTTTCAGAAGAGTTACTCAAGAAGAACGGAAAAAAACTAAGGAAAAAGCTAAAGAAGAAAAGAGCTATGAAAAAATATTAAAAGGAATTCTTGGAGAAAAGGGAAATTCTGTGGCAAAAGAAATTTCTGAGAAAGAAAAAATCTACACTTTCTTGGAAAGAGCTAAAGAAAATCCGAAAGAACTTGAAAAGCTCATCGGAAAGAGTGATACTAAAAAGGTCATGGAAATTATTAATTCTCAAAAAAAGAATAAATCTATTATTAAAAAGTACATTCGCCTAACAAGTTTAGAAAATGATGGATTAGATATCTTAAAAAAATTATTTAAAGACACTAAAGGCATTGAGATAAAATACCTTTCCTCAGGAGAGTATTCTCTCAAAAAAGAATCTGAGGATTTAAAGAAATTAGATAAAGAATTTGACATTATTCTTAAAAAATTGGAAGAAAAGGCAAAAAAGGAAGGAATCCAATTCCAAATTGTAAAAAATAAACACTAATTCTTTGGTTGTCATTCCAAAAAAGTAAAAAATTCCCTTTGTTTTTAATGACTATTTGTTAGGGAAACATAAAACTTAAAAGCAAGATTGATTATTTTTTCTTATGGGAGTTAATAAAGAATCAGATCAGTTTAAAGTTGCCTTATTGGGAGTAATTTTTGACCCTGAAAAGAAAAAAATCTTGATTGGGCGGAGGGAAAATGACCCTCATATTCCAAAACTTACATGGAGCTTTCCTGGAGGAAAATTAACTTTAGGAAGAGATGTAGAAAAAGCACTTAAAGATAAAATAAAAAGAAAAACAGGACTTTCAATTGAAAATCTTGGTTCAATATATTCTAGAACCCCTCCTGAAAAAAAAGACTTGCTCTTGATATATTTTTTATGTGAGGTTGTAAAGGGAAATGAAAAAGCAGGAGATGATTTTCTTGAGTTAAAGTGGGTCAGACCTGAAGAATTGGAAAAATATTTTACGACTTCTTTCCACCCTCATATGAAAGAATATATATTGAACCTTAAGTAATTAACATCTAATTTTAACCTTTTTTAAAGGATTTTTTAGGTTATATTTTTTTATAAAAACAGGTTTTCCTGATTTTTCAGCAAAATCAATTCCATATTGAACTCCCTTAGAATTATTTACATGGAATGCAAAGACATCATTACTTGCCATTACGATTTTTTCAATTCTTGCATAATAGCTCCTTTTATCCACTTCAACATTTTTTGGCCCTTCAATAATAGCGTTTGGATTTACTTCATAAACTTTCTCCAATTGGTTTACTAATTTATTTGCTTGAGTTTCTGTTATAATTCCTTCCCTTGCTCTTTTAAAATAATGTCTAGAATAGTTCTCTAAAGATGTTGGGAGAAAAATCTTTAAATTGTCTACAACAGGTCTCTGGTTAATATCCTTTAAAACCGTTTTTGTTGCAATATAATCAACTCCTAAAGCTCCTCCTGTCACAATACCCTCTCCAAGTAAAACAATATTTTCAACAGCTTTTATAACATCTCTCTCTATCTTTTTACTTGTGTTTCTCCAAGAACCTGTAATCGCATGCCATTTCATAAAAAAGCTAAAAAATAAAGGTATTTAAAATTAAGTAACTTGAAAATTGAATGAAACTCAGTAAATGCTCTTCCTGTAAAATTTACACTCTAAAAAAAACTTGTTCAAAATGTAATAAAAAAACAGATGATGCTCACTATAAATTTATTCAAAAGAATCAAAAAATTAGGTTAAAGTCTTCTGCTGAATCTCACTCTTAACAATCTCCATATCTTTTTCCCAAAGAGGTGTTAGCTTATTCCTATTGTAGATTATTGCTGCCGGATGAAACAAAGGAATCAATTTTATTTTCAATCCGTAAAAATCAATCATTTTTACTTTCCCATGGACTTGTGTAATTCCGGGTATGCCCTTCATCTTATCAACATTCCCATCAGCCAAGAAAAATTTCGTAGCATAATTTCCAAGAGAACAAATAACTTTTGGCTTTATTTTTTTTATTTGTTCAACTAACCAGGGAGTATGTGCTTTGATTTCTTCAGGTAAAGGATCTCTGTTTTCTGGCGGCCTACACTTGAGAATATTTGCAACATATACATTGTCCAAACTAAGTCCGACTTTTTCTAAAAGCTTATCTAGATTTTTCCCTGCAGCCCCAACAAACGGAAGTCCTTGTTCATCTTCATTTCTTCCCGGAGCCTCTCCAACAAAAAGAATGTCTGCATCCAAATTTCCTTTACCTACGACAATATTTTTACAATTCTTACAAATCTCTGTTTCTTTAACCAATCTAATATATTCTGGTTCGGTCATAAAAAACAAAAGATTTTCTTGTTTTTAAAAATTTAGAACTATTTCTTTTCCCGAAAATTCTTTCCAAAGTATGCCTCTTCTAAAATTAAAATGATTTTAAATGATGAATTCCTTAAAAAGTTAGCTCTTATAGTTCAGAGGACAGAACGCGACCTTGCGGAGGTTGTAACCCAGGTTCGAATCCTGGTAAGGGCATCATTAATCTGTTTAATGTTTAATCAACAACACCTGCTTCAGTAATATTAAAAATGGCCTCATTGTCTGGGAGGTTTGGAGAGTCTATCATTTTTGCAACTCTACTTCCCTTTTTCCCTCTTCTAAGATAAATCCTATATGTACTTGCATGACCAATTATGTGTCCTCCTATTGCTGTTGTAGGGTCTCCAAAAAGTTGGGCAGGATTTGCCATAACTTGGTTTGTAAAATAAATTGCAAGATTATGAGTTTCAGCAAGCCTCATCAAATTGTGAATATATCTATTTAGTTTTTGTTGTCTATCTGCAAGTTGTCCTCTTCCAGAGTACTCTGCCCTAAAATGAGCTGTGAGAGAATCAATTATCAAAAGCTTTATAGGTTCTCCTTTTTTAATCATTTCAGAAACTTTTTCTAGCAAAAGCATTTGATGGTCTGAATTAAATGCACGCGCAACAAGGATATTCTTAAGAACCTTCTCAGGATTAGCTCCTAAGGCCTCTGCAATCTGTTTAATCCTTGCAGGCCTAAAAGTCCCTTCAGTATCTATAAAAACACACTTACCACTTGCTCCTCCTTTCTCTATAGGCATCTGTACATTAACTGCCACAGTTAACCCAACTTGTGTTTTTCCAGAACCATAAGCCCCATAACATTCTGTTATAGATCTCGATTCAATTCCTTTTCCTCCAAGAAGTTCATCAAAATTCTTACTACCTGTAGTTATATTATGAATATTTTCTCTTTTTTTAGCATATGCTGTTCCATCCATAAAACCCAGATCAAGCATTTTTCTGGCGGCCTGGATTGCTTTTCTTGCGACAGTTACACTAACTCCTGCAGAATCTGAAACAAAAGAAGGGGTTGCAACTGCAAGACTCATAAGATCACTAATTCCTGCATTCTCTAGTTTTGAAGAAACGGCAGGACCTATTCCTGGAAGATCTGTTAATTCAGGGTCTTTCTCTGGTTCTTCTTTATTCTCATCTTCTACAGCTTTCTTTATTTTTTCAGCATCTTCTTTAGATTCCTTACTTTCACTTTTAGCCATAAACAAAAAAATAAAGCCCGATTTATAAGGATTTGTAGCCTCTAGTTACATATTAATCTTTTAAATAATTTAAAAATCTGAAATGTCAATTTCTCCTTTCTTAGTTAAATTTTTAGGAATTCTATATTCTTCCCACCTAATTCTTTTATTTTTAACAGCATCTTTAAGTTTTTTTTCAGAGAAAGAAAGACGAGAGCCACTGCTTTTAACTTCTACAAACACAACTTCACTTATTTCTTTATCATCCATCCCTTCAAAAACAATTAAATCTATTGGCTTTCCTAAAAATCTACATTCTGTGGGTTTATAAGGAAAATCTGGAAGAAATGGTGCAAGCTGCTCTGAGAATTGACCTCCAAGAACTGCACGCGATCTCATAATTGCATCTTTTCTATGATTTGGTAAAAGCTCTGTTTCCCAATGAACATCTCTATTCTTCGCGCCAACTCTATTCCCTAAAAAATAGGCTATTGCCAAACCTAATAAAAAAATAGCTAAGAAAATTATGTTGTTTAAGTCTACCATTTTATTTATTTTCTAAATTAGAGATAATTTTATCCAGGTTAACTTCCTTGGCTCTTTCGGCAATTATCTCAAGATTATTAAAATAATCATTCTGTCTTACATTTCCTGAAAAAATCATTTCTTTACCAAGGAGATTTTCTTTCTGAGATGAAAGTTTCTCAGGGTCTTCTAAATCCGTTAATCCTATCTCCTTAATCACTTCATGAAATAAAACAGTCCTGATTGATTCTGTACCATCATCTAAAACTAATGTTAAAACTGCTCTTTTTTCTGGAGCAACCTTGTTATGGGTTTTACAAACAAAATCATCTCCTGATTTTTCCACTTTCTTTCCACATTCTGAACAAACATTAAAAAATCTAGGTTCAAAAACCTGAACAATAAATGCCCTGATCTCAGCAACCTCTCCTTTAGAAATATCTTCTATACTTTTTTCATTGTAAACCCTCTCTGTTTTTATTTTTTCAAATTTTTTATCACTCTTTTTTATTTCAGAAAAACTTCCAAGATGTAGTTCTCCTTCCCTCATAGATCCATTAGAAATTTCTACAGACACTCCTTCTTTAATAATTCCATCTTCAATTTTCTTGATTAAATTAGTATCCCAAAGAACTACTTTTATATTTGAAGTATCATCAGCAATCCAAAAATTGACAACTTTGGACTCTTCTCCTTTTTTTGTTTTAAATGTTCTTACGGGAGACATCCTAAAAACCTGTCCCACCACACTGACTTTCCTCATTCCTGGAAGGAGCTCATCCACTTTTAATTTTTCATTTTCAAAAGAAATTCCAAGCTCCGACGCAACAATTTGTGCAGCACCTTCTTTACTAATAAACCCTGAAAGTTTTGCCCTCTTTCTATCAATTCTATCTTCAATTTCACCTACAGTGCTTCCAGAAGATTCTGCAACTTTTTCAACGATTCTTTGGTAATTGTCTTTAGCCATTATTCTAAAAAAGTCCTCTTGTTTTTAAGTATTGTTGTTGGAAAAATATATACTCTTGAAAAATGAAACCGATAACTTTTAAAGGATATTTATTTAATTTATTTCATGGGAACAATGATTATAAAATTAAAGGTAATGTTAGAATCTCCAGAAACAAATGTCGAAGAAATTCAGAAAAAAGTTAGCCAAAAAATGGATTCTCAAGAAGTAAATAGTCCCCGATTTGAGGTTCAGCCAATAGCATTTGGACTAAAAGCACTCATGGTTCTTTTTGAATGGCCTGAGGAAAAAGAGCTTGAGGAATTTCAAAAATCCTTAGAAAATATTGAAGGAGTCAGATCTATAGAAGTTGTTGATATGAGAAGAGCTCTCTAAAGATAATTTTATGAAACCAACAAACTTATTAAACAAAAATTCTTTCCACATTTATGTCTTTAAATCAAGAACAAGCAAAGGCAATAAAAGAACAGTTAATCCAAAACATTGATAAAAGTTTTCCAGAAGATAAAAAGGAATTTGCAAAAAGCCAAATAAATTCCATGGATTCTGGTCAACTTGAAGAATTTCTTAAAAAAAATAATCTGAAAATTGAGGGAAACAATTTAACAAGTACAAACGAAGGAACATCTCAATGTATTTTTTGTTCAATTATTTCAGAAGATGTCGACTCCTATAAGATAGCTGAAAATAATGATTCTGCTGCTTTTCTTGAAATAAATCCTCTTTCAGAAGGCCACTCTATTGTGATTCCAAAAGATCACATCTCCTCTGTTGAAGATATGCCTCCAACCGCTTTTCTCCTAAGTAAAAAAATAACGAAAAAAATAAAAGAAACTCTCAAACCTAAGAAAGTTGAGGTTTCCTCCTCAAACATGTTTGGCCATGAAATAATAAATGTTATTCCTGTTTATGGTAATGAAATTCCTTCCGAAAAACAGCAGGCAAAGCCTGAAAGATTAAAAGAATTACAAAAAATTCTCTGGACAGATGAAAAAGAAGATGTTGAAGAAAAAACTGGACCTAGAATTATAAATCTTGATTCTGAAAAAATTTGGCTTCCGAAAAGAATTCCTTGAATTTAACAAAAATATTTTAAAACTAATATTAAATGATTTCCTTTAGCTAAGTGATTTTGAATTTTATATTAAACCAAAAAAACCTTTTTGCCAAAAATAAATAAAAGCTAAAAAAGTTAGTAAAAAAACAGGAGAAAATGGAACTCCTTGCCTTATCAAAACATATTTATGCTTTTTTCTTATTAAGAATATCTCTTCCTTACTCAATCCTTCCCACCTTGCCTTTATTGACTTCTTTCCTATTTTCAAATTTTTATAAAGCCAGTCTCCTTCAGTGAGCTTAGTTGTTTTTATCTTCTTAATCATGCAAGATTCATCAACAGATTTGGTATAAATATATAGCCAAGGAAAAATAAAAAATAGTATTCCAAAATAGAGAAATATCTCTTCAATAAATCCAAGAATAATAAATATAATTGCAGTCAAAACAATCCACGTGAGTAAAATTCTATTTTGTTTAAATTGTTTTGAAAATTCTCTTTGAAATTTTCTAAAATTTATTAGACTCAGATAAATGCTTGCACTTAAACTATACAGTGCACCTAATAACAAAAAGAGTAAAAGAAAAATTGCAAATATCTTAACATTCGTATTTAGATCCATTGCGAAAGGAATGACTGGTCCTAAGGCCATGAATAATTTTGCATCTCCCCCTGCAAAAAATTTTACATAATAAAGAAGATGTCCAATTACTATAAAGATTATCAAACCCATCAATCCCTGATAAAAAAAGCCAAAATCAGGTCCATTAAATAATGAATAAAAGAACCTTAATGCCATTGCGAAAATTATCAAAGAAAAACTAATCCAATTAGAAATCTCGTTTGTCTTTAAGTCCTGAAATGTTGCGAAAATTATCCAGATAAATGCCAAAACAATTAAAAAAATAATTTCCAAACTCATAAAAAAGTTTAGTTATTTTTATTTATAAAATGTGCTAATTACTTTGATTTTTTCTTAGACTTTTCTCTATTTCTTTCTTTGCCCCCAGTCTTGTAAGGGTGTTTCTTTTTTTCCTTTTTTTTGCCTTTTCGAGTGTTTCTTTTTTGAGGCATTCCATATTCCATATGAAAATTAAGATCTGGTTATTTAAATAATTTGGGAATTAATAATCTGAATTTTCCACTTATGCTGTGTTTGGCTACCCTGATTGCAAAATTCTAACAATCTATCTGAGGACAACCTTGAATTCCATATTGTCTTAATTCTTCATTGTCAGGATTAGAAAGTTCAGAACAAGTAGAAGTCACCTCTTCTCCCCCTGCTCTTAAATTTCTTTCTTGAGAACAGAATGCAAAAATATTTTCAGTGGTACATGCCACTTGACATTGTGAATTTATGGTGTCAATATTATCTTGCTGTATCCAAGGTAGAAGCGTCTGCCAACCAAAGAAAAACCCTATAGCTAAAACTGCTAAAACAATTACTCCTAAAATTATTAAAACTATTGCATTTGTACTCAATCCTTGACCCCTAATATCTCTTAAGAATCTCTCTCTCTTTTTTCCTTGCATGTTAAACTTAGGGTTATTTTGTTTAAAAATGTTTTTGTTTAAAAAGCCTAGCCTGGCAAAAAATAAGTTACAGTAATTCCCTCTCCTTCTAAAAAAATGTGTCTTCTCCCGCTTAAATCATACTCAATACTCACTAAACCATCTATCTCTTCTTTAGAAAAACCTAATTCATCATAAACCTGAATTTTCTCTTCCAGAACTATTGCTTTTTCTAAAATTCCTTGATTCAAAAAATTCTCACTTACTTTTTTATCTGAAAGATAAAAGCTTAATAAAGCTAATCCACAAACTGCTAAAACTCCAATGACCAAAATTGTTATTGGAATATCTCCTCTTTTATTTTTTATTTTCATTTTGGATTCCTCCTCATAACAACTTCAAAAGATTTATCTTCAAAATAAATTTCTTCTTTAATAATTGAAAACAAATCAGGATTAGTATCTTCTCCAGTTAAAGTAATATCTGTTCTTCTTCCAAAATAATCATTTGAAGTTTGAGGTAGTAATAACCTATTTGAAACTAATCCTACCCAAATTCCAGAATATTCCTCACCATAAAAACCTATAAAAATTTCCTTGGCAAGTTCTCCATTAAACTCATTTAAATTATCTTCTTCCTCTAACTGACTATAAACTATAACATCTTCAGTATTGTGTGTTAAAAGATAAGAAAAAAAAGATTTTGACACAAAATAATCTTTTTCTCCAGAGGTAGAAATTTTTTTATTTTTCCAGAGAGGTGTTGTGGAAACAAAAACAGATATTAAAAGAATTGAAACAATTATGATTGTAGCAACTAACCATGTGACTGTTTCACTCATCTGTCCAGATTTATTCTTTTTAATAAACATTTTTTTCAACTTTTTTAACTGATGACATTACTTTAACTTCATACTGTTTGTTTTCTCTATCTAAAGAATAAAAACTTTTTTCAAAACAAACTGGGAAACCCTTTCCTTCTAATCTACAATCAGATTTTAAATTATTATTTCCTGCAAAACCAAATACAATTTCTTCTTTTGAATCAAAACTGTAAACTCCAAACTCAAAATAATATTGTCCTTCCTGCTTCCAATCAAAAACATCTTCAACTTCAAAATTTAACCTGCAATGTTCAATCAAGTTTTCATTGAAATCTTCTTCAAAAATTTCCTCCTTTAAATAAGGGCCTTCTGTCAAACAATTTGCAACTTTTTCTGCTAAAATTTCTGCTTCAGCTTTACGAACATCATAAGGTTCACCATAGAATGAAATAACCATATAAACAACTCCTGCTGCAACTATAAACAAAATTGCAAACCAATATACTGAGATAAGTTTTTCTCCTTTTTTATTCATTTTATTCTATCCAAATATTATATCCTTTATTTGTATCTGTATTTAAACGAAGATCTACGCTGACATTATTAAAGAATGAGTAACTATACCCTCCCCCATCCCTTAGTTTAACTGAAATCATATTCCCTTCTTTTGTAATTATTGTGTTAAGATCTATTCCTTCTCTTTCTGCTATTTTTATGGCATCTTCCATTTCCAAATCTATCGACATCACCGGCTCTGCAGAATCAATTATCAATGCTACTTGTTTAGCATATTTCTCCTCAAGAACTGCTGCACTACTCATTTTAGAAAAAACAAATAAAAGAAGTATTGAAATAAAAACTAAGTTAAGAATTATGAAAATTATATTCTCTGTTAAAATATTTCCACTTTTATTGCAAATTAATTTTCTCATTTTAGGATTTTGTTATAAATTCTCTCGGAGATAAAAGTCTGTCCGAAGTTTCATCAGTAGGAATTATGTAAACTTTAAGAATTGTATCTGGCCTAAAATTTTCTCCCGTTCCGACCCTATTATCAATTCCGGTGATTATTGAATATTTTCTTGAAGTGTTTATAGAATCTGATAAACTAAAATTCACATAATTTTCTCCATCCATCTCCTCCAATGTATTTTTTGAATAAATGTATTGTAAGTATGTCTGAGAACTTGATTTTTTTGAAGTCTTTAGATAATCATAAAATTCTTGGTAAGTTATCTCTGAAATTTGGTTTTGCAGGCTTTCATCAAACTCAACAACAGAACATATTGCAAATTCTGTGGTTCTTTCTACCAATGCCTTGCCTCCATAGTTTATTTTTCCCTCTCCAAACATCCACCAACAATCAGACATTTCCTCTGCAAGAATATTCATTATCTCCTCCTTGTTTGGATCTATCCTCTCTGTAACTGTGGCCCTTATATTTTCACACTCTTTACCAGATGAAATACAAACATAGTTTGTTCTACAATCTAGAGGTCCTGAAAAAACAGACTTATCTTGAAGTAAAACAGAATTGTGACAAATTTGTTTCTCATTGGTCTCTCCAAGATTTAATCTAAAAAGAAGAAATAATATAACTATAAAACTTGTTATAAGGACAATTATAGTAATTAATTGTTTTGTTGTCAGCTCTCCTTTTTTATTACCTCTTTTTAAAAAAATCATAATAAACTGAACATTTTCCAAATTATAAAGTTAACGAAAAACATTCAGCCTAAAATTCCTAAGCTTCGCAATAAAAAATAAATTCCTGTTAAAGCTATTCCAAAAAAAACAATCCATCCAATGTACTTTACTAATTCTTCCAAATCCATCAATTATCCTCTGAAATTATTTTATTTTCATAATCTATAGAGAGTTTTACAGGAGGATTTTCTATAACAATCGGTTGAGTAATGTTGCCTTCCTTTTTGACAATAAAACCTTCTTCATTTTCTCTACAAACACCTTCATCAGAATTATCACTAAATTTTTGAATTACACTTTCTGTAAAAGGGAGAGATGAAAGAATCTGGCTTCCTAAACTAACATCTTTAGAAATACATATGCATTTTTCCCACCCTAAGTTAGAACATGAGTTTGGTTTAATTTCTTCATGCGGCCAGGAAATAATGACCCATCCTTTAGGATTTAAAATTTCTACATTTCCGTTCTCTCTTTCAATCTCACCCATTAAAAAATCGAGGGATTCTGTTGCAAATTGAAGATCTCTTGATTCTTTTCCCGAATTATAAAGGGAAAAAAGAAGAAATGCAAGAAAACCTATGGCAATTACTGCCAAAATCATTTTCAAAGTTTCTTCTGCAAGTAAAAATCCCTTTTTTGTTTTAATCATTTTATCAAGACCAACATTAAATTTATAGACTCATTCCCAGTCTTAAAAAATTCTATAACATAATCTCTAAAAAAAGTGTAAACTCCAAAAACAACTATGGCCACTACTAAAACTCCAAGGATTATTTTAATTAAATTTTCTATTGTTAATTCCATTATCTCAAAATGTTTTTTATTTGTTCTATGAGAGATATCCCTCTATCCTTCAAAACAAAAATTGTAATCATTAAAATAGCCAAAACTGCTACACCTATCAAAACCCATGGAAGATAGTCAGCAATGATCCCTTTCTTAATTTTTATCAAACCCTTTTTTCCCATAAATAAAAAAGAAGAAATGAATTAATAAATTTAACCTTATTATAAATTTCCAAGAACAACACTTACTAAGACAAACAATGACACTGTAGCAATAAACGCAGTAATGAAGTACAAAAGGATGCCTTTGTAATAGTTCTTTCCAGTTTCGTGAGTTTGTCTAAGTCGATCTTCTCCAGAATCAACAGTTACAAGAGTCCTTGTCAAGATAAAAATTATTTGCAGCAAATACAATCCAATTATTATCTGTAAAAAGTATGGGGGGATCATTGAAGAAACCTCAAATATATTCAGAATATTATCAATATTTCCAATCGCAGCAGTTTCTCCCCCTTGAATTTCTTCAAGACTTAATCTTGATAATATCGAAGTTATCATTGCAGCCAGCCCTACAACAACTCCTGAAAGTAATGGTGCAAGGAAAGACATATTGCTCTTCATATCTGAAACAACTTCTGCAAGCATGTCTTTAAGCCTTGCAGTTATTTTATTCATATTTTTAATATATTCAGATATACCCATCATACTTGATGCAGCAATCTTTAATCCTTTTTTTGCAGATTCAACTAAAATTTTCATACTTATTGAAATCAACTCTGAAGGATAATCTATCAGGGCCCCCCTTCTACTGTCAAAAATCGCTTTCTCCACACTCATTCCTCCTTGCCTTATATTATAATCAACACGCCTGAAAAAACTTTCAGTTTGTAATCCTTTTGAAGACTCTGCAACTCTTCCAAAAATTAGTTCTGGTGGAACTCCATTTCCAATCCTATTTCCTATTTGAAAAAGAGAATTGTTAAACTCAAGTTCAAGTTGCTCTGTTTTATTTCTCTCTTTCATCATTTCACTTGTTTTATCCTTATATGCAACTGAAAACATCAATGCCAAACCAAGAGGAAAAAACATACTTAAAATTAGTGCCCCTACTCCAAAAGGCCCTTTTGTTCCAGAAGAAGTTTCGATAAATTCAAAAAAACTTCCATCTCCAAAAAATCCCATTCCAAGTTCAGAAAAGGTATAATCACTTTGAAGCCCTACTATTTCAGGAAAAGGAGTGAACTGAAAAATAAATGGCAAAAATCCCAAAATGAAAAAAGGTAATGCTATAAAAAATGCTTTCAAATAAGGTTTCTTACTCCTATATTTTGGATAAAGAGGATTTTTTTCTAGGAGAGAAGTTTCTCCATATCCTCCAGGCCTCAAAAAAACAATCTTATCTGTAAGATAAAATACAAAAAAAGGTATTATTAAGTTAAATAGAACTAATATGTGTATCCAATTTAGTAAGCCTCCAAGCATTGCAGTTGCAAGAGGTAATAATGCTAAACCCAGTGTTGGTAAAACAACTCCAAGCATGTAAACATTTGTTAATGGACTTTTTACATTGTGTGTGAACCGGAGCATTTTCTCATAGACTCCATCAAGAACAACCTTCAGAGACTTTTCCAATGTAGAAATTCTCCTTGATTCATCTGGTTCAAAAAGGCTGCTTTCGATAAGGTGGAAAGACTCTATAAATTCGGTAGCATGATCTCTCCAGGATTCTAAATAATTGTCTAGACTTGCTTTTATCGTAGAGAACTTTCCAATTTGAACATCATAAAAAACTTTTTTTAAATCCAATGCAAGAGGTGGTTGCAAATGCTCTGAAGCAAAGGCTATTGCCCTTTCTAAGTTTGGTGTATGCCTCATATAAACAACAGTATAAAGTATTGCAGGAACCATTTGAGATGATGCTTTCAAACGCCATTTATGTGCAAGCCGCTCAGGATAAGCTTTTAAGAAATAAAATAGGAAAATAGAAAATATAATTATGAGAAAGAAAAAAAGTAGAGGGAATGAAGAAATATCTCCATTTATCAAAACAAATGCAATAGAAATAATAAGTCCAACAAAAAATAGAATAAGAAAAGATATCACGCTTAGTGTTAATGGTTGCCAAGGTTCTAAATCTAAATGAGCTCCATCAAGGTGCTTTTGAATTTCTTTAGAATCCTTATCTGAAACTTTTAATTTAATCAAGCTTCCAAGACTTTTGCATAATTTTTCATATCTTGATATCTCTTTTGCCCTGTCTTTTTTAAAATCTAAATACTGTTGACTATATCCTTTGTCTACAGAAATCTGAGATTCTATTTTTTTTCCATACTTTTTAAGAATTTTCTCAATATCTTTGTCAGAAGTTCTCATTTAAACACCTCTTTTATTATTATCCATTATATATTTTCAATTACTACCTTAAAAATAAGCAAAAGATGGTTAATAAATTTTCCTTTGACTTTATACTTAAAACTTATTAAAGGTCTTTTTCTAAAAAATACTATGAAAACCTCACTAAGAGTTACTCTTGGAATAATTATGTTGGGAGTTGTTGTTTACCTATTAAGAGGTATTGACTTTTTGGAAGTGTATTCTCTTTTATTACAGGCAAATAATTTTTACCTCTTCTTAGCATTTCTTTCTTTTGGTTTTTCAATAATCTTCTTTAACCTTAGAAGCGTTTATTCGATAAGTTCTGTTGCAAAAACTGGATTTTGGTTTAACTTAAAATGTACTCTCGGAGGAAATTTTATTAATGTTATAACTCCTGGAGCCCAGATTGGAGGAGAGCCTGTAAGAGCCTACTATCTTGGGAAACGTTATAAAAAATCTGTTACTAAACTTTTTGCAGCAATAATTGCTGATAGAGTTTTCCATGTTACTGCCATACTTTTCTTTATTCTTGTATCTGTACTTTATATGTTAACAGTCATTCCAATTTCTCCAGAGATTAAGGTCGTGTTTCAAACAGCTATTTTCTCTATCTTTTTTATCTTCTTATTGGTGCTTTTAATCAATTCAGACAAAACAAGAAATTGGGTAATAAAGGTGATCAAAAAAAGAGGATGGGTAAATTCCAAAAAAGGTGGGAAATTTGGAAAAATTAAAGAAGTTATAACAAAACATTCAAAAGAGTTTCTGAAAATATTCTTAAAAACTCTGAAAACAAAAAGAATCGTCATAGTAGGAATAACTCTTTCTTTAATAAATTGGATTTTGGTTTGTTTATCTCCTTATTTCCTCTTTATTTCTTTTGGAATTCATGTAAATTTCCTTATAGTAATGGCTATCGCCAGTTTGGGGAGTGCAGTAGGTGATCTCTCTCCTACCCCTGGAGGTCTTGGTCTTGTGGAGGGATCTATGATCTTTATGTATTCTGCATTGGGAATAAACTTTGCAGCTGCATTTGCAGTATCTATTCTTAGTAGAATAATACTCTACTTCTTCCACCTAGTGTTAGGAGGATTAAGCATAATTCATCTTGAAAGAAATGTGGGATAAATTTAGGTTTTTCTTTTTTTGATTTCTTCTTGAAACCATTTTTTCCATTCAGGAAAAACTTTCTCACCTTTAGGAAGTCCATCTTCTTCAATAATTTTCTCAGAAATTCTATGAAATGCATGATTTGCAGCAGAACTAAATTCCGACTCTAATAAACCATAATCTTTTGTTTTTTCAGCAGTTCTAACAAGTTCTTCTTTTATTTTTGCCCTTAAGGTTATATTATCCCACACTGCGTCCCAGTTTCCTGCCCATCCTTTGACTCCTGAAGCAACTTCTTTGATAATTTCACTATTCCCATTAATTAGGTCTTCTGTAGGTTCTAATTGATCTGTCTCAACATTATACTTCATTAAATCAACAAAACCACCTTCATCAAGAGGATCTTTTTCCCAGTGTTTCCTAACTTCTGAAATTCTTACAATTCTTTTAAAAGAGTGTAAACCATCTGAAGATTTTATAGGATTTGCAACAACAATTATATCTGTAGCCTTAAAACTAGTTGGGGGTACTTTTAGATCATTGACAACTCTATCAAAAACCCCATAAGGAGAAGCACCGTGGATTGTTCCTGCAACCACATTTGCCAAGGCACCTACACGCATCGCTTCATAAAGTGCCTGAGCCTCAACACTCCTAACTTCACCAATAATCAAACTTGAATCTCCTAAACGCAAACTTGTTCGAATCCCATCATCTGCCGAAACTTCATTAGTTGTTTTTAACAAAGCACTTCTAACTTTCATCCTTAGGATATCATACTTCAATTTTCTTAAGGATTCAACAGGAAGCTCAAGAGAATCTTCAATAACAATTATTCTGTGTTTAGGAATTATTTCAAGCATAAGGCTTCCCAGAACAGATGTTTTTCCTGAACTTCTTGTTCCTGCAATAAGAATTGTTCTTGAACCATCTATTAAAAAACTCAAAAGGCCTGCGGCCAAAGGATTCATCATCTTGTTTTGAATAAATAATGGGAATGTCCAAGGTTCTTCCCTGTGTCTTCTTATAGAATAAGCTAAACCATCTGGGCTAAGCGGTTGTTGAACAATTGCAATTCTTGCCCTTATTTTTCCTATCTCTAATTGAGTATCTAAAATAGGGTTTGCCTCATCTAAAGGTCTACCTGAAATCAATCTAAATTTTGCGGCCCATGAATCTGTATCTTCTTGGCTTGGAATTATGTTGGTGATACATTCATCATATTTTTGATGCATCACAAAAACAGGAGTCATTGAAATTGGGGCATTCAAGGAAATATCTTGCAAATTTTTATCCTGTAGCAAAACTTCCAAAACTCCAAATCCTATAGTATGTCTAACAAGAATTGTTGCTAGTTTATTTATTTCAGAATAGGTTGCGCCAATTCCTTTTCCTTGAGCAAGATCTTGTAAAAGATCTTTAGAAACGTTAAAAAAGACTTGCCTGGTCCTTTCTGTGTCTGTAAACTCTTCTGCCTTTGGTTGATGTTCCATTAAAACCTTTTTTGCAAGGTTCAAAAGAATATGGTGGTCTTCACTTAATGTATTTTCTGGAGGGACTAAATGGTAAATTAATTTTGGATCATCCCTCTTTTTTAAAATTGTAACAAGTGAAACATCATATTCATCTATTGATATCTCATACTGGTTGATAATTTCTGCATCATCAGGAAGATCTGAAACGAGCCTTGTAAAAGTAAAATTAGGAATTATGTCTGGCTTAAATAATTTGAAATAAATTTCCCTATTTCCCTTCCGATAATCATCTAAATATTGGCTTGCCTCTTTAATGATTTTCAAATTACTTAACTTCTCAAAAATTTCTTCAAGTAAACCAACATAATTTTCTTGATCGGATTTATATGTTGAATCTGTATGATCTGCTAAAATTTTTCCTTGAATTATCGCCTTTTTTAAATCAAAATAAGCCGCTAAAGGATCTCTTTTTAACATATTAAGAAAAGAAAATAATTCATTATACCTTTTAGAAAAAGATGAATTACTTTTTGAAGAAATTTTCTCTTTAGATAAAATATTTTCTTGTTTCAAAAGATATGTGTATATCTGGGCCATCTCTAAAAGAAAAGATGTCTCTTTAAAATCATAATTATAATTCTTTTGCTGGGTAAAAATTATTCTTGAAACATTAGGGTTTTCAATTAGTGCATCCACTGTCCTCTCCATTACATGAGGATATTCTGCTAAACTTGGAACAAAAGGCGCACCTAAATAGTTAAGATAAAGAATGTCTTCACCTCCTTCTCTTCTAACTTCATAAGAATAAAGAACCTTTCCTTTTCCCTGTGCTGAATCTGTCATAATAATCTGTGTAGATTAAAGTTTAAAATATTTTGTATGAATCTGAGAATCTATTTTTGAAAATAAAAAACCAAACAAATTTAAACCATTTTAACCTAATTTCACTATGGTCGAAGAACGATCGGACTATGGTGGACAAATTCTTGGAGATTTAGATGCTAAGATTAGAGATCTTGAAGAAAAGAATAGATCATTAAAGGATCGTCTCCTCCTTATCGGACAAAACCTTGTAGAGATAAAAGAAAAAACAAATGAAGGTATTTTGGAATTAAAAAAGAATATTGATAAGATTGAAAGAAATATGGAAAGGGTCGTGTCTTTTTTGGAAACTGCTTCAGAACAATTTTCAAAATTTGCTCGGAAAGAGGATCTTGAAATTCTCTCTAAACAGGCAAAAATGTTTCAGCCACTTGAATTCGTGCGAAAAAAAGATTTAAAAAAATAGTTAATAATTAATTTAAATGGGTATTTTAGAACAAGTTACAGGAATGAAGGAAAAGGGAGCTTCAGAAGATGAAATAGTTAAAAGTTTGAAAGATCAAGGAGTTTCTCCCAATGAAATTAGTGAAGCGCTAAGTCAGGCAAAAATAAAAAATGCAGTTTCTTCAGAACAAGGAGGAAATACAAATGAATCAATGGAACCTTCAATGATGGGTCCTGAAGAAACTAATCCTGAAAACCATTCTGAACTTCCAACAGAAAATATCTCTGATGAAGATCTTGAACCTCCGACACCTTCAAAATCCCAACAACCTCAAACAAGAAAAGGCTTTCAACCAATGACAAAAGAAGTTTCTGAAAATTCAAATCAAGAATATGTTCCAAGACCTCAGGGTTCTGCTTCTTATAGTAATGAATATCAAGGGCAGCCCTACCCTCAATATGAAGAAAGTCAAGAATATGAGAATTATGGTCAAGATCCTTATGGTTATGACTCTGGAAGTTCAGATACAATGATCGAAATTTCAGAGCAAGTATTCACAGAAAAAATTAAGAAAATACAGGAAAAAGTTGATGAATTCAATGAGTTCAAAAATCTCGCAGAAGAAAAGATAAATAATGTTTCTGAAAGACTAAAAAGAATTGAATCTTCAATAGATAGGTTGCAGGCAGATATCTTGGAGAAGGTTGGTTCATATGGTAGAGGTTTGGAAGGAGTTAAAAAAGAAATGGGAATGATTCAAGAATCTTTTGGAAAGGTTGTAAATACTCTTGCGGATAAGGCAGAGAAAAGTCATCCTTCAAAAACCCATTCTCATAAATCAAAAAAATCTTCAAAAAAGAAAAAGACTTCTAAGAAAAAATAGTTTTAACTGTTATTATTTCTTACTTCTAAAAATAGGAACTCCATATTCTGGAAGCTCTGGCTTATTTCCAGGACTCTTTAAAATCCATGCCATGAATCCCAGCACAATTGCGACCACCATAATTCCTGGCCAATAATCATACAAAAACCATCCCCAATATCCCCAATCAGAACCAATTGTCCATGCAAAACTTTGAGAAATTACAACTACGAAAACAATCAATGCGCCAATTATAAAAAGCCATCCAACATATTTGTTATCCTCATCTTCAGGAATGAACAATCCTAAGAGTATTAATGCAACCAATATTACTGCCAATCCAACTCCAAGTCTTGGAAATATTTCTGAGAAAAACACTGGAACAAAATTAAACTGTAATGCTAAAAGAGAAACTGTGAGCGCAAGAACAGCATTTATGGGTTTATTTTCTTTGAATATTTTTGCTCTTGTTAAAATTCCAAAAGTAAGTGAAAAAATCAAAAGAAAGGGTAAAACATAACTGAAAAAGCCTAGCTGCTCTAAGCGAGAAAGAAAAAATCCTATATCGCCTCCATAAAATCCTCCAAACTGAAAACTCAAAAACTTACTGATCATAAAAGAACTGAGTTAAGAATATTTAAATATGTTTCGGGATGATAAAAACCTTATGAAATTGATTCTTATTGATTTAATTGTTGCCTTTAGTTAAAACAAAAGCAAGTGCGCCTATAACTGCAGCTATAAAAACAACATTTGTCCAAAATGTCTGACTCCAATCACTTGTAAAAAGAAAACTGAAAATATCATAAAAAAACTGGATCGAAGTTCCTGCAGCCCAAAGAACTCCTGCAATAAGAGCTATAGAAATTAGCATAATAATGACCCAACTAAATCCTTTTACATTCTCCCATTGGAGCCCTTTATCTCCCGCTACAAATCCCCAAAGCAAAAGTCCAACAAACATTACAACAAGAGAAACTGCTAAAAAGAGTATCAAATTTGAAACAACTTGATTAAAATCAATTACTGCAACAAAAATTAGTCCAACAACAAAAGCAAGCAGGGCATTGAGCTGTTTACTCCCATCTCCAAAAACTTTTGATTTTTCAAGAACTCCAAAAACTATGAAAAAAATTAATAAAAACGGCAGAGCAAACTGAGAGAAAATCCAGTGTTGCAATATTGTCTCTTCAACCATATGAAAATAGTGATTTCATAGTATTTAAATTTTCTGGGAATAGAAACTAGAATTAAATTAAATCTTCAACTTCTTCTTCACCTAATGAATCTGACTCCTGGCTTGGAAGCGCGGCATTACTTATAATAAAAATATCACTTATTGCCCTCACAAACTGATGAGGAATAATAACACCTCGTGCGCCCCCTATCAAGGACATGACGCTTCCACCGACTTTAATTCTCCACCCATCTATCTTGTTTTCTTGTAAGTTTGCTTCCTCAACCTCTCCAAAAAAGTCTCCCGAATCAGTATAAACTTTTGAACCAACAGCCTCAGTTATTTTTTTAACTCTCATAGGTGAATTTAATCAAACTCATTTAAATACTTTTCCGTGCTCTTAAATATATTAACCTTATAGAAGTTCATCATAACAAACTTTATAAAAAATTTAATCATTGAAAAGTCATGATAAATAAAAATGAAATCTATTCCATACTCCTTGTAATCGGAATTTTAACTCTTTCTTTAGGAATTTTCCAGGATTTGGCTTCATTTTTTTGGATTTTTCTCGCAGTTTTACTTGTAATTACTATAAACTCTTTAGCAAAAAAAATCATGGCTTTTTACCTAGAATCCGAAATAGAATTTAAAATATGGGAAATTCACCGATTTGGATTTAAACCAAAAAATCATTTTAAAAAACCGTTCCGTGCAGGAGCTTTCATTCCATTAATAACTTCTGTAATAACTTTTGGAAACTTCGTTTGGTTATCTTCTTTGATTTTTGATATAAAACCCAAAATTTACAGATCTGCAAAAAGACATGGTCTTTATTCTTTTTCTGAAATAACTGAAGATCACATTGGGTTCATAGCTGCTGCAGGAGTTTTTGCAAATCTTGTTTTTGCAATAATTGGGTATTTAATAGGATTTGAAGAATTTTCCAAAATTAACATTTACTTAGCGTTTTTTAATATGATACCTCTTTCAGACCTTGATGGAAATAAAATATTCTTCGGAAACATTACTCTCTGGATATTCCTCACAACACTTACCTTATTGGGATTGGGATTTGCATTTTTCATAATTTAAATAAACAAAAAGAATTTAAATAAAAAAGGACACCTTAAATAGATTAAAATGATAAAAACAAGAAGAATTGCAGGAATAATTGCAGGGATTTCGCTCTTTGCAGGCTTTTTCTTCCTTGATAGGGGAGTAACTGGAAATGTTGTCTTGAATGGAAACTTGCCTCCTTTTGATTTCCTTTCCCTTGTTGGACTTTTACTAGTTTTTTGCTCTGCAGGAATAGCATTCTACCTTATTCAAAATTAAGTCTCCGAAAAGGTTCTATTGATTTTACACTAAGATTTTTATAAAGAAGCTTCTTTTTTTATATATGAAAATTCTAGAGAATATAACTCCAAGAAAATATCAGAAAGACATTTTTGAAAATTGTATTAATAAAAACTGTCTTGTAGTCATTCCTACAGGGTTGGGAAAAACATTAATTGCACTCATGCTAACTGTTGAAAGAATGAAAAAATTTCCAGGAGAGAAAGTTGTTTTTCTTGCACCAACAAAACCTCTTGCTGAACAACACCTAAATTATTTTAAAGATAATCTTCCGGAACTTTTTGGGGATTTTCAATTATTCACTGGGAGCATAAAACCAAAACAAAGACAAAAAATTTGGGAAACTGCAGACATTATTTTTTCAACACCCCAATGTGTTGCAAATGACTTGAAAAATAGACTCTATTCTCTTGAAGATGTTTGTTTACTTGTTGAAGATGAAGCACACAGATGTGTAAGAAACTATGATTATAATTATGTTGCAAAAAAATATAAAGAACAATCAAAAAATCAAAGAATTCTTGGATTAACTGCCTCTCCTGGAAGCAACTCCTCAAAAATTCGAGAAATTTGTAAAAACCTTTCAATCGAAGAGGTAGAATTGAGAACAAGAGATAGTCCTGATGTGAGTCAATATCTCCAAGAATTAAAGTTTGAAAAAGTCCATGTTGATTTGCATCCTGAATTTAATAAAATTAGGGATTCATTGGATAAACTACTGAAACAATATATAAGTGAATTAAGAAACCGACGAGTTCTTTTTGGTCCTGCAAATAAAGGGAGTTTAATTAAGTTGCAAAAAAATATAATGTCTAAAATTTCTAGAGGATATAAAGATTACAACCTCCTCCTTTCTGCAAGCGCTTGTGCAACTGCGATAAAAATTCAACATTCCCTTGAGCTTTTAGAAACACAAACCTTATTTGGATTTCACAAATACTTAAAAGAACTTTCAGAACAAGCTAAGAAGAAGAAAAGTCGTGGAGTGGTAAAACTTGTATCTAATCCTGAATTCAAATACTCTTTCATGAAATCGAAGAGACTTTTGGGAAAAAATATCGAGCACCCAAAAATACTCAAGCTATTTGAAATAGTTAAAGAAGAAAAATCAAAAAACACAGAATCAAAAATAATGATTTTCTCCCAATTTAGGGACACTGCTCACCTCATATCGGATTATCTGAATGATATTTCTGAAGTTAAATCTAGGGTGTTTATCGGACAAGCTAAAAAATCATCTCATTCTGGAAGACAAACTGGACTTAGTCAAAAAGAACAAAAAGGCCTACTACAAGAATTCTCTACAAAAAAAATAAATGTGCTTTGTGCAACATCAATTGGGGAGGAAGGCCTTGATATACCTGAAGTAAACACTGTAATCTTTTACGAACCCATTCCATCTGCAATAAGATCTATACAAAGAGCAGGGAGAACTGCAAGGATGATGGAAGGAAAATTGATAATGTTAATTACTAAAGAAACCAGGGATGAGGCTCATTTTTATATTTCAAAAGCAAAAGAAAAAAGAATGAAAAATGCAATAAAAACTATAAAAAAGAATCTTTCAGGAAAACAAAGTGAAGGTATTCAAAAAAACCTTAATGAAATAAAAAATGAGTGAAATTTATGAAAAATAAAAAACCTATTTTTGATATCTTTTCAAATAACCAAAAAATTAAGAAAAAATACTCTGAAAAAATAAAAATAATAGTGGATCACAGGGAAAAGAATTCTTTAGTTATTTCGGAACTTTACACTCTTGGTATTGATTCCGAGATGAAACAATTGAAAGTAGCAGACTATATTGTCAAAGGCATAGCTGTAGAAAGAAAAACTGTTTCAGACTTTATCTCTTCAATGATAAATAGAAGACTTCTAAATCAACTTGAGGAGTTGAAACAATACTCTGAGAGAATCCTAATAATTGAGGGTTTAGAAAATCAAGAACTTTATTCTGATGATGAGAGCTGGAAAGGAATGCACCCGAACTCAATAAGAGGTTTCATAATATCAATTCTTATAAAACACAAAGTTCCAATAATTTTCACGAAAGATTACAAAGACACTGCAAGATTTCTATCAGTATTAGCAAAAAGAAAGCCAAAAGAACTTCCTCTAAACATAAGTAAAAAAAGTCTTGACAAAAAAGAGCGTCTGCAATTCATATTGGAAGGATTTCCTGGAATTGGTCCAAAAACTGCAAGAAAACTTTTGAAAAAGCATAAAACTCTCAAAAGAATTTTCAATTCTTCTGAAGAAGTGCTTAAAGATACTTTGGGGAAAAGGGCCAAAATATTCAAGAACATTGTTGAAAGAGAATTTTAATTTAAATTATCTTTTTGATTTTTTTCTCATTTTTCTTCTCTTTCCTTTCTCAAATGCTGCACGTCTTTTTTTAGTCTCCATTTCCTTGATTTTCCTAATTCTATCTTTTCTCCTAATTTCCTTACCTTCTATACGATCAAGGACAATCAAAATTAAAAGACCAATTAATGCTAAGCCTCCTACAAAAAAGAATAAAGGTTTGAATCCCATTGAGTCTGCAATTTTTGCTCCTGCAAATGCTGCCAAGGCAGTACCTAATCCAACGCCTCCACTCCAGATAGAAAAATCATATCCTTTATGCCTTTTATCCATGTATGTTGTAAAAAGGCTAAACCAACTAGGGTGTGCCAAGGCAGTACCTAATCCATAAACAGTCTGAGCAAGAAAAATTGTATTTACATGTTTAGCCATCATATAAATAAAAGGAACTAAAAAAATTAGGAAAGTTCCTGCTAGAAGTAAACGAGTCTTATGTTTATCTTTATCAATCAAATAACGAGACAAAGGTATCTGGGCTGCAGATCTTACAATCCAGAATATTGCTATTGCTAATCCTGCCATAACTAGATTTCCTCCAACAATATCTTCTTTAATAAAAACAGCAAAGATCGGTGCAATAAGACCAAAACTACTAATAATCAAAACATCAGCCAAAATAAGTAATTTAAGTTTTTTATTCATTTTTCCTCTTTTATGGATCTCCAAAAGATTTGTCTTTTATAAATTTTGAGACTAAATCACACAAGTTCACTTAAAATTTTTGCGGCCAATTTAACAGTCATTTCTTTGTAATCTTTTTTAGGATTAACTTCGACAATATCTGCTGCACGAAGAGTTTTGATTTTATTTAATCTTTGAATAAAATAAATTAATTGCCTACTTGTAAGTCCTCCAGGTATGTTGTGGGTTGATCCTGGTGAAAATGCAGGATCCAAAACACCTATATCTACAGATATATAGACCTCTCTACCTTTTGAAAATTCCATAAGAATGTCACAAGAATCATCAATGTTTTCTAGAATTTGATTCATTTTTAAAACTTTTATTTTATTTTTATTTAAAAAAGAAATTTCCGAAAGATCTAAATCTCTAACTCCTATCAAAAAAATGTTCTCTGGAGGAAAACCATTCTCCACTAATTCCTTAACCCATTCCCTGTTTGAAGGAAACTTTAAATCTTTCATATCTAAACAATCTGAAAGTGAATCAAAAATCATTAAACAAGGTTCCTTCCCTGCTTTTTCAGAGTTCTTAAAGAAAGAATTTACTAAAGGATAACTAATTGAATGGTCTCCTCCAAGGAAAATTGTTTTGGGTTTTTCTTCAAAAATCTTTAATGAATTTTTACTTATAAGCTCATGAGTCAATTCTAAATTAGAGTTATCTAAATGTATTTCTTCAAAATCAAAAAGCCTTGTATCTATAGGAATTCCTTTTTCATTGCTGCCAATTTCTCTCAAAGACTCAATTATTTTGAGTCCAGCATTCTTACACCCTTTGGTTTTTCCATTACTATTGATTCCTGGAACTCTTACTATAAATACCATAAAAAACTTGAGAAAAGAGAGTTTTTAATATTTCTCTCTAGGCTGGTTGTAAAATAAATATACTATGATTCTTTGCAGCTTCTGCAGCTAATTTTTTAACATCTTCAAGTTTGACTGCCTTTATATTCTCTTCAATTTTGTAAAAGTCTTCCGCATTCCCTTCAACTTCATAATGAAGTAAATATGCCATTTGGGTTTGAGAGTCTTCCATAGAAATTTTCATATTCCCTAAAATTTCTTCTTTGACCTGGTCTAACTCTTTTTTATCCAAGTCCTTAGAAACTTTTCTAAATTCTTCAAGAAGAATTTTTTTTACTTGTAGTATGTTTTCTTTTTTTGTTCCCACATAAACTTGATTATATGCAAAAGTCTTTGAAATGTCCGAACCTCCTTTGATTGCATAAGCCAAGTTTCTTTTCTCTCTTATTTCGTGAAAAAGCCTTGATGACATCCCTCCCGCCATAAGCACACTCAAAACTCTCGCAGCAAAATTCTTTTTGCTTTTTGATGGAGGGACATGATATGCAAAAATTAAATTTGCTTGATCTACCCCCTTTCTTTTTTCTGTCTTTATTTCATTCTTAGATATAATTTTTGGAATTATAATTTTTTTTGATTTACCTTCAAAATTATCTGGTGAAAATTTTTCCTCTGCAAATGTAACTAATTTTTCAAAATCGATATCACCTACAGCACACAATATAAAGTTTTCAGGCCTATAAACTTCTTTGAATTTTTTAACTAATTTTTCTCTATTTAATGAAATCAATGTTTTTTCTGTACCAATCAAAGGAATTCCAAAAGGCTCTTTAAAAAGAGATTTATGTATTTCATTGAATACATGACGAGAAGGACTATCTTTATACATCTTTATTTCTTCAAAAATAACATTTCTCTCTTTTCCCATATCTTCTTCTTTAAAAACAGGATTTCTGACAAGATCTCCTAAAACATCTAAGGCAACATCAACATGGTTTTTAGGCATCTTGCACCAATATGCAGTCACAGTCTCATCAGTAAATCCATTTAGAACTCCTCCTTTTTTTTCTATTTCTATGGCAATCTGCCTTGAGTTTCTTTTTTTTGTTCCTTTGTAAAGCATATGTTCTATAAAATGTGAGATTCCTTTCTCCTGAGAAGATTCATTTATTCCACCATACCTTACTGCAAATGCAACACTTACTGCAGGAGAATCTCTTTTTTCTAAAACCACTGTCATCCCGCTTTTCAAGACTTTTCTAAAAAACTTTTGATTCATCAAAAATAAAAAATTGGGAAGTATTTAAAGATTGCCGCAAAATAAGGAATTACTTAAAAATAAACCATGCAACTATTCCAAGAAGGATGAGAATTCCCAAAACTAAAAGGACCCACATCCACCATTTGGACTTTTTTTGTCCTGGTAGTTGTTGAATTTGAGTTCCTTGGGGGTTTGAAGAACTTTGCTGAGATTGAGTTGCAGGCATAGAATTTTGTTGTTGAGTTGTTTGAGATTGAGGGGGGACTTGGGGTGGTTGAGGGGTGTTTTGAGCAGAGGATTTTGGAGTTGTTTGAGGCTGGGTTGTTTGCGCTTGTGAAGAAATTGATTTGGGTTGTTGCTCTTTTTTTTGAAGGTCTTCGTTTTCCGCCATAGAAAGTAAACGAAATTAGCAGTTATAAATTTTACTCTAATTATTTTCTACTGAAAACTATAAATCTCTCAGAACCTATTTTAAAATCATCTAAAATTTCAAATGAATTACTTATGAAATCTAAAATCCATTTTCGACTTACATTAAATTTTTTTCTTCTTACCATACTTTCTGTAGGAAAACTCACTACAACTTTTGATACTATTGGGCAAACTTTTAACAGAATTTTCTTAGAATAATTTTTTTCCATAGATTCAAGAGAATCTAAAACCTTAAAGAGAAAAACTACTTTTTGTCCTTTTTCTTTATTGATTATTTTTTTTATCTGCCCTATATTGAAAAGACTTTCATGAAATGCCTTCGCTTTCAAATTTTCTTTTTTAAAATAATGATTCATTAAATCGACCCACTGTCCAACAGCCTCTATAGCAATATACTTAAATTTCTTATTGAAATAATTGTAACTAAATCCGTTAACTCCTGCACCAAGGTCTAAAACTACTTTTTCGTCATCCAAAAGTCTTTCGTAAATTTCCTCATAAAACCCAATTCTCTCTCTAGTTGACAAGTGCTTCCTTAAAAACCAATCTGGTTTTTCCTGTCTCTTTGGATTCAATAATTTCTTTCCTCCAAAAGCCCCAAAAATTTTATGAAGTAGTTCCCTTGTAAGCCTTATTTTTTCCCGCTCTTCCACCTGTCGATTTTCAAAATGTGAAAATGCTCTCTCGACATCTTCTTTTGGAAGTTGAGAAAAATCTCTCTTTTTCATGATCTTATTTATTATGTTTTCTCTTTTCATTTTCTACTTAAATATTCGTTGTCTTTGATATAAAACCTTAGTTTATTTTTATGATCTTTTTTTACTCCAACTCTAAAACTTTCTTTAATTTCTTGATTTAATCTTTCTTTAGAATCTTCAATCCAAAAAGATTTATTCTCATAAATTTTATTTCCATTAAAACTTCTATCTATTTTTAAACAATTAGTTAATAATCCTGGACCAGAACAACGTCCTTTAAAATTTAAGGGTTCCAATGCACGAATCAAGACTGCCTGTGCCTTGCCTTTTCTATATGTAACAAAATTTAACATTAAGTATTTGTGAACATTCTTTAAAAGAATTGTTCCTCCTTCTTCCCACATAAAAAAATTATCTTTTCTCTTTCCTAAGCGGGCCCAGCTTGCAGGATCATTCTCATCAAGATATGCTTCAGTTTCCACAATCTTGGCTTTCAAAACTTTCTTCCCAATTTTTCGGACTAAAATCATCCCTAACAATTCCTTAGCAACTTTTTCTGCTTCATTTAAGAAAAACCTTCTTCCAATTTTAAAAGCCATTAAACTTTTTAAGTCCTGCAGATTTAAAAGGTATACTAAAAATAAAATGGCATCAACAAATCAATCTCCACAATACCAGCAAGCAGAGTCAAAATATCTTACTGCAAAAACAGATGGAGAGAGATTAAAACACCTTGATGAAATGATTCGGGAGTGTCCAAAACATAAATCTGCAGAAAAAATGCTTGCACAACTGAAAACTAGGAGAAAAAAGCTTAAAGAAAAACTTAGTAAAGATAGTAAAACAGGAAAATCAACCCAAACAGGAATAAAAAAAGAGGATATGCAGGCAGTTATTGTGGGATTCACAAATACTGGAAAATCATCATTAATTTCTGTCCTAACTAATGCAGATCCTGAAATTGCCCCTTATAATTTTTCGACAAAAAAACCAATTGTAGGAATGATGTCATTTCAAAGTTCTCAGGTTCAAATTATTGAAGTTCCTGCATTTGAATCAGAATATTACCACAAGGGCCTTGTAAATACTGCAGACACAATTCTAATCTTAGTAAATGAATTTGGACAGATAAAAAAAATAGAAAATGATTTGGAAAATGCTTCTGGAAAAAGAATTGTTATTTTTAACATAAATAATAAAAATCTTGATGAAAGAAAAATAAAAGCAAATTTACAAAGTAACAAATATAATTTTTCGATTATTAATATAAAGGAAGGTAAAGGTATTGAAGATTTAAGAGAGAAAATATTTTTTAGTTTTGATAAAATCCGTGTTTATACCAAAGAACCTGGAAAAGAAAAAAGTGAAAAACCAATCATTCTTGATCCAAATTCTACTGTGAAAGATGTAGCAGAAAAAATCCTTCATGGATTCTCAAAGAAAGTTAAATCTTCTTTTGTAACAGGTCCTTCTAGCAAATTTCCAAATCAAAAAGTTGGTCTTAGCCATAAATTGAAAGATTTGGATGTTGTTGAATTTAGGACGAGGTAGTTTGAATTAAATGAGGGTTCAGGAAATTTG
>JBBDJP010000002.1:0-30744 GCA_040879805.1 Candidatus Pacearchaeota archaeon
AAATGTCTTTTATGTCATCCTCTTCTTTCTTAACAATATTCTTCCCTCTTTTCAAATTTCTTCTGAAAAAATTCATAAAAAAATTAGTATTTTGATGTTTTTATTTGTTATGAAAGTTATTTCTTATTACATGTTACTCATCAAATTGTTAATCAAAACAAAAGGTAAGAAATATATATTTGCTTTTTCATCTTTTCTTCTCCCTAAATAGTTTTTTGAAATGAAAAATCCTTTTTTAGAAGAGTATTTCTTTAAAAAACTTCTAAAAGATTTTGTAATTGTCATTTCATTAAGATTTGATTTGACTTCTATGGGAATTATTTTCCCGTGTTTTTCAACAATAAAATCAACTTCTGCACCCGATTTTGTGTTCCAGTATCTTGTATCAATATTATTCATAATTAATTCAGAAAAAACAAAATTTTCATACATGCTTCCAGTATCTGTCCTTTCTTTCTGAAAATTATCTATAACAATATTCCTAAATCCTAAATCAAAAAAATAAACCTTTGGAGATTTCACAATCTCTGTCCTTTTATTTGTAAAATAAGGTTTAATTTGCTTCAATATAAACGTTTTTTCCAAAATATTAAGATACTTCTTCAAATCATGGTATGAAAAACCAGAGATCTTTGAAAGTTCATTGTAATTTATAATGTTCCCTGTTTGTAGAGATAAACTCTTAATTAAGTTCATTAATTTATAATCATCGCTTAAATCAAGAATCTCACGAATTTCCTTTAACAAATAAGTATTAAATATCCCTTCCAGGACTTTTTTCTTTTCTTCTTTTGTTTCTGACAAAACAACTCTTGGATATCCTCCATATAAAAGATATTCTTCAATATGTTTGTTAAGATTTTCAAGAATTACTTCTGGAATGGAATCTCTTTCAAGATATTTTTCCAGATTTTTTTCTTTTGCTCTAATAAACTCTCTGAATGAAAAAGTATAAAGGTTGAATATAAAAATTCTTCCAACAAGATATTTCAAACTTTGAATGGAAAGCTCTGCGGCGCTTGAGCCGGAAATAATTATCTTCGTCCAGCTTGTATCATAAATATACTTAAGCTTCTTCCCAGAATTTTTTGAATATTGGACCTCATCAATAAAGACTATATCATATCCTTTAACATGTTCTTCAATGAAAACATCAATGTCTTCCTCAAAAAGCCTTAGAATTTTTAAATCATCAAAACTAATCTTATTTATCTTCCCTTCCTGATCTTTTAGTATATTTTCTACAATTGTTGTTTTCCCACATCTCCTTGAACCAACTACTGCTATGATTTCTTTTGATTTCACATACTTCTTAATCTCTCCCTCAAGGTCTCTTTTTACATAGTTTTTCATATTAAACAATAGCCCTACTATTATTTAAATCTTTCTAATTTTAGAAGGGATAAACTTAAATTCCCTTTATCTGCAGGAATTGTACTCTGGATAATATTTTAAAGAATAGATTCTTGAGATAACTATTGAACAAGATTTGGAAAGACTAGATTTCATAAAATTCTGGGCAAGTTATGTAAAAACTCATCCTGATGGGTGGAGCGAGCAACAAAATATGCTTATTGATTCTCAGATTAAAGAGTAATTGTTTCTTATGAAAAAGAAAATATTAGGCTTACCGAAAAAATATAAGGGTATACTACCACCTAAATGTAATATATGTTACAAAATTATACCATATATAAAATATTGAAGGTATTCTTTGATAGACCTTCAAAAAGATTTTATTTAAAAAATATTTCTTTATTTACATGAATAATTGCATGGGTTTCTGTGTTTTTATTATTTGTGAAAACAAAATAGCTTAACCTTTCCCCTTACATTTTAATAATTGTATTGTGGGGGGAAAATGAGAAAAATAAAAAATTTTAAAAACATTATTATGATATGAATAAGTATGGGAAACAAGGATTTAAGGAAAATATGTTTTTTATTAATCGCTATTATTGTATTCTTCCTTACTCTAACCCCAAACATTGTCCAAGCAGACAATTCTGAAAATTCAACCCTAATTATCTCTGCTGATATAAAAGAACCCACTGCAAAAATAGAGATTACTCCTTCTTCAATTAATTTGGGAGAAATTACTAAAGGATTTTCCACTGATGCAAACAAGACAAGAATAAATTTTACGAATACAGGGGATTTGGATGTAAATGTTAGCACATTATTAGATGATGGGGCGGACCCTATTTTTGAGAACCTTGAATTTGGTAGAACAGATACATGCAGTTCGGGAGCAACATATGATAATATTTCTGAATGGGATGGTTTTACACTTAACGGCCCTTCAGAATATAATGGTGTAGGAGAAACTAAGGAAACATGTATAAGGCTTAACCTAGAAGATTATTCTGGAGAGATTGGGCAGACGGAAAACCTCACAACCCAAATTGTATTTTGGGTCATGCCTGCATAAATCTAAAATGAAATATGGACTTCCTATTCTTTTGATTTTTATCTTTCATCTAGGATTTTCACATGCACTGGATTTTGGAATTTCTCCTGAAGAAATAATATTGTCTGGAAATGTCGGAGAAAAAGTCTGTAAAGAATTTTCCCTTATTGGACAAGATCTTATTTTTAACGGAAAAGTAAAATGGTCTTATGAAAAAACAAAAAATATCAAAGATTATGTTCTTTCAGGAAAAGAATTTGAAATAAATGTAGATTTTCCAAATATAACTAACTCTGGAAAAAAGGAAATTTGTATTGAAGGTAAAAATCCTGGAAAATACAATGGTGCTTTATTCTATAAAATAGAGGAAACAAATTATGGGATTGGAACATGGATTAATCTTAAATTAGAAGATTCAAACCCAAAAATATCTGAAATATTTTCAAAAAGAAAAACTATTGAAATTTCAAAAATAGAAGAATCTCAAATTAAAACTTTATTTATTAGTCAGATAATGTTATTTATAAGCCTAATCTTATTAATTATAATAATTAAAATTAATTATTTCAATCCTTCTCGATCTTCTTAATCATATCTGTAAATGCAGGTCTTGTAATTAAAACTCCTGCAGTAATTCCAATTATTGTAGTAAATGCAAATCCTCTTAACAAACCTGCTCCTGCCCAAAGAAGAGGCAACATAGCAACAACAGCAGTAAAATAAGCTCCAAGAATAATCGCAAACGCTCTTTTCATTCTTTGCTTCATACTCAAGAATTTTCCGCGACGAGCCTCATCCAAAATAACTATCTGCTGATCTATTCCAGTACCAACTACAATCAAAATTCCTGCAATACTTGGAAGATCTAAATTCCAGTCAATCATTGTAGCTATTCCAAGAATAATTATAACCTCGGATAAACTTGTTAAAAGCATAGCTAAAGAAGATCTCAATCTCCTATATCTCCCAAATACAACTATTGCCACAACACCCAACGCAGTCAAACCTGCAATAAGAATTATCCTTAAAAACTCAGGACCAAGAATTGGAGAAATTGTATCTAACTTTACTATTTCTAATTTAAAGGGTAAACTTCCTGTAATTAATACTGTTTGAAGTTGGTGCATTTGTTCCTCTGCGGCTGTTGTAGCACTCTCTCTATTATCTCCACTAGCCCCTCCTGAAATTGAAATTTGGGTTACAACTCTTCCTTTCAAACCTTCAGAAATTCTTAAACTATCAACAAGAACATCATCAAGATAAAGATCTAAAGGTTCAGTAAGATATCTTCCATCAGGAGTTGATTCTGAAGGAATTTCTGCAGTAATATCTGCATGTTTTCTTGCTGCATCCTCAGTTAAAAAAATACTAAATTGGAACTGGCAAGAAAATCCTCCGGCAACCTCCCCACATCTTTCAATATAAGCACAACTTGGGTCTCTACAAACTGAAGAAATGTCTCTTTCACCTCCAGTAAAAACAGTTTCATTCCCAATCTTAGCTTCAAATTTACCTTGCTTAGAAATCATCTCTTCTAAATCAGCAGGAGTAGCTCCTGCAACCTCTACAAGCATAAAATAATCTCCTGAAAGGTCAGAAACTTGTCTAACTGTTATATCTGTAAGTCCAAATTCATTAAGTCTATTCTGAGTTATATCAACCAAATCTCCAACTTCATCAGAGGTAAGGTCTCTATCTTCTGCCTGAATCAAAGCACGAGAACCTCCAACAAGATCTAATCCAAGTTTTAAATTTGTTTTAGGTATATCTGAAACGGTTATAGAAGGGGTTTCGTTTGTAAATAAAATTACTTCAGAACCTTTCAAAGTAAAATCTGTTCTAAGAGTTTCATTTGAAATGAATTTATCATGCATTATTTCAGAATAATCCAATAATGAATTAATCTGTTGGCCATCTATTGCCAAAATAATTTGATTTTCTCTAAGACCTTGTTCAAATGCGTCAGAACCAGAATCAACTCCTGTAACCAAAATTCCTTTCTGTGAAAAGTTTGGAGGAATACTGAAAATACCAATTAAAGAAAAAACTAATATAATTACTAATAACCAAATTTTCCAAGTCCAATTAGGTTTTAATTTCATTTCTCCTCCCTCTCAACATACCATTTAAGTATTGAAACATTTGTTACCCAAGTATTTATTAGGTCAAATCCTAAACCGATTACAAGAACCATAAATATGCTTGTAAGAACTGCTGAAAAAGGCATTACAATAAGAAGTGCTATAGATAATGCTAAAAGTGAAGTTAAGGTCATAGTCATTCCTGTTGTGAAAGCAGAATAAAATCTCTCATTTACAGAACCTTCTCTTTTCAAAACTCTATTTGTAAGCAAAATATCTGTGTCTACAGAATACCCTATAAGCATAAGAAAGGCAACAATTCCTGCAGTTGACATTGAAAATCCTGCTATATTAAATACAGTGAGAGTCATCAAAATATTTGCAAAAGCAGAAATAACAACTGCGGCTGAAGGAATTAATGTTCTAAATAATATAAACACTACAAGTGCCATAAAAGCAAAAGCAAGTAAAACTGCCACAATTAATTGTCTAAAAAAATCCTGACTAAGGGCACTTCCTGTAAATTCAAAACTACTATTTTCTTCGTTAAGTTCATGTCCCAAATATTCTTCAATAACTTCTCTTGAAGTACTTGCATCTGCAGTAGTTTCTACTATCATTGCAATTTGTTGTCTTGTTAAAGGATCAGAGATTTCTCTCAGATGATAACTTTCAAGATTTTCAGATAGATACAAATCTAAATCTAAAATATCTACAGGTTCATGAATTGTAACTGAAGTTCCGCCAGTCAAAGATATATCTTTATACATTATATCTCCGTTAGCAGAATAAAAAATAAACATATAAACAAAACAAAACAAAAATATTGCTGCAGGAATTATTAAAAGTTTCTTATAATTTTTATCATGAAACTTTCCAAATCTCTTAGAAAAGCTTTTTTCTCTATTACTTTCTGTTTTTTCTTCTGTTTTTGTCATTTGACTAAATGCGCCGGCCGGGATTCGAACCCGGGTCAACTGGTCTCTTCATAAACAAATCTATTTGGAAGCCAGTTATTCTGCCACTAAACTACCAGCGCATAAAATAGATAGTGGAATTTTGTTTAATAAAGTTTACTAAAAGTCAAAAATTTCAGAGTTATTTTCAAGAAACTCTTTTTGTTGGGGATAAATATTTTTTAGTATTTTCTTGGAAAATAAATAATCATCAGCATCCTCATTCAATATTATTTCATTTGTTAAGGGTCTAGCCAAAAAAACTACCGAAACAGAGTGTCTTATAATGTTGTTGTCTTTTTCTTCCATAAATTCTATAACTCCTATCCTTTTTAGTTTTTCAATTTCAATTCCAAGTTCAGTTTTAGAAATTCTCTTCGCGGCATCTTCAAGACTCTCGTTCAAGAGCACTCCTCCTCCAGGAAGGTGCCAGCTTCCTTTAAAAGGTTCTATGGTCCTCTTTGTGAAAAGAATTCCTTCAGGTTTCCTTATTACTAAATCAACACACAAACGCGGAACTTTAGAAAATATTTCTTCAAACTTCCCTCTGGAAAATTTTTTGTTTTTATTTTTCATTTGTTATATGCCCCCGGCAGGACTTGAACCTGCGACCTATTCCTTAGGAGGGAATCGCTCTAATCCAGCTGAGCTACGGGGGCCCTCTATCTTTATTGAAGTGATTTAACAATGCGGGTGAAAGGATTCGAACCTTTGTAGGCATAAGCCAACAGATTTTGAGTCTGCCCCGTTTGACCGCTCCGGCACACCCGCATACAAAAAGAGAGAAACCGTCCATATAAAAAGTTTTATAAATGATAAGAATCATATTTTTTTGAAGACGGTCATAGTAACCTGGAAACGCCTGTTCCCATTCCGAACACAGAAGCTAAGCAGATTACGCCGCATGCGTTAGTGTCCGAAAAGATGCAAAACATTGGTGCTGTCTTCAACCCTTATTTTCTAAAAATCATGGTAAAAAAATTTTCAAAAAAAGAGACTTTAAAGGAAATTGATGGATTTTTTAATAACATAAAAAACAAAACCCCTAAAGAAGTTAAAAAAATAAAAAAACTAGCAATGAGTTTTAATATAAAACTTAAGGATAAGAAGAAAAAATTCTGTAAAAAATGTTTAGAACCTTATTCTGGATTAGAAAAAGTCAGATTAAACAAAGGAATTAAAAGTATAACTTGTAAAAATTGTAATTATATTTCCAGATGGAAAATTAAGACTTCTTGAACTTGCTCAATAATTCTACATAATCTTCCTGTCCCAAAAATACAGACCTGCAGCAATATCTTTCTAAGCCAAGCTCATCAAGAACTTTTTTAGGTTTTTCACCTGCAGCAATTCTTTGTTTATACTCTTCCCACAGATGACCTATGGGTTTTCCACAGCTAAAACAACGAACAGGAATTATCATAGTATTAAGTCCTAAATGTTGTTTTTAAAGTTTATTATTTAAAATTTATCTGAAAGTAGATACAAATCTTTAAAAACTTCACAAAATACTGATTGAAATCTAAAAAGAGGGTTAAAATGAGTAAAAAATGTATATACTGTAAGGCGGAAATTCCTAAAGAAAGTGTTATTGATTTTTGTTCCAGATGCGGAATTGGTGTTTGGGGAGAAAAAATGTTTAACACAATTGTGAAGAATATGGAAGAAGCAAGAGCCAATGGAGATCTTGTTTCTACAAATATGTCTTAATATTAAGCCTAAAATAAGTTTATGAAAGAGATTTCTTTATAAAAGATAGTTTTTTAAATAGGACGAATTTGAATTAATTATGGCAAAGAAAGGAACTAAAAGAGTCCGAGAAAAAGGAAAAATATCACTTAGCAGGTATTTTCAAGAGTTTGAAAAAGGAGACACAGTAGCAATAGTTAGAGAACCTGCAGTACAATCAAGTTTTCCTGAAAGAATGCAGGGAAGAACAGGTACAATTCAAGATAAAAGAGGAAGATTTTACATAGTTAAAATCAAAGATGGAAATAAAGAAAAAATGTATTTAGTTGAACCAATTCATCTAAAAAGAATAGGAACTCAGAAATTAAATGTAAAAACAGCATAAAATGATAAAAAATAGAAAACCACTTAGTATGTCAGAATCCATAGAATTTGTAAAAGGAGATGGAGAAAAAGAAACTGAAATAAGAAAATTTATGAAAGAATTTGTAAAAGTTAGCTCTAAAAAAGCTAAAGAAATCAGAGAAAAAATTAACAAATTGGATCTTCTTCAAATTAAAGAAGAACATATCTCTTCATTGATAGATACTCTTCCAAAAAGCTCACAAGAAATAAATAAAATTTTTAGTGACGTTAATCTTGATGAAGATGAAACAAATAAAATACTTGAAATACTCGAAGAATATAGGTAGTAAAAATGAAAAAAGAAGAATATGCAATTGTGCTGGATTATTTACCGAACGGTTATCCTTTAGAAAAGAAAAGAATGCCCATAGCTCAAGCTATCGGGAAGACAAATCTCACTCTTTTAGAATTAGTTCCTAGAAGAGATACTTCTCTTGAGATAGGAGAAAAAGTTTATATTGGGGAAGGCAAAAGAGAAAAAATATATTATATTCTCGGCAGACTTGATCAAAACAAAATCACTGAATCTGCAAAAAATCAATTGCAAGAATTTATAAGTGAAGTGGTCAAGGAAAGAGAGGAAGAATATGTTGAATTTTTTAACAATGCGGTTGCAATAAACAAAAGGATTCATCAAATTGAATTTCTTCCAGGTATTGGAAAAAAACACTTGAAGGAGATTATTGCACAAAGAAAGGAAAAACCTTTTGAAAGTTTTGAAGATATGAAACAAAGAATCCCAAATCTTCCTGACCCTGAAAAAACTATCGAGAAAAGAATTATAAATGAACTAATAGAGTTCGAAAGATATAAATTATTCATAAAATGAGCCAAGAAAACGAAATGGAAAGTATTGAAGAAAAGAATAAGAAATACAAAGAAAGAGTCGTAAGAATCTTAACAAAAGATATAGAAGGAAATATGACTATTTTTTCTGGGCTAACAAAAATAAAAGGAATTTCTTGGAGTTTTGCTAATGCTGTTTGTATTTCTCTTGGAATTGATAAATCTAGAAAAATTGGATCCTTAACGGATAAGGAAATTAATGATATAACTGAATTTGTAAAAGATCCAAAAGTACCTGTATTCCTTCTAAACAGGAGATTTGAATTTGAATCTGGAGAAGACCTCCACACTACAGGAAGTGATCTTGATTTGAAAAAAGAATTTGATATTAAAAGATTGAAAAAAATAAAGAGTTATAGAGGAATAAGACATGGGGCAGGACTTCCATTAAGAGGACAAAGAACAAAGAGTAATTTCAGAAAACAAAGGAGAAAAGGATCAGGAATTAAAAAGAAAAATAAGAAAGAACAATGAATTTAGAAAATTATAAAGATAACATTGCTATAGGAGTTGGGTTACTTGGAGCAGGGTTGTCTGCTTATGGCATGGCTGATGGATTCTTTGAGGATGAATTTTTTGGAGATGCATTTACTAATGCAACCGTGGGAGCATATATAATTGTAGGAAGTTATTTCTATTCGTCTGGAAGAATCCTCAATAAGATTCGCAAAGATGAAAATAACAAATTAGAGGAAAAATTAGAATGAAAAGAAAAATAAAAAAATATTCAAAACCGAAAAGACCTTTTGATAAAGAAAGAATTGAAGAAGAAGCAGAAATAAAGAAAAAATTTGGTTTGAAAAATAAAAAGGAAATTTGGAAAGCAGATTCAAAAGTTAAATCATTCAGAGAGAAAGCAAAAAAACTTATCCCTGCGAGTAAAGAAGAACAAGAAGCTTTATTCAATAGATTGAAGAAAATGGGTTTTGAGGTAAATTCTATTGCAGACGTTCTTTCAATGGATAAAAAGGATCTTCTTGAAAGACGACTACAGTCAATCCTTGTTAAAAAAAATCTTGCCACAACATCTAAAGGAGCAAGACAACTTATAACTCATAAAAAAGTTTTAGTTGATGGAAGGGTAGTAAATATTCCTTCATATTTAGTTCCTCTTGACTTAGAAGATAAAATCGTTGTGAAGAAAAAAGTTAAAAAAGTTCCTGAGAAAAAAGAAGTTAAAGAGAAACCTGAAGAGGATAAAGATAAATCTCAGGATACTGAAAAAGGAGATACTGAAAAGGATCAAACCAAAAATGAAGGAGAAGAAAAATAAAAATGGTAAAAGAAGAAACTAAAGTGGAAGAAAAAAAGGAAGTTAAAGATAAAACATCTGAAAAGAAAAAACCTAAAAAGGAAAAGAAAAAATCTGAAGCAGTAGTTAATATTTACACTTCATTTAATAATACAATTGTTCATGTTACAGACATGTCTGGAAAAACTCTTACAAAAGTTACTGGTGGGATGGTTACTAAACATGGTAGACTTAAAGCAAACCCTACAATAGCAATGTTCATTTCAAAAAGAATTTCAGAGGACCTAAAAGAAAAAAATGTAGGATCACTTTATTTTAGAATAAGAACCAAAACAGGAAATCCTGCACCAGGGCCTGGAGCTAACGCAATAGTTAAAAGTCTTTCTCGAGAAGGTTTTAAAATCCTGAATATTCTTGACACAACAAGATATCCTAGGGGTGGTCCAAAGAAGAAAGGAGGAAGAAGAGGAAGAAGACCTTAAGGGTTAGATTTAAATAACAAAATCATAAATAAAAAGTAGACAAAATGGAAAAAATAGACAAATCTGAAGATCAAATCGTTTTTAATGCAAATATTGAAGAAACAATTGCAAACTCCATAAGAAGGTATGTAAACCAAATTGAAGTTTTGGCAGTAGATGAAGTGGAAATAAAAAAGAATGACTCTGCACTTTATGATGAGGCAGTTGCTCATAGAATTGGACTTATACCTCTGAAAAGAAAAAAGAGCGCTCTGAAAAGTGGAGGAACACTAAATCTTTCAGTCAAAGGTGAAAAAACTGTTTATTCTGGAGATTTTGAAGGAGATTTTACTATAGTTTATGATAAAATACCTATTACTTTATTAAACGCAGGCCAAGAAGTAAAATTGACTGGAGAAGTTAAGGCAGGAAAAGGAGTTGAGCATTCTAAATTTTCTCCAGGGGTTATGTTTTACAGAGAAATCTCAGAATTAACTCTTGACAAAAATTTACTTGAAGAAATAAAAATTGCGTGTCCTGAAGCAAATATAAAAGAGAAAGGAGATAAGATAATTGTTCTTGATGACCAAAAAAAAGAAGTTGCAGATGCTTGTGAAGGTATTGCTTCCAGAAATAGAAAAAAAGTAGATATTGAAAAAAAAGATGGATTAATAATAACTGTTGAAAGTTTTGGTCAAATGTCTCCTGAGGAAATATTTGTAGAGGCTATAAGTGTTCTAAAAGATGATTTAGAAAGTTTAACAAAAGAGATTAAGAAGGCTTAAATTAATTTTATCTAATAAATATATTTTTAAAAAAGATCCTCATATTATTTTAATAATGCGCGGGGATGCCGGAGTGGTCAAACGGGCGAGATTAAGGCTCTCGTGGCTTCATGCCTACGAAGGTTCGAGTCCTTCTCCCCGCATTTCCCTTATGTTTAAAAAACAAGATTTCTATTAATAATAATGGTAACAGTAGCAACACATGATGGAAATTTTCATGCAGACGAGGTTTTTGCAGTAGCAATTTTAAAACTAGTTTATCCAAAAATTAAAGTGATTAGAACTAGAGAACCTGACATTTATTCAAAAGCAGATATAATTGTAGATATAGGTAAAAAATACTCTCCTAAGAAAAAATTATTTGACCACCATCAAAATAATCTGAAAGGTAGAAAAAATGGAATTCCTTATGCTTCTGCAGGTCTTGTCTGGAAACATTACTGGAATAAAATTGCAAATTCAAAAAAGGTTTTTGAAATAATTGATAGAAAAATAATGCAGCCAATAGATGCTCTTGATTGTGGAGTTTCATTATTTGATTCTAAAAAAGACATATTTCCTTATGATATAACAAGTATAATTTCTTCATTCAGACCATCTTGGAAAGAGGGTGATAAAAACTTTGATAAAAATTTCCATAAAGCCGTTTGGTTTTCAATGAAGTTGCTTAGAAGGGAGATTAAAATTACAACAGATAAAATTGAGGCTACTAAACTTGTTCGGAAAGTTATTAAGAAAAATAAAGATAAAGAATACTTAATCCTCCCTAAAAAAATGCCTTGGGAGGAATCAATTAATTCGAATTCAAAAATAAAATTTGTTATTTATCAGTCCTCTGGAGGAGAGTGGACAGCTAGAGCTGTGCCAAAAAGAGGTATTGGATTTAATTATGATAAAAAATTCCCTAAAAAATGGGCTGGTTTAAGTAAAGAAAAACTCTCAGAAATAACTGGTGTAAAAGATGCTATTTTTTGTCATAAGGCAGGATTTGCTGTTTTTGCAGATTCAAAAGAAGGTATCATAAAATTGACTGAAAAAGCATTAAGAAACAAATAAGAAAATTTATAAATGCATCAAAGTTGAATATTTTATTACCTGCGAGTCAAAGACTCGGCGTTAGCAGGACGTAATAGTTCTGTTTAATATTATGAAATCAAAAACTAAGATAAGTAAGCAAATTGAAAGAAAAACTAGTGCTCCCTTAGTTGAAACAATAATCAATGCTCAGAAGGAAGATAAATGGAAAAGGATTGCAGAAATTCTTTCTGGAAGTAGAAAAAGGATGATTGACCTTAATTTGAGTGAAATAGATTCCTTAGCTTCAGAAGGAGAAAAATTAGTTATTCCTGGAAAAGTTCTTTCGCAAGGAAATGTTAATAAAAAAATTGAGATTGTTGCCCTATCTTTTTCTGGAAAGGCTATTGAAAAATTGTCAGAATCTAAAATCCCTTTTTCAACCATTAATGAAGAAATTAAAAAAAATCCTGAGGGTAAAAAAATTAAAATTTTAGGGGATAAAAAATGAAAATAATCGATGGTAAAAATGCTATACTGGGTAGATTAGCAAGCTATGTTGCTAAAGAAGCTCTTAAAGGAGAAGAAATAGTTATTCTCAATTGTGATGAAGTTATTATAACTGGTAGAAAGAAAGACATAAGGGAAACATTTGAAAAGAAAAGGGGACGTGTTGGTTCAGGGCAAAAAGGACCAAAACATTCAAGACTTTCATTTAGGATAGTTAAAAGAACCATTAGGGGGATGTTACCAAATCATAGAAAAGGTCGAGGAAAGGAAGCTTTGAAACGAATAAAATGTTATTCAGGTGTTCCAAAAGAGTTTGAAGATAAAAAGAAAATTGTTGGTGGGAAAGAAGTTACTTCAAGATCTGTTCAAATTAAAGAAATATCAAAATCTATAAAATGAAAATAAATGTAAATTCAGGAAAAAGAAAAACTGCTATTGCAAAAGCTGTTACAAAAGAAGGATCTGGAAAAATTACTATTAACAAAAAACCTTATGAAAATTTACAAATGTTTGATAGGTTAAAAATTGAAGAGCCTTTAAGAATTACTGAAAAAATTCTTGGAAAAGATAAAATTAATTTTGATGTTGCAATTAGTGTTAAGGGTGGAGGACAAAAAGGTCAAATAGAGGCTGCAAGGCTTGCTTTAGCAAGAGCCATTATTAATTTTACAAAAAATAAGGATCTTGAAAAAGTATTTTTAGAATATGATCGAAATCTTCTTGTTGCAGATGTTAGAAGAAAAGAAGCTTACAAACCAGGAGACAGCAAGGCAAGAAGGAAGAGACAAAGTTCTAAGAGATAGAAATTTATTTTGTCCCTAGTTTTTCCAACTTGTCCTGAACATGATTGAATAACGTCGTTGAAATTATTGGTTTATGTTCTCCTTCAAAAACCTGATTATTAAATTTGATCTTTCCTATATATGCAAAGTTTCTAAGAATTTTTTTCAAACCATTAACAGAAAATTTATGTTTCTCTGCAATTCTTCTCAAACTTAAATCTCCTTCAAGAAATTCTTCAAATATTTCCCCAACTTCTTTATAATTATCTGAAGGTATAAGATTTCCCTCAACCATTTCATACCCAAAAGGTGCACGAGACATGGGATTTCCTTTGGTCGCTTTTTTGATCATTCCTTTTTTCTGTTTTTCGCCTGGATGAAAATATTTTCGGTATCCTTTCAAATCATGTTCTGAAACTTTTTCATTAATATATTCTCTAAAAGATTTCTTATCTGCAGGTGAAAGATGATAACAAATTTCGCATAGATTTGATCCAAACATCTTTTTGTTTTTTTCAGAACTATATCCGCATTTTTCACACTTCATTTATCTCTTAATTCAGTTAACTTTATAAAACTGGTTTTTTTGGTAAAAATAGATGGACAGGCGTTGTCTTGTTCTAAAATAAATGAAATGGAGTTGTAAATGAGTAAGAGAATATATATCGGAAATTTGCCTTGGAGCGTTACGAAAGACAAACTTGAGGAACTCTTCTCATCATATGGTGAGAAAGAAGATGCTTTGGTTGTTGCCAACAAATACACTGGAAGGTCCAGAGGCTTTGGATTCATTACCTTCAAAAACGATGAGAATGCGGACAAAGCTATTGAAGAAATGAATGGAAAAGAAGTTGAAGGACGAGAACTGGTTGTAAAAGAAGCAAGGCCTCGAAGAGACTCTACAGCAGCTGATTCTGAAGATTCAGATGAAAAATCTGAAGACAAAAAAGAAAGTAAGGCTGATGAAGGAAAATCTGAGAGTGACTCTGGTGAAAACAAAACTTCAGAAAAACCAAAAGAGGAAAAAACTGTTTTGGAAAAAGAAGTTGAGGAAGGAAAATCTGAAGACAAACCAGAAGAAAGCCCTGAAGATAATTCTGAAGAAAAGAGTGAATAGTTAATAAAAAATTCAAGTTAAAATTGTTTTGACTTATTTGTATATGTAGGTAAAGTTTTTATACAAAGATTTCCAATCTTTGGAAGAGGTGTTAAATGAACGCTATTTGGATATTAATAATTGCATTTGTATGGTTTTTTATAGGATATCGTTTCTACGGAAGATTCATAGAAAAGAAATTAAAGATTAATGATAAAAATAAAACTCCTGCTTCTAGTACCAAAGAGGATATTGATTATTCTCCTTCTTCAAAACCTTTTCTTATAGGCCATCATTTTGCATCTATTGCAGGTGCAGGACCTATAATTGGACCAATCCTTGCAGTACTTTATTTTGGATGGGGTCCCGTTGTTGCATGGGTTTTGCTTGGGGCTGTTTTAATAGGAGCAATGCATGATTACACTTCTTTGATTGCTTCTGTAAGAAATAAAGGAAAAAGCGTTTCTGTAATAACTAAAAAATACCTTAGTTCAAATGCAGGATGGGTTTTTGGAATTATGATTTGGCTTACTCTTGTTATTGTAATAACTGTTTTTAGTGTTTCTGCAGCAGAGAGCATTATTGAAAAACCAGATCTTGTAATACCTCTTCTTGCAATAACTCTAATTGCTATAGGGTTAGGGTTGGGAGTAAAAAAATACAATTGGAATTATAAAACATCTAGCATTATTGCAATCTTCTTAATTTTCTTTTTTGTTTGGATAGGAAATATGTTTCCAATTAGCCTTCAAATAGAGAATCCTTTATTTATTAGAAATATTTGGATTTCAATAATTTTTGTTTATGCTTTTATTGCATCAGTTGTCCCTGTTTGGTTTTTGCTCCGACCCAGAGATTATTTGAGTGCCATTCAAATGACTCTTATCTTAGGACTTGGATTTCTTGCAGTTCTTATTGCAAGACCTGAGATTAACGCACCCATATACATTTCAGGAGGAACCTTCCCTCTATGGCCAATTCTATTCATTACTGTTGCATGTGGAGCAATATCTGGATTCCATGGATTAGTTTCTTCAGGAACTACTAGTAAACAACTTTCAAAAGAGAGTCATGGGAGACCTGTGGGATATGGAGGGATGATTTTAGAGGGACTTCTGGCAATACTCGTTACAGTTGTTGCAATTGCTGGTCTCGGTTGGGGTGCTGGTGAGGGAACCTTCCAAACAACTCTTGAACAGGGATGGATTGTCCTCTTCTCTACTGGTTTTGGAAATATTGTGGGAAATATTGTTCCTTTCTTGACTGTAGGGCTTGCTTCTCTCTTAGGAGCATTTATGGTAAACCAATTCATACTTACCTCTGTAGATACTTCAACAAGATTGGGTAGATTAGTAATATCTGAAAACCTATTTCCAAAAATAAAAAATAAAATGCTTACCACACTAATCACTTTGGTTCCTGCATGGCTTCTTGCAGTTACAAATTCTTATGAAACTCTGTGGAGACTTTTTGGAACTTCGAACCAATTAATAGCCTCAATAACTTTAATAGGGATATCGGCATATTTCATATCTAAAAAGACAACAAAAATTAAGTTCATAATAATCCCTGCAATTTTTGTTCTTGTAACAACGCTCTCTGCACTTCTCTACCTCACATTTAGAGTCGGAGGATACCTTGGAGAAGGAAACTACATGCTTACAATAATCTCTCTATTAATGTTTGTTCTAGGAGTGTTTGTGGCCTATGAGGGATTTAGAATTTTAAGAAAAAGGTCAAAAAAATAAATATTAGTTTCCCATTAGTTCTTTCTGATTTAAAATCATTAAAATCACTGCAGGAATTATGTAAAGCCAATTAGATTTTATGAAAGTTAAAGCTAAAAATCCTAATGCTATTATTGAATAAATAACAACCTTGTAATTGGGTTTTTTCTTTGGCATTTTATTTGAATTTGTAAAGATATTTTTTAATATTAATTCTTTCTCCTTTAATCTCAATACCTTCTTTTTTTAATATCTTTATTTTTTGTTTAGTTCCTCTGGCAAATCCTCCAACTTCTCCATTTGATTTTACAACTCTGTGACAAGGAACATTGTTGTGTGGATTTTTATTCATTGCATTGCCTACTGCCCTATAGGCCTTTGTTCCAAGAATATTTGCAATTTCCTTGTAAGTTGTGATTTTTCCTTTTGGAACTTTCTTAAGGGCAAGATAACAGCGCTCATTAAACATTTTTGATTCCATTATTTGAAAAGTTTTTTGTATTTACTATAACCTTCTTTTTCAAGGTCTTCTTTCGGAATGAATTTTAGGGAAGCAGAATTTATACAGTATCTCATTCCTCCTTTTTCTTTTGGTCCATCTGAAAAAACATGACCCAAATGAGATTCAGCCTTTTTGCTTTTGACTTCGGTTCTTTTCATGCCTAAAGAGATGTCTTCTTTTTCTTTGATGTTTTTGTCTTCAATCGGTTTTGTAAAACTAGGCCAGCCTGTTCCTGAATCAAATTTATCTTTTGAGCTAAAAAGAGGTTCTCCAGAAACTATATCTACATAAATCCCTTCTTTTTTGTTATCCCAATATTCATTATCAAATGCAGGTTCAGTTCCACAAGCCTGTGTAACATGTTTTTGTAAAGGAGTTAATTTACTTTTGTCTTTTTTGTTTTTCATTTCCAAGTTTTATTAAGAAAGGCTTCTCTTCCAGAGCCAACCTTATACATTTTATAATGAGTCTGGTTTTTCTTATAATAATTTTGGTGATATTCTTCTGCCTTGTAAAAGTTCTTGAAACAGATAATTTTAGTTGCTATAGGTAAATCAAACTTCTTTGAATCTTCTAAATTCTTCTTTGATTTTTCCGCAATTTCTTTCTGTTTTTTATCATGATAGAAAATTGCTGTTTTATATTGAGGTCCACGATCTGCAAATTGACCTCCTTCATCTGTAGGATCAATACTTTGCCAATAAATATTTATTATTTCTTTATAAGATACTTTTTCAGGGTTAAAAATTACTTGAACCGCTTCTAAATGCCCTGTGGATCCTGATGAAACTTCTTCATAAGAAGGATTTTCTTCTTTCCCTCCAGAGTATCCTGAAACCACTTCCATTACTCCTTCTTTATTACTGAATGCAGGTTCCATACACCAGAAACATCCGCCTGCAAAAGTTGCTTTTTCCATTTTATAATCTGTCAAAAGGGGATTTAATTTTTTTTAATTCTTCATTTGAAATGTGTGTGTAAATTTGTGTTGTGGATAAATCTGCGTGACCAAGTAATTCCTGAATTTTTCTTATATCGACACCATTCTCTAAAAGGTGTGTAGCAAAACTATGTCTTAAGGTATGTGGATGAACATCTTTTTTTATCCCTGATTTTTTAAGATATTTTTTAAGAATTTTTTGTATATTTCTTTCACTCATTCTCCCTTTAAGGCCTGAAAAGAAGTATTCCTCTCCTTTTTCTTTTTGTTCCTCTGCATGTTTTAAAAGATCTTTTTTTAGACTGGAAGGTATATTAAAAATCCTATCTTTTCTTCCTTTTGACTGTACAACATGCCCAATATTCTCTTCGAAATTTAAATCTTTAACCTTCAAACTTACAAGTTCGGAAACTCTGAATCCGCAAGCATAAATTAAAGAAAGCATCAATTTTGATTTTTTGTTTTTAACAGAATTGAGAAGAGTTTTTACTTCATCTTTTGTTAAAACAGCGGGAATTCTTTTTTCTTTTCGAGGTCTCTTTATACCTACAGTAGGATCTTTTTTTAAAATATTTGAAAAAGAATACCTTATTGCGGAAAGAAATAGTGTTATCGTTGATGATGCCTTATCTGAAAGTTTTTCAGCCATAAATTTTTTCACATCATCCTCTTCAATGTCTTCAGGATTTTTTCCTAAAAATTTAAGGAGATCCCTGTTTGCCCTAACATAATTTTTTACAGTATATTTTGAAGATCTTGAAATTTTAAGGTCTGTCTCAACTTTTTCCAGAAACTCTTCAGAATTCATTTTTAAACATCTCTCTGCAATTTTTACACCTAGAGATTAAATCTTTTTTATTGAATTCTTTATCAATATAACCTGCTCGAAAAGATTTAAATTTAGGTAAGGGTGATTTATGATTAAAACCTCTTTTTAACATTTCTTTCATGATTTCATCATGTCTTTTTCTTATATTGTGGACTTCTATTTGGCCCATTTCTATATGTTTGCCTAAGTTTTTTCCTGCATTAATTGTTCCTACAGCTTGATGTAATTCCTTATGTTCTCCTAACAAATGTTGTGTACACATTTTTTTGGGAGGTAAGTTCCACATTCTTGTCATTCCAATAATTTCTCCATTTCCCTAATCGCCTGTTTATTATTTTTAAAAACAACTGTTTTTATTCCAATTTTTTCGGCAGGTTCCGTATTCCAATCCCTGTTATCTACAAATATACTTTCATGAGGTTTAACTCTTAACTTTTTCAGGGTCAATTTGTAAATCTTAGGATTTGGTTTTCTCATTCCAACATCACAAGAAGTAACAACGACATCAAATTTCTTGATTTTTTTCTCATCATAAATTGCTTTTTTGGAAAAATGCCATTGGTCAGAAAGTATTGCAATTTTGTATCCTCTTTTCTTAAGCTCAAAAGCATATTTGTAAAGTTCTTCATTGTCTTTGAACAATTTTTTATAATTTTTGATTATTGTTTTTTCAAGTTTTCTTGGAGTAATCTCTAAATTTTTTGCAATTGTATTAAGAACTTTCTTTTCAGTAATCTTTCCCTCTATTGATTTTGCATAAGAAGTATCTATTGAGTCAATCCACTTGTCAAGATTAACTTTAAGGCTTTTTGACATTAAGGTATGAAATCCTTTAGAAAGAGGAGTTTTTTTCTTTAATTCAATTCCTTGAACTAATACTCCATTCATGTCAAAAATTATTGCATTTATCTTGTTTTTATTATCCTCTTTTTTTTGTTCCATACTAAGGGATTATACGAACCTTTATTTATAAGGTTTTAGGAGTTAAGTTTAAATATTTTGAGCCATCTGTTTTTCTATGGTTGGATCAAAAACAAAAACAGGGATTGTTATCGCTTTAATTCTCGCACTACTAGTATTTGCCCTTTTAATGTTTGGATCTCAAAAAGATGTGACAGGCGAAACTGTTAGAGATATTCCTAATGACTCTGAAATTGAAGGAATTGTTATTGAAATGAATTCTGAAGGGTTTTCGCCATCATCCCTAACAATAAATCAGGGAGAGACAGTCACTTTTGTTAACGTTGGAGATGGAAAATACTGGCCTGCTTCAGATGACCATCCTACACACGATCTCTATTTGGGTTTTGATTCAAAAAGAGGAATTAATCCTGAGGAGATTTGGAGTTTTACTTTCGAAAATGTAGGTGAATGGAATTTTCATGATCATTTAAACCCTCAAAATACTGGAACCATAATTGTAACAGAATAATTAGAACCTTTCACACCATTCACAACCTTTCTTTGGACATTCTCCTTCCAAAAGTTTGATTGCTTTATTGTATTCTTTCTCAGCATTTTCAACACTGACTTTAATTTTTTTCAAAGTTGTATCAAAAATAATCTCTCCTGTTTTTGTAACTTCTTTAGGTACATAAAATAATAGGAAGGCAAAATCTTCAGTAAGATAACCGTTTTTTCTTAAAAGAAAATTATACAAATCCATTTGAAGTCTGTAAAACTCGTGAGTGTTTTCTTTCAAATCATATCCTCTGGTCTTATAATCTAAAACAATTAATTTCTTCCCTTTCTCTAAAATATTGTCTACTGCACCTCTAAGAAAATTTCCTTTATCATCCGTCCAAGTTATTCCCCTCCAATTATTCTGCCAAATTTTTAATAATTTTTTATCATCAAAAAGTTTCATTCCATCACACATATTGTTTTCACAAAGTTCTGGTGGAAGTTCTCCTTTTTCCATAAATTTGTCAAAATGGATTTTTAATATTCTATCCATTCCTGAAGGAAGACTTGGAAAAATTCCCCTAGGACGTTTCCAAACACCATGTTTCTCTAACCAAAAACACCTTGGACATTCCTTCATAAGATTCATTGAACTAGGAGAAAGCTTAAATTTTAAATTTGAAGATGTTTTTTTATTCATAGCTGGGCTAAACCTCTTCTTTATAAAAATCTATGGTTGATTTGGTTTAAAATAAGAGAACTATTAGAAGAGTTAGGACTATCATATTTGTAAAATCTGCGACACCTGTTGTTATAGGTATAAGGAAATTATTAGGGTCTTCATTCTTCTTATAAAAATGAATTCCAGATAAAACTGCAACAAGGAAAAGAATATTTGTAAGAACAATCATATCTACTAAAACAATTAAGAAAACTTTTAGTGCTACAATTAATGAAATTCCTTCTGAGGAAAAATAAGTAATTAATATTGCTATTGCTGAACTTAAAACTGCCGCTATTCCTGCTATAAAAACTATTTGGAAAAATAATTTTCTAAGTTCTGGAGTTTTCCACCATTTATCTTTAACATTCCCTTCATATAACATCTCAGAAAATCTTGATGAGACAACTGTAGCATAATTTCCTACCATATTATTTAATGCCGGAAGTAAAAGAACGAGAGGAAAAATTGAGAGGAACAAAACTTCAATTTTATTCAAGGCTAAACCTCCAAGAGAACTTATCACTGATGCCAGGATCAAAATCCTTAAACTCTCTTTAATTATTGTTTTTGAAACGTTTGCATTTTCGCCATATTCTTTAACATAGAAAAGAGTCTGTTTTGAAATTCCATGTTTTTTGCTAACTTTATGAAGTATGGGATGGTGCTTCTCTCTCTTAATCTTTCTTATTTTCTGGAGATGTTTTTTTACTTTTTTATTTATCATTTTAAATTAATATCAATATCACGATTAAAAGTGAAATTATGCTTGTCATGTCTCCCGCTGTAGTTATCAAAGGCCCCATTATGTTGTTGGGATCATGCCCTTTTCCAAATATGTAAGTTGTAGCACTAAGAGTTATGTGGTCTAAAAGAAATGTTGAAATTATTCCTGCTAAGAGAGGGATTAAAATTATTTTTGGGACAAGAATACCTAAAACAAGGTAGTTGAAGGTAAATGCAATAATTCCCAAGAGTAAAGATACTATTCCTGCTAAGATAAGTGATGCAGAAAGATTTCCTTTAACAATCTTGCCTTTCTTTTTTGGTTTCACAAGTCCAAGAAGAAGCCCCACAGTCACTCTTGATGCTAGGGCCCCACTTATATTTCCCCTCATGGCCATAAAACCTGGAATGATGATTAACATTCCAGGAACAATAAATATTTTATCCATATAAACTGCAAGAACTATTCCTGCAATCAAACCTCCTGCAATTGAAAAAAGTTGTGCAGAAAAAATTTCTTTAAAATTCTTATCAAATATTTTCATTTTCCTCTTTTCCTTTATCCAAGAAGTCATTTTTACTTAAAAATATATCGAAAAAAGATAAAACCCGTAACACTTAAAAGGGCTCTTTTGTTCGGTCAAAGTATGGCTATAAAAGATGGCGACACTGTAAAATTAGACTATGAAGGAAAACTAGATGATGGTACAGTTTTTGATAGTTCTAAACATGGTGATCATTCACACCCTCTTGAATTTACGGTTGGTTCAAAACAAGTTATACCTGGATTTGAAGCTGCAGTTAAAGGTATGAAGAAAGGTGAGAAAAAAGAATTTAAGATCGCTTCAAAAGATGCTTATGGTGACCGTAAAGAAGAATTGAAAAAAGACGTTCCTAGAAGTTCTATTCCTAAAAACCCTCAAGGTCAAGAACCTAAAAAAGGCATGGTTTTGATGGTACAATCTCCTCAAGGACAGCAATTCCCTGCAAAGATAGTAAAAGTTACAAAAGATAAAGTTACTCTTGATTTAAATCATCCTCTTGCAGGAAAAGATCTTACTTTTAATGTAGAGGTTGTTGATGTTAATTCTGAAAAAGATTCCAACACTAATTCTAAATCAAAAACAGAACCTGAAAAGAAATCTAAATAATTTGATTTATGTGCTTTAATGGTATTCTTTCAATAACAATAAAGAATTTAAAATTTAATACAGGATATGATATATAGTAAATTTAGAAATCACTACTGAAAGCCTCTTAAAAGATTTTGATGAACTTGTTCAAAAAAATAATTTAGATTATAATCATATGTCTAATGTTTACATATTGGTAAGTCATTTCTACAGATTAGGGTTAGATGCTAAAGGTATGGAACATGAAATGGAGATTCTTAATAAATTAGAAGAATTTGTGGAAGAAAATTATTCTAATCTCATATTTGAATAAATCACTTTCTTCCAGAATTTTGTCTTTTTGTACTTCTCCTCTTTCTCCCTTGAGGATTGGAACTTCTACTCTTATGATGTCTTCTTTGATCTCCTCCAGAAAATCTCCTTGCTTCTCCGGGCTTAGCTTTAATACTCCTTCCGCCAGAACTTCTTCCCCTTGAACTAGATCTCCCATAACGAGGTTTTCCTGAAAATTTTCTTGGTTTTCCTTTACTTTGGTATCTTCTTCCACCTGAACTTCTTCCTCTGCTGCTATGCCCTCTTCGACCAGAACTTCTTCCATCCCGTCCCCCAATTTTGGTGCTAAAGAAAACATCTTTGAATTTTGGCACAGGTATCTGTTCAATTTCAGTTTCAAGATATCTTGTAGACCTTCTAAAAGTCTGATAATCTCTTGGAGTTAAGATGTTTATTGCTTTCCCATCTTTTCCTGCTCTTGCGGTTCGGCCAATTCTGTGAGTGTAATCATCTCTTGTTTTTGGAAAATCATAATTGTAAACATGCGAAACTCCTTGAATATCTAAACCACGGGCAGCCACATCTGTGCAAACAAGAATAAATCTTTCACTTTTATGAAAATGTTTCAAAACCTTTTCTCTTTTGTTCTGGCTTAGATTCCCATGAAGAGCCATGGCATCAAAATCATGTCTTTTTAGATTTGCAGTTATCAAATCTGCATTTCTTTTTGTATTACAAAAAATCATCACAAGTTTGGATTTTTCTTCTTGAAGTAAATGAACAAGTAAGGAGAATTTTTGGTGTTGTGGAACATCATAGAAAACTTGTTTAAGTTTTGAGGGATCAACTTGTGGTTCTGCAGTAACTTGAATTGGGTCTTTCATATATCTCTTAGCAATTTTTCCAACATCACTTGAAATTGTAGCAGAGAAAAGGAGTGTTTGTCTTCCTTTTTCTGGACATTGGTTAATTATGTCTGCAACATCATCAATAAAACCCATGTCAAACATCCTGTCTGCTTCATCTAAAATAAGAATCTTAACTTTTGAAAGATCAATTGTTTTTCTTGATATATGGTCAAGTAATCTTCCAGGAGTTCCTACGACAACCTCTGAATTTCTTAAATCCCTTATCTGATTTTCTATTGAAACCCCTCCATAAACTGTAACAACATTAAGCCTATTTTTTCCTGTTGAGAATGATTCAATAGCATCTGAAACTTGTTTGGCAAGTTCTCTTGTAGGGGTTAAAATAAGTGATTGAATTCCTTCTCTAGGCTTAACTTTTTCAATTATTGGTGCAGAAAATGCAAGAGTTTTTCCTGAACCTGTAGCGCTTTCTCCAATAACATCTTTTCCCTTGAGAGCTAAAGGAATTGCTTTCATTTGGACTTCTGTTGGTTCCTCAAATCCTAGAGTTTCCACTGCATTAATCAAATCCTTGCCCATGCCAAGTTGTTTAAATTTTTTCATTTTATTTAATGTCAATCAAAAGAATTTAGTGTTTACTAAGCTTTTGCCTAATTAAACCCCGAATTCTTGGTTTAAAAGGTTTTGTGAGGGTACTTTATAATCCAAGAAGTTTGTAAACTACAAAAACAGGCCAGACTATTGCCTTAAGTATTCCTAAAATTGTTGCCCAGAACCCTGTTGAAGTTTGGATAAAATAAATTAGTGATCCTATGAATCCAAGAAAATATATTCCTCCTCCACAACTTCCGCAAGTACTGCAACTATATTTTTGCTTGTTTTTATTCACTTTCTTGCTTTTTTTCTTTGCCATAATTATTTTGAATCAGTGTTGTATTTAAGGTTTTTGTATTTGATTATGAAATTATTAGTTCTGCTCCAATATCTTTTACATTTTCTTTTATTTTTTCTAAGATTTTTTCTTTGTATGTTTTGAGTTTTTCAATTTTTTGTTCATGGATTTTTTTCTTGTTATTTATGCTTCCAGAGCTCATTAAGGTACTTGTCAATTTTGAGTTTAATTCACTTAGTTTTTTCCTTGATTTATCTTCCCTGATTTCTTCTTCAAGTTTTGAGATTTCCAATATTCTTTCTGAAACTTCTCCTAAATTCTTTTCAAATTTTTCATAAGGCATTTTTGCTTCTTTCATGAGTTCTAAAACCTTTTTTCCTTTATCTTCATTAAAATAATTTCTAAAATTTTCTCTGTAGGATTTAACAATCTCCATTTTATTTGGGAATTTATGATAAAAATTTCCTAAAGATTTGAAATCAATTAATTGTCTTAAAGAAAAGATTTCTTCTTCAACTTTATTTTTAAGATGCTTTGTTTTCTCTTGTTTTTTTAAGTATATGTTATGTTCTTCACTATTATCTACTTTTTCGGTTTCTTCTTGGATTTTCTTAACTTGTTTCTTGACTTTTTTCTCCTCTTCTTCAAGAAGTTTAAGATCTTTCTCATTAGATTTTATTTTTTCATCAATCTCGCTTAATTTGGAAATATATTCTTTTGTTTCATAAATTGTCTTTGATTTTTTAAGTAAGTCTTTATTATTCTCTAATAAGTTTGAGATATCACTAGTGAATTTTTGAATTGTTTCTCTTGTTTGTCTTGCTTCTTTGCCTATTAGGATTGTGGCTCTGGCATAACTCTTTTGACCTTTTTTTGAAAATCCTGTAAGAATTTTATTGAATTCTAAAGCAAAATTTTCTAGTCTCTTTAAATCAGATTCTTTTAAATTTTTGATATCTGAAACAAACTCCTTAACAAATCCCATATATTTCTCACGACCTTCTTTTGAATGAGCTTTGAGCTTGTCTGCTTCTTTTTTTGAATCAACATTAAAATTCTTCAAAATTTCAATTTTCTTTTCAATTTCAGATTCAAATATTTTAGATTGTTTAGAAATTGCAGAAAAAATTTTGCTTTCTTCTTCTTTGATTTCTTGCTCTTTTAGATCAAGCCAGGCTTCTAGTTCAGATAATTCTATTTTTTCATTTTCTGGTTCGAGTTCTGGGGCTTTCTTTCCAGTTAGTTTTTTGAGGAAGTTTAGGATTGACATGGGTAGGATAAGATATTATTGATTAAAAATGTTGGTGTGGAAAATAATTTAAGCTTCATTATATTTAGGAATAAATGAAGAACGGTAAGAAACTAAAATGGAAGGTTCTTGTGATCTCGATTTTAGTAGTTTATATTCTCGCTTTTGTTGGAAGTTTATTTACTTCGCCAGGAGTTGATAGTGAGTGGTATGAATCTATAAAACCTGAAATAACTCCTCCTAGTTGGGTTTTTCCTGTTGCATGGAATATAATATATTTGTTTATAGCGCTCTCTTTTTATTTTGCATGGACTTCTGCAAAAAATAGTGACCTCAGAAGAAATCTGTATATCTTATTCGGAGCTAATTTATTCTTTAACGTTATCTGGAGCTATCTGTTCTTTTCTCTTCAGAATCCGGCACTAGCATTTATTGACCTATTGCTAATCTGGATAACAATAATTTTCATGATGACCTTTACAAGAAAAGTCAATATGAGATCGTTCTATCTTCTGATACCTTATTTCCTCTGGGTTAGCTTCGCAGGGGTTTTGAATGGGTTGGTGGTTTTTTAATTGAAGGATGAAATTAATGAGAATATAAATTTTTTAAGAATTTGTGTTTCTGAGAAAAAATCATGTCCCTATAGGTCAAAACCCACCACTTCGCACAATCTACATTATACGAACCTTTTACACATAAAATACCTTGAAACGTGAAATTAGCCATTTTAAGAGGTTTTTTGCATTTTCTTAACATCTATGACTTAGTTTTTATCGAATTTTTGGAAGGTATGTTCACTTAGGTTACCTTTGTTAAAGAAAAAAAGAAAAAAAGAAAAATAATAATAAAAATTCTACTGTTTGCTAGTTTCAAAAATTACCTTAATTGAAACAACTAGTCCTGCAGATCCTACAAAGACAAGGAAGTTTTCCAAAATGCTTTCAAGGTATGTTTCAACCACTCCAAGAATTGTCAGGGCCCCAATACTAGTGACTCCTATCAGGAATAGTGCAATAAGACCTGTCAGGAATTTTGTTGAGTTTTTTTCGGAAATGTTTAGGAAACCCACACCCAATCCAAGAACAAACAGAATAACAAGCACTATTGACTCGCTTATAGAAGTTATCAATCCTGCAAGGATCGCTACTACAAGACCTATAATAAATGCCCATTTACCTGCATTGTTTGTTTTTGCCATCTTCACCTCCTTTTGAATTTATAATATAATTAATATTTTTGTGATTTTAAATGTTTCTTTTGGAAGTTTTTAGATTCTAAGGGAAGGATTAGTTGAATTTTCTTGCTTGTGTCAAAATTTGAAGAGTCAGAAAGGATTTTTTTATCAATTTTGAATCGGGCGGATATGTTCACTTAGGTTACCTTTGTTACATAAATTAAATTTTTGGTTGAATATTTGGTTGTTTTTGCCTACTTTAAGGTATATTTAGGTGTTCAAAAACTAAACAGGTGTTTGGTGCTGTTTTAAACAGGTGTTTGGTGCTGTTTAGTGTGTGTTTAGGTGTTCAAACAGTCTTTTTTTATGAATAAATTTAGCAAAAAAATGTGATTTCCAATAGGTTTATTTTAGCATATAAAAATCTTGTTCTCGTCGTAGAGAGAAAGATTTTTAAAGATATTATGACAAAAGTATTTATGTTTAAATGGTTTTTTAGAAAAAAAGAGGTTGAATCCCTTAAAGAAGATACAAAAAAAGGTTTTAACTCGGTGAAAAAAGATATTAATTCTATCGGAGAATGGATCAAACACCTTGATTCTGAGAAAAAAATTCAAAAAAAAGAGATAGATGGTATAAAAGATGTTTTATCGACGATAAATGATGAAATTGAGGGAATAAAAAATGTTGTTTCTATAATGAATGAACTTAAACCTAAACAGAAAAAACAAACAACCAAACAAGTGTTTGATAAACAAACAGGTGTTTATGCTGTTCGAACAGGTGTTCAAACAGGTGTTCAAACACCAAATTTTGACCAATTTTCAGTAACTGAAAGAGCAATCCTCTGGGTTCTCTTAAATTCAGATATGAAATTGAGTTATGATGATCTCGCCTCAATCTTAGGTAAGGAGAGATCGACTATAAGGGGGCACTTAAACAGGATAAAACAGAAAAGTGAGGGTTTAATAGGTGAAAAAGTAGAGAAAAGTGGGAAAAAAAGGATGTTTATACCTGAAACTATCAAAGAAAAACTCCTAAAAAAGGCAAAAGTGAGAGTTAGCAAAAAGAAAAAGCAGAAAAATGACGAATAAACGAGGATTTTTGTGTAAATAATAATGAAAAGTGAGGGTTTGGTTTCTTTTAAAAAATTTGGATAAATTGTATTTCCAATGGATTTGAGTTTTTTTATTAAAGTGAGTAAAAAATATCAATTAAAATTGGTTAAAGTGAGTTCAAATTTGGTGTTTTAAGGCTTTGAAATGGCTAATTATTATATTATTGAATAATTTAAAATAGATAAATGTAGTTATTCGGTTAAACGAATATTTAATTAAAGGTCTCTTAATTTGAAAATTGTGGGTAAGGATGTAATCTTTTTGAGATTTTGAGATATTGAAAGGTGTATTGTCTTGTTATTTACTCTCTTTTTATCGATGGGAACACCTTTTTTTACCAAACGGCCAATATAGTCTCTAATTGAGCTCTCAGATAGTCCAATTCTCTTTGCAAGAGATCTATAATCTGCATGCCCTTCTTCTTCCTCTAACTGATAAAGTGTGGAAAATACAAGAAATTCTTGATCTGTTAATCTCTTAAATTTACGTCGAATTTGTTTTTTTACACTATCAAGAGATTCCAATATATGGGCCGCATCATCAATAGATTCTAATTCCGAGTCTGTTTTTTTATCAAAAAGCCTTGTTGAAGATTCTTGTGAGTTAAAATCTCTTATGTTTCTGTCTGGTACTTGTTTTTCAGGTGTTTTTGAGTGTTTTGTGTCTGTCTGTCTGTCTGTCTGTCTGTCTGTCGAAACCCCTTGATTTCCAGTGGAAATAGGCAAATTTTGGTACTTTAAGGGCTTAAAAGAGGAAGGATGTGTCGAAGGATGTGTCGAAGTTGTCGGTTTTTCCACATTATGTGTCGAAGGATGTGTCGGATGTTTTTCAGAGGTATTTTTACTAATCTTCTCTAAAATTTCCAACATTTTGATCATTTCTTCACGAGTATCTTTAAATTGGTTCTTTAGAAAATTAATCTCAGAATGTAGGCCTCTTATATCTTCTTTTACTTTTTGAAAAGATTCTTTAATCTTGTCTTTATTTATATCCATGTTTAATTGAAAATTTGTTTATATAAAAACTTTAAGATTGTAGAGTATCATAGTTATCTTGATTGAGTTCTCTTGTAAGCTTTATAGGCTTCATCACTTAATCTCCATCTAGATCTTCTTATATAGGGTTCTCCTTTAGGATTTTTTTTTACTTCAATTACAAGTTTTTTCTTTTTTAAATATAAAAGTAGTTTTTTTGTGAATTCTTCATCCCTTACTATTTCTCGTGCCACATGAGATGTAAATAAAAGTGTTGGAGAATTTGTATAAAGTGTTGCAAGGATTTGTTCAGAAATTTTTTGTTTCTTTTCTTTAGAAATTCTCATAAGAAACTATGTTTTTTGTGTTTTAATTATCTTTTGTCAAGAAATCTTATTTCTTCTTTTTTACAGAAGGTAAGGGGAAATGTGTTGGAAGGTTGAGTTCTTCTTCAAGGTACAATGCTCTTAGCGTGGCTTTCTTTATTATAACATTGAATAGGTAAATTTGAAATTCTTCTTCAATTTTCTTCTTTTTCCATTCTTTCAATATTTTTTTACCTAGTTTTGGGTCGACAGTGATAATTACATTTCCTTCTATATTTACTTTTGCAAAATTAGGATCATAATTTATACCATATTTAAAATTAGATTTAATTACTTGGTCTTTTGTTTTAAGAAGATGAGATTTAAGTTCTTCAATGTCTGAAACATTTAAGGAGCTATCTACTTTTATATCTCTTACAGATCCTTTGAAATCTTCAGTTCTTTCTACACTTATCTTAGTAAAATTGAATCCTACTGTTTTCATAATAGTTTAATCAAAAAAGTATTTTTAAATATTTAGGTGTAATGAGTTCTGTAAGTGTGACTTAATCTCTTCTCTTTAATTTTTTTCTCTACTATATCTATATCTTGTTCCTCTTTTGTGATATTTTCTATTTGGCTTAATTCCCTATGAACCTTATTCACATACATGAAAGGACCCCATGCTTCTCCATTGTCTCTTGCTTTTTCCATCATATTGAATTCAGTAAGTTGTGTATTTTTAATTCTATCAGGATTGAAATCTCCTTTATTCCATAATTGGTATTCTTTAAGTAAGCCATAAATTGTTTTTACTGTTTTCTTAGAATATCTATAAGGTTTTTCGTAAGGTTCTTCTCCTTCATAACCAATCATACTCCTTAAAACCAACACTTTTGTAGAAAGTTTTGGTTTGTTTCCTGACTCAGCATAAATATCTAAAAGTAAATTTTCAAGGTTTGTTAAACATTCTTTAAAACCAACACTTTCTTCATTATCATCTATAACAGCCCCGTAGCTTGTTTTGTCAAAATCATATTTTAAATTCCTATTCATAATTAAAACATCTCTTGTAGATTTAAATTAATTTATATAACGGAATATTATATCAAAGTCAGATTAAATCTTCTTCAGAAACAACTACAAAATCTCCAATTGCAATTATTGCACTATAAGGTATAAGCATTTCTTTAGAAGAAGTTCTTTCCAAATTAAGATTTTTTGTATATGGAGTGCTATCTTTAACAACTATGTTGATTAATTCTCCAGATTTTGTTTCAAAAGTAATATCTTTAACAAATCCTAATCTCTTACCTTCTTTAGTAACTATCATCTTACTTACAACAGATTTGAAAGGGTTTTTATCTCCCATAGTAAGCTTAAAAGAAAATGATATATAAACTTTTCTGTGAAACTAAATACCTTTTCCATCACTATCATAATTTATCATATAAATGTAAAATACCCTCACCCCTTGATTTCTTTTGGAAAGATTTAAAAATGATTTTGGAATTTTAATTTTTTAATTTTAAATTTATAAATATTTATATTATATAGTATATAAGTAGTAGTAGTAGTAGTAGTAGTAGTAGTAGTAGTAGTAGTAGTAGTAGTAGTA
>JBBDJP010000002.1:30844-37774 GCA_040879805.1 Candidatus Pacearchaeota archaeon
AGTAGTAGTAGTAGTAGTAGTAGTAGTAGTAGTAGTAGTAGTAGTAGTAGTAGTACCTGATTTTTGTTTTCCACACGAAACTGAGGTGTCTTTCTTTATCAGTGGTCATAATTCTTTATATAAGAAAAGAAATTTTTCTCCTTGAGCTTGCAGGGACATCTAAATTTTCCACACGAAACAAACGTGTGGGTGTTTTGTGAATTAAAGTCAACAATTAAATAAAAATGAAAGAAAAAAAAATTTAAAATGAAAGAAGAGCTTGATCAAATATTTGATTCTTTTGATAATAAAAGAATATTCAAAAATAAATCTATATTACAATCAAAACATATTCCTAATGAAATTCCACACCGGAGTGAAGAAATAAAACAGTTGGCTTCAATTCTTGCACCAGTATTAAGAGGAGAAAGGACTAGTAATATTTTTTGTTATGGGAAAACTGGAACTGGGAAAACTCTTTCAATACATTATGTTAGAGAAGAATTATTGAAGAGAGTAAAAAAAGAATCTGATTTTGAACTTAGGATAGAATATCTCAATTGTAAATTGCGAAAAGTATCAGATACTGAATATAGAATATTGGCTGAGTTAATAAAAAAACTTGGAGGATCAGTTCCAGAGACTGGACTTCCAACAGAGACTGTTTATAACAGATTTATTGATCTTGTTGATTCCAAAAAACAATTTTTACTTTTAATTCTTGATGAAGTTGATCAAGCAGTTAAAAAAATTTCTACAGATTTTTTATATAACCTTACAAGAATCAATTCAGAACTCACAAAAACCCAAATAGGCTTAGTTGGAATAAGTAACGATTTAACTTTTTTAGAAGGTATAGATCCACGTGTTCGAAGTTCTTTATCTGAAGAGGAAATTGTTTTTGCACCCTACAATGCATTACAACTTCAAGAAATTTTGAGTAGGAGGGCTGAAAGTGCGTTTAAAGAAGGTATAGTGGAAGAGGGAGTCATACAAAAATGTGCTGCATATGCTGCAAGAGAACATGGAGATGCTAGGAGGGCACTAGATCTTTTAAGGATTGCAGGAGAATTAGCAGAGAGAGATGGTTCAGGAAAAATATTTTTGAAACACATTGATGAAGCCAATACAAAGATCGAAAGAGACAAAATTCTTGATGTGATAAAATCAGAACCAAAACAATTTCAATATGTTCTTCAATCAATTATTGATCTTTCTGAAAAAAATGGAAAAGAACCTTTTTTCACAGGAGATGTTTATAATAATTATCAAGATCTTTGTTTAAAAAATAAATTGGACGCACTGACTCAACGTCGTGTTGGAGATATAATTCAAGAGTTTGATATGTTAGGAATAATAAATGTAAGAGTTATTTCCAAAGGAAGAGGGGGAAGAATGAGGGAGATTAAACTTGCAATAGCCAAAAATATTGTTGAAAAAGCAAAAGAGATTCTCGACGAATCTATAAATTACAAATAATAAAATGAATCCAAAAGATATACTAAATTATTGTATGGAAAAAGGGATGTTAATAGAACCAGAAGTTCTCAATCTTTTCAAGGAAGCTAAAGATGAAAAATCAATTAAACTTATTATTGAAAAAATAAAAAATTACACTCAGACGAGAGTTATTACTAAAAGTCTTTTTGAAGAAAATAGGGAACAAATAAAAGAATTCTTCCTAGAACTCCCAAATGAAAACCAAAAGAGTTTGGAAAAATTAAAAGTTAAATTAGGATTAAAAATTGAAATTTCTAAAGAATTTTCTAAAGAATCTTTAAATAAATCAGAAAAACCTGTAGACATAGAGGGCATTTCCAAAAAAAATTCAAATAGTTATGTTAAAGTTTTATCAAAAACACCAAAACAAATAAGTCAAAAGATAGGGGTTAAGGAATTTATTACAAATTTTAAACATAGATTTTCTGAACTGAAAAAAATTTTGCAAGAACATCAAGAATTGAAAAACTTAATTTCAATAAATAAAATTTCAGAAGGTCATAGATCCTCAATAATTGGGATAGTTTATGATAAAAGAGTCACTAAAAATAAAAATATTTTATTAGATGTAGAAGATTTAACTGGGCGAACAAGGGTTTTAATAAATAAGAACAAACCAGAACTTTATGAAAAGGCAGAAGACATTGTTCTTGATTCAGTTTTAGGATTTTCAGGATCTGGAAACAGGGAGATCTTTTTCGCCAATGATGTAGTATTTCCAGATGCAGTAATGATTGATAAAAAACAATCACCTAAAGAAGAGTATGTGTTGTTTTTAGGAGATATACATTATGGAAGCCATCTTTTTTTAGAAGAAAAATTCAAAAAATTTATTGATTATTTAAATGGTGAAGGTTCAAACAAAGAAGAGGTTAAAAAAATAAAATATCTTTTTGTCGTGGGTGATTTGATTTCAGGCGTAGGAGTCTATCCAGGACAGGAAAGGGATTTAAAAATAAATGATATTGAAGATCAGTTTCAAGGAATTGCAAATTTATTAGGTGAGATAAGAAAAGACATAAAAATTATTGTTTCTCCAGGAAATCATGATGGAGTCAGGCTATTAGAACCTCAACCAGAATTAGATGAAAAATATTCCTGGCCTCTTTATAATTTGAATAATGTTATTATGACTGGAAACCCTTCAAATATTAATATTGGATCGACTGAAGAATTTCAGGGTTTTAATGTCTTAACTTATCATGGTTTTTCATATCCATATTATGCTAATAATGTACCAAGCTTGATTCAAGGAGGGATGAACTCCCCAGAAAAAATAATGAAATATCTTCTTAAGAATAGACATCTTGCCCCAACACATTCTTCCACCCAGACAGTCCCTTTTGAAGAAGATAATTTAACTATTAAGGAAGTTCCAGACATTTTTGTTTCAGGGCATTCTCATAAGTGTGCAGTCTCTTCTTACAATAATATCCTTACTATTTCTGTGGGTGCATGGGAATCCGAAACAGAATATCAAAAAAGGAAAGGAAACAAACCTGATTTTTGCAAGGTTCCCATAATGAACCTTAAAACTAGGGAAATTAAAATTTTAGATTTTGAATAAAAAATGAATACCGAACAATATCTTAAAGAAATTGAAAAAGAAACAAAGAAGATATATGAAGTTGCAAACAAGGCTCGAGCCAAAGGATTTGACCCCGTTTCTAAAGTAGAAATTCCTTTAGCAAGAAGTTTAGCAGAAAAAGTTGTAGGATTAATTTCTGCAATTTATCCTCAAATGGAGGGCTCAGGAATAGCAAAGAGAATATTAGATTTAGAAAAGAATTATGGTAAATTGGATCCCATGGTTTCATTTGTTATTGCAGAAGAAGTTGCTAAACAAAAATTTTGTAAATTTTCAAATTTAATTGAAGCAATAGAAGCAGGAATTAGGATTGGTTTTGCATATATAACTTTAGGAGTTGTTTCTTCTCCAATAGAGGGATTTACAGGATTGGAAACTGCAAAGACCAAAGAAGGGAAAGATTATTTTATTGCATATTTTTCAGGACCTATAAGAAGTGCAGGAACAACAGCATCATGTCTTGTATTAATGCTAATCGATTATTTGAGAGAAATTTTTGGATATGCAAAGTATGATCCTTCTGAAGATGAAATTCAGAGATATGTTGTTGAAAATCAAGATTATCATGATAGGGTTACAAATTTACAATATATGCCGACCAAAGAAGAAATAATTTTTTTAGCAAAGAATATACCTATACAAATTGATGGGGATCCTACGGAGAAGTTTGAAGTTTCAAATTATAAAAATCTTGATAGAGTTAAAACCGATAGAATTAGGGGTGGTATGTGCCTTATTTTTTCAGAAGGTCTTGCACAAAAAGCTGCCAAAGGGTTAAGACTTTTAAAAAGCATGAAAGAAAAAGGGTTGAAGTCAAATGGATTCAATTTTCTGGATGAATATATTGAACTTCACGAAAAAAGAGACATGGGGGAAGTGGATGAATCTCCAACATACATTAATGATATTGTGGCAGGAAGGCCAATATTTGGTCATCCTTCAGAATCTGGTGCGTTTAGATTTAGGTATGGAAGGGGTAGAAATTCTGGATTTAGTGCAGTTTCAGTTCACCCTGCTACAATGGAAATTACAGACAGGTTTATTGCAACAGGGACGCAGCTAAAAATTGAAAAACCGACTAAAGGATGTATAACAACAACCTGTGATGTAATTGAAGGACCTATAGTAAAATTATTTAATGGGAGTGTAAAAAAAATCAAATCAAAAGAAGAGGCCAGAAAACTTTATCCAGATGTTGAAGAAATAATCTATATTGGAGATATTCTTTTTCCATTTAGTGATGTAACCAATAGGAATGCAACCCTAATCAAGCCAGGATATGTTGAAGAAATTTGGAAACTTAATCTTAGGGAGAAGGATCCAGAATTTGAAAAAAAGATCAATTGTTTTGAAGTTAGTTTGGAGGATGCAATAAAAATAAGTAAAGATAAGGAAATTCCTTTACATCCAAAATATATTTTTTACTGGACGCAAATTTCAAAAGATCAATTGAAAAATTTAATAATTTGGTTAAAGAAAGGAAAAACTACCAAAAAGATAATTCTCCCTTTTACAAAATTAGAACAAGAAAATTATTCTGAAGGTAAAAGAGCTCTTGAAATTTTAGGGATCCAACATACAGTAACAACAGAACATATTGTTATTGGTGCTGAAGAAAGTCGTGCGTTATTTATTAATCTTGGTCTTGATTTAAATATATTGGAAGAAGAAGGATTTCTAAGAGAGTCAATTGAAAAAAAAGATCTTAAATTTGACTTAGATGATGTGCTTGAAATAATAAATAAATTTTCAGAATTTGAGATAAAAGATAAGGCAGGAGATTTTATTGGAGCTAGAATGGGGCGTCCTGAAAAGGCAAAGTTGAGAAAACTTGTTGGAAGTCCAAATGTTTTATTTCCTGTTGGAGAAGAAGGAGGTAGATTCAGGAGCGTTCAGGATGCATGCAGTGTTGGAAATGTCAAAAGTAATTTTCCAGTGTATTTCTGCGAATCTGAAGGATGCAAAAAAGAGACAATATTTCCTGTTTGTGAAAGTTGCGGTAAAAAAACGAAAAAAATGTTTTATTGTTGGGAATGTAGGGAAACTTCTTTTGACAAATGTGAAAAACATGAAAGATCAGTTAGCCATTATACTCGACCAATAGATATAAAACATTATTTAGAAAAAGCAAAAGAAAGATTGGGCCTTTCAGATTCAGACATACCTCCTTTAATTAAAGGAGTTAGAGGAACAAATTCAGAAAGCCATGCTGTAGAACCTTTAGAAAAAGGAATTCTTAGGGCAATTTATGATTTACAAGTAAATAAAGATGGCACAATAAGATTTGATGCGACAGAAATGCCTCTTGTTTCTTTTAAGCCAAAAGAAATTTCTGTAAGTGTAGAAAAACTAAAAGAGATAGGATATCAAAAAGATATTTTTGGGAAAGAACTTAAGACTGAAGACCAAATATTAGAATTGAAACCACATGATGTTCTTCTTCCAAGTTCTCCAGATTTTCCTGAATTAAGAGCGGATGAAATTTTCACAAGAATTTGTAATTTTGTTGATGACGCTCTTGAAAATTTTTATGGTGAGAAACCACTCTATAATATAAAAAAAAGAGAAGACTTAGTGGGGAAGTTAGGTGTTTTCATGGCACCACACAATTGTGCAGGAGTTGTTTGTAGGATTATTGGATTTTCAAATACTTTAGGCATGTTCGCAAGCCCCTATATGCATGCAGCAGTGAGAAGAGATTGTGATGGTGACGAGGCTGCAGTCATGCTTCTTGGAGATGTTCTTCTAAATTTTTCAAGAGAATTCCTTCCAAGTCACAGAGGAGGAACGCAAGATGCACCTCTTGTTTTAAATGCTAAGATTAGTGCAGGAGAAGTGGACGATCAAATACTTGATCTTGAATTAGTAAACGAATATCCTTTAGAATTGTATAAACTTGCAGAAAAAAGAGAACATTCTTCAAAAGTAAAAATTTATGATGTTCGTACAGCATTGAAAGAAGGAAAAGACCCTTTTGTGAATGTGGGGTTCACTCATAACACTTCAAATATAAATGAAGGGGTTGTTTGTTCTAATTATAAATTATTACCTACAATGCAAGATAAAGTGAGAAGACAAATGGAATTGGTTGAAAAAATTCGTGCTGCCAATACTTCTGAAACAGCAAGACTTGTGATTGAAAGACATTTTATAAAAGATATGAAAGGAAATCTTAGAGGGTTTTCTATGCAGAGTTTTAGGTGTGTAAAATGTAATGAAATTATGCGAAGACCTCCTCTTTCAGGAAAATGTGTAAGGTGCAGTGGAAAAATAATTTTTACAACTCATGAAGGTGGAATAAAAAAATATCTTGAGCCTGCTTTAGAACTTGCTAAAAAATATAACCTTTCCACATATATGAAACAGAGTTTAGAGCTTGTTAAGAGGCATATAGATTCTGTTTTTGGTAAAGAGCCTGAACAGCAGGAAAATCTAGGGAAGTGGTTTTAGTCAAATTTTATAACATTAAGTAAAAGATAATTGTTGGAATTAACAAACAACCCATCATATGAGTTCTTTTTACCCCAGTATTTATACAGAAAATTCCTGTAATTGTTGAAACACCAAAAACAATTATTCCTGATATTCCTGAAACAAATAAAATAATTAAAGTAAGAATTGCAAGAGTAATTTTTGATGTTTTTACATAATCAATTTTTGGAAGATTTCTAGAGAAAATTTTTCCAATCTCAAGAGTCGCAAAAAAAGAAATTATTCCTGTGAGAACAACAATAAACAAGATAAGGATAAGGAATTCTATTGAAAAACTTCCCACAAGTTCATTTATTGCAACTGCAGCACCAGTCCTAGTTCTTGAAATAAGGTAAAGAGAAATGAAAGAAAAACCCATTACAAGAGTATTT
>JBBDJP010000003.1:0-5292 GCA_040879805.1 Candidatus Pacearchaeota archaeon
ACAATTTTCTCTTTTTTTTGAGATTATGATTATGATTGAAACCCTAGGATAGATGCATTAGGTAACAAATAGTATCCCAATACCTCTATCCCGGGGAAAAAGAGGTGATATTAAATAGAGTATTCAATGGTATATAAACCTTTCGCTCCTGTTACTCTTAGAAAATGACAGCCCATAGTTAACATAGAGTAGTAATTGGGTTTTTCACTATATAATTGTTTAAGTCTTTGTTTTCTTATAGTGACGGAAGATATAATCACTATATTTATAAAAATCAGAATATTAGATTTTACAATGATAGACAAAAAAGAGGTTTTACCTATAGGTACAGGGCAGGAGCAAATTCATGATATACTTTTTAACAGAGAAATAGGATGGAAAGATATAATTTATGATCTAATAAACACTGAACAACTTAACCCTTGGGACATAGATATCATAATTTTAACTAACAAATATCTTGAAAAAGTAGAACACTTAGAGGAAGCAGATTTTTTTGTTTCAGGCAAAGTTCTACTTGCAGCATCGCTTTTATTAAGAATTAAATCAGAGGTTCTTCTGAATAAGTATATCAAAAGTATTGATGAAATCCTTTTTGGAAAAAAAGAAGAGATTTCTAAAACCTATGAAAGAATTGAACTTGATGAGGAAGTTCCTGAGTTAGTTCCTAAAAGCCCTATGCCTCGTATGAAAAGAGTTACTCTTGATGAACTAATGGGAGCATTAAACAAAGCAATCAAAACTGAAAACAGAAGAATAAAAAAGGAAATAATAAAAAAGAATGTTTTGAGAGAAACTGCAATTTCTTTACCTAAAAAAAAGAAACCAAGTATAAAAACAAAGATAAGAGATTTGTACAATAGGCTTTTAACACAATTAAAAGAAGATGAAAGAAAGAAGATATCTTATTCAGAGTTTATTGGAAAAGGAAGAGAAGAAAGGATAATTTCTTTTTATCCATTACTTCATCTTGATCATCAAAAGAAAATTTGGCTTGACCAGGAAACACACTTTGAAGAGATTTATATTTGGATTAAAAAAACTTATTTTGAAAACAATCCAGATCCTTTCAAAGAATTAAAAGAAGAATTTGAAAAAGAAATAAAAGAACTTGATTCAGAAAAGAAAAAAAGATTGAAAAAAATAAATAAGGATTTTGAAAATCCTATAGGAGAAATTTTTGATTAATCTTAATTTATTATAAATAAATTTCATAAATTCTCAATAAATATACTTTTCTAATTCATAGTGATTGACAATCAAATATCTTAAAAACATAAGTTTATATTTCTCTTAATGAAACTTGGAGTTTTATTTTCAGGAGGAAAAGATTCTTGCATGGCTGCTTGGCTATCTAAAAAATCAGGACATGAGATATCTTGTTTAATGACAATTCATTCAAAGAATCCAGATAGTTATATGTTTCATACACCTTCAATAAAAAAAACCAGCAAGCAGGCAGAAGTAATGAAAATTCCACTAATTGTAATAAAAACTAAAGGAGAAAAAGAAAAAGAGCTAGAAGATTTGAAAAAAATAATTAAAAAAGCAAAGAAAGATTATCAAATTGAAGGTGTTGTTACAGGAGCAATTCATTCAGTTTATCAGTCTTCAAGAATCCAGAAAATTTGTGATGAATTCGATTTAGAATGCTTTAATCCCCTTTGGCAAAGAGATGAATTTGAATATCTTAATGAATTAATAAAAAATAAATTCAAAGTGATAATAATTTCTGTTTCAGCCTATCCTTTGAATGGCTCATGGATCGGTAGAGAAATTGACGGGAAATTTATTTCAGATATGAAAGAACTTTATGATAAATATAAAATTCATCCTGCAGGAGAAGGGGGGGAGTTTGAAACGTTTGTTCTTGATTGCCCATTGTTTAGGAATCCACTTAGAGTCAAAGGTGCAAATTTCTCGGGAGACAAAAATTCTTGGAGAATGGAAATAGATATAAAATAGTTAAATTTTTATTTAAAATGAAAGAATCAAAATTTAAAGATAAATTGGAAAGTTATTTCAAAGGAACTCTACCAATAGTACTCGCAGCATTTTTAGTTGGGGCTCCTTGTATTAAAGAATTTGAAAACAATAAACCTAGAAAGGAAATTATTGTAGATTCTATGAATTTGGATAAAGAAATTTACCCTATTCAAAGTCAACCAATAAAACCACTTGATGAAAAATTTTTAAGACAAAATAATATTTATTCACTAATAAAACCCTTGCATGAAAGTGGTTATCCTGTTTCAAATTTTCTGGAAGATGAAAGATTTGAATTTTATAAAGGAATTAAAAATTTATTTATTAGATCTCCTGAGGAAAGAATTAAGAATGTTGAGGAATATAAGTTACGTCTTGGTTTTGAAGATAAAGCAACAAAAATACCTTATTTTATCGAGGAAAATTTTAACGTTCTTGAAAAAGCAGAAGGAGAATATAATATTCCTAAAGAAATTATAGCTTCGATTATAGGAATAGAATCTGATTTTGGGAGAAATATAGGCAATAAAAATCCATTTAATGTTTATGTATCTCTTTATTCAGAAGGTCATCGTAAGAAATTTGCAAAGAGCCAGCTTGAAGAGCTTCTTAGATATGTAGAAAGAGAAAATAAAGATGTATTTGAACTAAAATCAAGTTATGCAGGAGCTATGGGGTTCGCACAATTCATTCCTTATTCTTTAAATAAATGGTTTGTTGGAGATATTTCAAGAATGGATGATAATATAATATCTGTGGGAAATTATTTGGCATATTTTAATAAAAAAACAGGAAGCATTGAAAAAGCAGTTTACAGATATAATCCAAGTAAACTTTATACCCAAACAGTTCTAGATCTTGCAGAAGTTGCAGAATTAGGGAAAAGTCAGAATCTTTCATTAGGAACGGGTTCTAATTAAAATGAGAATCTTAATCATAGATATTTGCAAAGAAAAACTTCATAAGAATGAATTCGTAAAACCTGTTGAAGATATTTTAAGAAAGAATAATATGGATTTTTTTACAAAGCATTACAAGAAAATTACCCAAAAAGATATAAATAAATTTGATAAGATAATAATTTGTGGGACTTCCTTGAGAGATAATGATTTCTTGAAAAATATAAAATATTTCCAATGGCTCAAAAATTTCAAGAAACCTGTTCTGGGAATTTGTGGTGGGTCACACATCATTGGATTAATTCTTGAAAAGGGAAATAAAAAATTAGACAAAGAAATTGGATTAAAAAAACTGAAATTAGAAGAGAAATTTTTAGGGGCTGAAAGTGAAATACAAGCCCATTATCTACATCAGTTTAGAGTTCTTCCAGAAGTTTTTAAAGAAAGAAATTTTTACGCTACACTTTTTCATCCAGAAGTTAGGAATAAGAAGATGATTGTTAAGTTTTGTAATTTATAGATCTAAGTTACTTTCCTTCCCACTCGCCAAATCCTTAACCTTAAACTTACCTTTCTTAACTTCTCTCTCTCCAACAAAAATTGCCTTACTGTAGTTGTAAGAATTTGCCCACTCAAGCGCTTTACTTGGTTTTCCGTAATAAACAGAAACCACATGTCCTTTCTTCCTAAGTTTTTTTATTAGTTTTATTGCTTCTTTGTCTTGGTTAAGGGAGATAACCAAATTTTTTTCTTTTTTCACTTCTGATTTTGCTAAAACAGATATTCTTTCTAATCCAAAAGAAATTCCTGTCGCGTTTTGTTTTTCTATTGAATAACTGCCGCCCGCAGCAATTGTCTCTTTTATCCCTTTAGCTTTAACTTCAAAAACACTACCATTATAATAACTTAAACCACGAACCATTGTTGGATCAAATGAAACTTTAAAACCATACATTTTACAGTATTCAATCAATTTCAAAATTTCTTTATAACTATCAAATTTTTTAAAATATTTTTCACCTTGTTTCAACAAGTCAATAATTTTCTCACCACCTAATCTTCTCAAATTTTTCTTAACTTCTTTCTCACCAATTTTATCATATTTGTCAATCTCTCTTAAAACTTGATCTCTATTATTTCTTAGAATTTTTTGTTCTTCAAGAATTTCATTCATTAGTTTTCTGTTGTTGATTAATATAATTGGTTTTATTTTTAATCTGTCTAAAATCTCTTTAGTTAGTGAAAGAATTTCTGCTTCGTCTTTAATTGTTGAACCAACTATATCTGCATCACATTGTGTAAATTGTCTAAATCTATTTGATGAAATTGGTTCATCCCTAAAAACCTCGCCAATTTGGTATCTTTTATATGGAAGTTTTTTTTCTTTTGAAAGTCTTTTTAGTTGGAAAGTAAATTCATACCTAAGGGCAAGTTTTCTTTTCCCTTTATCTTTAAGTTTAAATACATCAGAAATAACTTCATCCTGTGAATTGTCATCTTTAACAAAATTCTCATATTCAATTACTGGAGTTTCGGCAGGTTCAAACCCATATGTTTCAAAAACATTAACTATTGTTTTTCTTATAATTTCTTTCTTTTCTGCATCTTTTCCTGTGAAATCTTGAAATCCTTTTGCAGGTCTTATTTTGTTTGCCATTTAAACTTCCTTTTTATTGAGAGGGTGGAAGGGGAGAATCGAACTCCCGTCTCACGGACCACAACCATGCGTTCTAACCATTGAACTACAACCACCATGTTTAATTTAGTTGAATATGGTATAAAAAGATTCTTGTTAGAAATATTTCTTTCACAAGACAAGCTAGGAAAATCAGATTCAGTGATGCCGACAATTTCTAATTTTAATTGTCATATTATTTAAATAAAATCATCATTTTTAAAATTAACTAAAGCATTATTCAGGCTCACAATAATTGCTTATGCAAGAACAACTAGAAGGTTCATTAACAACAGAGTTTTTATTAGAGTATTTAGCCATAATCAATCTTGTCTTAAATCCACCCTTCTCAACTTTTTCGTCATTAATACAAATGTAACCCTCACCTCCAAAAGAAAATATATTATAAACTCCACATTCATTTTCAGAATTACATTCAGCAATTTCCAATTCTTCTAAATTGTTATAAAAAATTATAGAGAAAGTTACAATTAATATGATAAACATTAATATAATGCCAGTTATGAAAAGCCTATTATCCTGGGGCCTATACCCTGGATTGTAACTATTACTACTTATAATTGAAGGCTTAGGAGTCTCTTGAGTATTTTCTAGATTTACCATTGATTTTTTCCCGATTTAAAACAGTTATGACCCATATAGAATGTATTTTAATCAAATAAAAGTTCAAGTATCTTTATTTAAGATACAAATTCATGAGTTCTCTGTGGG
>JBBDJP010000004.1:0-11688 GCA_040879805.1 Candidatus Pacearchaeota archaeon
GAATCTGCAGAAGAACTTAAAGATCGACTTTGGAATAAAAATAATCAGGATTATTTCGGAAACATTCTTGGAGGAAACCTAAAACCGGAACAAATAACAATTGTTGAAGATTATGGATCAAGACAATTACCTAGGGATTATGGAAAAAAACTTATTTGGCCCTCAATGGGAGGAGGAAAAGCTATTTTTGGACGTTCTGATGGTTATATTAATACATCAAGAGCTTATATTGGTACAAAGTTGGATGGAACTCCTGCATGGAGACATACGCAACATGAGCTTATCCATGCTTCTGGACAACCTGGACACGCATGGACTCTCCCTGCGGAATTGACAATCATGAGAAAAAATAGTAACTTTGGTGAAGAAATGAAATTTGCAGATTATAAGTCCTCTGCAGTTATTTATGAAGATACATATCAACACGGAGATAAGAATGGTAATACGAATTCTGAAGCATATGTTTTGAGGTTGAAATCTGTTCTTGGAGATAAATGGTTTGATGAGTAAAAAGGATTTTACTGGCAGAATTGGTGATTTTTAGAAAACTAGTATAGAAAATTATATAAACTATAAAGTAGTTACTCATTTATGCTAGAGCCATCTTTACGTGACTCTGCACTGCAAGAATACTTAGATGCTTCTAACCTATTTTATCAAGACTTACTTGGCTACAAACCTGAAGAAACTTCTTTGGAAAAAGTCCATGAGTTGCAATGGGAAAGATTTGCAATACAAAAAGGATTGAATCCTCATTCTTCAGGAATATATCTACCTAGAAATCAAACGGCAGTTATAAGGGGTGAAAACCTTTTAACATTATTTCATGAATATTTTGGTCACGGGTTGTATTGTGAACAGAATTTAACAGGAAGAAAATTAGTTGATTTAGAGAAAAAACTTTTAGAAGAAGAGAAAAGAGAATTTCAGAATAGAAAGTTTACTCTGAAAGATTTAAATGCATTCAGGAAAGATAGCTCCACTTCTCAAAAACTAGGGGAATTTAGAGAGAAAAATTTAGGAAGTTATGAGCTTTTTGCATCTTGGACGGAATATTTGGTTAGTAAGAAATTTGGTTTAGAAAATGAGTTTGAGGAAAGGTACAACAATTTCGTGGAGAAAGATAAGAAAGTTTTTGATTCCATAATCAACCTCTCGGAAAATTACGGAGACCTAGCAACTTTTTATGCTCAAGGATTAGCAAGAAAAACAAATCCAAAAAGAACAAAAAGTCTTCTTAAAGATATGATTAAAAATTTGGATTCAGTTAAATTAGGGGTTTTGTTTGGATCAAAAAAACCATTCTCTGATATAGATGTCTATCTTGTTTCAGACAAAATAGAGCCATCCAAATCCGATTGGATTGATGTAAGGGTTCATGACTCCAAGAGGTTTGAAGAAGGTATAAAAAATTTTGATTTAAGGGTAATGGATCCTTTGTTCTCAGGAGAGCTCATTTTTGGTGAAGAAGATTACTTTAAGGAACAAAAACAGAAATTACAAGAACAACCAATAACTGAAGAGTCAATAAAGTACAATTTAAAAAAATCCAGAGATTATGGAAACCAGCCGCCAGAATATTTTGAGTCTTTTGATAGAGTTAATGACCCATCCTCATACACAAAAACATACTTAGCAAACGCTTTAGCTTTAAAGGAAGGTCTAAAATTATTTACTAAGAAAGATTTGATTTCATATTCACGTAGCGAAAAGTTTATAGAGTTGAAAGGAGGTATAAAATAAAAGTAAAATGTTAGAACAAATTGCTTATAAGCTTCCGAGAACTTCTGAAGAAAGGCAAAGAGTTTATGTTGTTGGTGATCTTGAAGATTTGAGTGCTAGCGCTTTGTATAGCAAGGTAAAAAAGAGGGATTATACAAAAGGCAACGAAGAAGAAATAAATTTCTACAATTATCTCAATTCAAGAAATTTTGGTCAAACAGGAATTTATTTCCAGGAGAAAGAAGAAAAACACAAGGATTTTAAAAAAAGAGTCCAAGATAGTGACCCTGACATAACCATTTCTCCTCCTGGAGGGTTCTCTGCTGGAGGGATTTCAATACCTTCATCAAGTTGTAGTGGATCTTAAAATGACCTTGCAAGAAGCATATCCTAATGAGTGGGACCAATTAACAAACAAAAAAGTTGCAAAAAAAGATATCAACAAATATCTTCTGAATTTTGTAGCTCGTCTTGTTTGTGAATCTAAAGAAGGGAGGAGAGAAGACATAGACATAGGTGATGGCTGGAGTATGGTCCTCAGCATAGATAAAAGGCATTATAAGTTAAACCCAGAGGTCTATGGATTTCTTTTTAGACTTGGAGATTACGGTATGCAGGATAGTTTGGGTTACGGAACCAGCGACTACGGGGATATGTTGTATAATATCAGTGAAGTAGAACCTGAACTTAAAAAAGTTGCAAAAAAACTCGGGATAAAGTTAGATTTTTAATTTCAAAGCTCCTCACGGAGCCATTTTTTATTGTTCTATAAAAATAGTTAAATAGCAAAAAATAAATTTAGAGATGGAAAAAGGCAAGATAAATTCAGTAAAAAACGAAGATTATGGTGAAGGTAGAGTAGACATCTTTGATTTAGAGGAAATCCCAGATATACATCAGAATTTTATTGCTTTTGTCTCCACATTGGGATTCAAAAACCGAAAAAATCTCTCAAAATTTGATACTGATTTTTCTTTATTTGACGGTGTGATTTTTACATATAAAGGGGACATAAGAATTACGCTTGTTTGGGAAGAGTCTAAGAAATTGATTGTTGACAGTAAAAAAATAAAAGAAGAAATTATTAATATTCTTGAGAGATATTTCAAGATTTTTTGATTTTTCTTTTATTTTTAAGCCCACAACTTTATTTAATTTCTGGAGATTATTTCTCCATATTTAATTTCTTTATTGTTTGGCTCAAACAAAACTTCTCCATTTTCATCCAATGGAGCAATAATCTTGTAATTTTTTAGTCTTTTTCTTAGTAAGGAGTCTTTTCTTAAATGCCAACAACCCAGAATAACAACTATTGGATGTTTCGTTTTTTTTTTGTATTCTAGAATCTTTGAAAGATGATATTTTTCTCTTTTTTCAATTATTTTATTTAGTTCTTCTTCCTCTTGTTTTGTAAGCTCTTCTTTATTTTTAATTTTATTTTGCATGATTTTTCCAAATCCAAAATTAGGAAAATCAATTCCAATAAGGTTAATTTTTTTTTCAAAGCACAAATTTATTAATTTCTCAACTTCGTCAAAAGAAGTCATATTGGAAATAAATCTTTTCTCCAAAATTTCTTTAAACTCATCTTCTGCGTCCAACTTTAAGTCTTCTAATTCTTCACTTAACACAAATTCAGGTTTGACTGAATTTGTAACTTCTTCTTGTTTTGAGAAATCATCTAAGAAAAAATGAGTACTACCAATAAGAATAAAAGAAAAATTCATTTTTCTACTCTAAAGATAAATTACATCCAATATTTAATACTTGTTTTGCCTGCATAAACCTTGTCTTCTATCTTTTGGAGTCCTTCATAAAGAGGTTTCTCCATGGGCAAGAGTTTTGCTTCTTCTTTACTTATCTCAACTTTTTCTAAAGTTTTTTCAAGGTTTTCCATAATTCTATATAGATTTGTACTATTTAAGGTTTATTGTGATCTGTTTTTGTTTTTGATAATCTAAAAAACACTTGACTCAACCAGAGCAATATTTATAAAACACTTTTCACTAATATGTTTAATAAAAATGAGGTTGAAAGGAGTTTTATTTTTGCTAGGAGTGTTTCTTTTAATTGTGAGTGTAGGGAATGTTTCTGCACAAGTCTGTTATATTGAAGACACTGCATCAACTTGTACAAGTAACAGTGGATATGTGGTAATGAAAGTTTCAGATACAACTAATGCTCATGCTGAATTATCAGGTGGATCAGCCTATAGTAATGTTTTATGTTGTGATTTCGGAGGTGGAGACACAACTTGCGATGGCTTTAATAAGTTTCTAGGAATTTCATCATCAACAAACGCTCATGCTGAAAGTCCTCAGAGCTCAAACTATGGAACAAATGTTTGTTATAGCGGATTTGAGGAATCATTATCTTCAACAAACAATCCAGGAGGAGATTATATCTCAATACTTTCCCTTTCATCATCAACAAACGCTCATGCGGGTGATAGTAATGAATATGATAGAGTTGTCTACGCAGAGCCTAGTTTTTCCGCGGAAGATTGTGATCTAACGGATGCTTCATGGAACCTTGAAGAAATTTCTCAGGGAAGCAATGCAGGGTTTACAGTTGAAGGTATAGATATTTGTAGCGAAATAGAAGCAGAACTCTCAATCGAAGTCTTCAGAGACGACGGTCAATCATGTGATATTGAAGGATGTGTAAATCCTAGTAATATTTTCTTCACTGAAAGCGGAAATGCGACTGGAGAATGGACAGCCGGACCAGCCCATCCTGAAAATTACACTTTTATAGCAACCGTTGTTGGGGATGGGGTTGAAACTCAAGAGAGTGCTAATGGGCTTCTTGTTTTTTCAGGAGAACCAGATTGGTGTGATGATGAAGATAGAAAGGTAAATTTTTGCGAAGATTATGAAACTGAAAGTGAATGTAACTCAAACCAGTGTAATGTTGCTGAAGACAGCGTTCCAGACAGTATAGACTGTGATGATCCTGATAAAAACTGTAGGTGTGAATGGGATGACTCAAGAAATGAATGTGATGCAGCATGGGATGGAATAGATTCTGGAGGAGAAAATTCTGTAGGAAAATGTACTTACGAACAATCAACAACAAACTCTTGTGATGATGAACCAATTGGACAATTATCATTCTCTTGGAATGCTACATGGGAATGGCAAGGAGGGTGTGAAGAAGGAGTTCCAGGGTATGAAGATTGTCGAGAAGAAAACGAAGATCTTGAGGCTCAATGTCAAGATGGCTCAAGAACTGTAGAATGTCCTGCACAAATACCTCTTCCATTTTTCAATGCATACAGTTTCTTAATTACCATACTTTTAGTTGTAGCTGTCTATATGGTTTTGAATATGAAAAAAAGTAAGGGGAAATCAGGAAGAAAGAAGAAAAAATAGTATTGAAAGAACTAAAAAGACTTCTTCAAAAAATTTATTCTACAAACAAATTTATAAATCTCTTTTACTCCTAAACTTTATAAAAAAATGGTAAGTTTTATTCATTTTAGTTTAAAAAGAAGTGTTATGCTTGTTGCTATAGTGTTGGGGTTGCTTTTAATTCCTATGACTATTGCAGAATTTTCAGTAGGAGAACTTAATAGTTCTTTAACAAAAACATATGGTCCTGAATCACAAATTAAAGGTTGGATAAATATTAGTTTTAATGATGAAACTATAAATTCTCAGATTAGTGCCTCTTTTGATGATGATCTAATTGATGAAACTATAACTCTCGAAGATATTCTCTCAACAAATCCAAATTACGATTATTCATGTGATCCTTTAGATTGTGAAAACAGATACGAATCAAGTAATGGAGAAATGACAAAGATTATTGGAATGGATGGAATTGGAGGAGAAGAAAAATTAGTTGGATTTAAACTTGAAGGAACAATTCTTTCTGTTGATTCCACTGAATTTGAAATTGAAAGTACTGCAGGACCTTCATGTGAAAGTCAACTCTTTGTAGATATCTTGAATGATAAAAATGTAAATATCTTGAATGATAAGGTTCATCCTAGCGATTCTTGTTCTCTTAAAAACTATGGATGTTTCGATTCATCTGAGAATAAAAGAAATTTTAATATGGAGAGTAGCGGAAGTATATATTGTCAAAGAATAGAACTCACTCAAAGCCCTGGATTTAAATTGGGTGCGTGGATAAAACATATAAGCGGTTCTTCAGAAATTCATATGGATCTTTATGACTTAAATGTTAATAAAAAAGGTTCCTGTAGTCTTGGAAGTGTAACAAGCTCCTCTGGACAAGAATATAGTTGTGACATCGAATATTCTGTTTTCGAACCTGAAGATCATTATGTATGTATCTACAGATCATCAGAAGGTGATGGAAAATATGAAATAAGGGCAGATACTCAGAATTCATGTGGGTTTTTTGGAAGTCCTATAAAAGAGGAAACTACTGCATACCAAATTTTTGCTCAGGGAAAACAATTTGACTCTTTTGGAACAGTTTTTGTGTCAGACCAATTACCTAATGAGGATCCCGAACTTCTCTCAGATAAAATTGAAAATTACTTGAAAAATAGATATGGATCTCAAGGAAATAAAATTGTCTGTCCTGCAGAAGGATGTATAGTGCCTATGAAATTGTCTTCAAACATGACACAACAGATTAAACTAAAAAATCTTAATCTTGATTATACAATTGAAGGTGGTGAAACTAAAACAAATAGATTTTATGATTTGTCTGAATCTCCTGTTTTGATTAGTTCTGAATTTGGAAGGATCTTCCTGGACAATTCCGGGATTAAAACTCCTTCAGAATTAGGAGATTATGAATTTTCTCTATTCTTGGGAGGTGAAGAAATCTTATCAGATACAATAGAAATTTTAGATGTTCCAATATTTGAATCCCTGGATCCTACAAGCACTGCTGCAGGATTCCCGACAATCTTTAAAGTTAAAGTAAACATTCCTGAAAATGTAAGTATTACTAATTATAATTGGAATTTTGGAGACAATGAAAGCGAAGTAACTTTTAATGATGAGGCAATCCACCTCTACTCTGAAATTGGAAATTACACTCTTGAAATTTCTGTTGAAGATACCCGTGGATTTAGTTCTTCTAGTGAATTTGAAATTATAGTTGAATCACCAAAAAATCTAATAAATTCTACACTCATAAAGATGAGAAAAAATTTAGAGAGTGTTGAAAAAGATATTGAAGAACAGAGTGCATTCGATAAAAGAAGTCTTGAAGCGGTCCTTAATCTTGATAATCAATCTTCAAAAATAAGTAACCTTGAACAAAGATTTAATTCTGCAACAAATGATTCAGAATACTTTCCACTTGTTGAAGAAATCCTTGAATTGAAAATTCCAGAAAATATTTTTTTAACAAAAACTGCAGATTCTTTCCCATTTATATTTGAAGAGGAATTTATTGAAATGGGCGTTGTTGAGGCAGTAGGGGGAGGAGATTATAACTCAAGACGAAAAAGTGACTATATTAATGCAGTTATCTCTTGGAATCATGAAAATATTGATTCGACATTAGACTTTAGAGAATTTTCTGCAGAATATGAGCCTGGTATAGAGCCTTTAGTAAATATATTCGAATTTAAGATAACTGAAAAGAAAGACATTACTTATGATTATTATTTATTTGTTCCAAAACTTGAAGATATCACTTTTGAAGGAAATGTGAACGAACAAGGAAGTTATTTTTATGTAAATTTAAAAGACAATCCTAGCCCTAAATTTTATACAACCGAAAACGTAGATTTCTCAAGTCTAGATTCATTTATATCTCCTTCCATAAACAATCTTAAAGTAGAAAGTTCTCTTTTACCTTCTCCAGAAGATAATTCTAGAACACTTATTTTTGGACTTAGTCTAGTCCTCTTGATGATATTAGCACTAGTATCTTACATAATTCTTCAACAATGGTATAAGAAAAAATATGAAAAACATTTATTTCCGAATAGAAACGACCTTTATAATATGGTCAACTATGTTAACATTTCTAAGAAGAAAGGACTTGAAAATAGAGAAATTAGAAAAAACTTAAAAAAATCAGACTGGAATCCTGAGCAAATAAACTATGTGATGAAAAAATATGAAGGGAAAAGAACAGGAATGGTTGAATTTCCTCTACCTAAATTTGTTAAAAATAAAGATGAATCTAAACAAAATAGAAATTAGTTAAAAAATAGTTAATTTGAAATTAACCATACAAAAATTTAATAAGTCTATTTAACAATCAAATAAAATGGTAACAAAAGCTATCGGAAAATTTTTCAAGAAAATATTTTTTAAGATATTTAGAAGAAAAAGGGAATTGAAATTAGGATTTTATGGTCCTCCAAACGCAGGAAAAACTAGTCTAACTAATAGGATTTGTAAGGATTTCACTGGAGAAGGGATTGGTAGTGTGAGTAAAGTTCCTCATGAGACTAGAAGTGTTCAATTTAAGGAAAAAGTTGAAATAAGTTATAAAGGGAAAAAAATGACATTTAAAGTTATAGATACTCCTGGTATTGCGACAAAAATTGATTATGAAGATTTTCTTAAATTCAAAATGAAAAAGAAAGCCGCTAAAGACAGGGCGAAGGAAGCTACACAGGGAGTTGTTGAAAGCATAAAATGGCTTGATGATATGGATGTGGTTGTAATAGTCTTAGATTCTACAAAAAATCCTTATAACCAGGTAAACATAACTATAATTGGAAATCTTGTAGCTAGGAAAATTCCCGTTCTAATTGTAGCAAACAAGGTTGACTTGAAAAAATCTAACATTAAAAAAATTGAATCAGCATTTCCGGAATATGATGTTGTAGGTATAAGTGCAAGGTATGGAAAAAATTTAGAGGAATTTTATGAATCAATATTCAAACTTGCAAAAAAAGTTTAAAATAATTAAAAACTATATTTTCCAATATATATTATAAAGAACAATGGTTAAAAGAAAAAGTAAAAAAAAGAGGTTGAAAAAAATTAAAGGTTTTTCAATACAATTTCTTCCTTACTCTGAAATAAGAGATTTGGATTCTGGAGGAAGGATTAAGAAAATTCTAGACATAGTTTTAGGAAATAATATTTTAATACTTCAGGGAAGACTCCTACCTGAAGAAGAAACTAGGCTCATTGAAGATACTATGGCAATGGTGGGTCATGTAAAAAATTTTAGGGGAATTGAGCTTGCAGTTATTTCTGAGAATGGAAAGGATAAGGAAAGATTATTAGATAAATTCAAGAAGAATATTGTTAATGTACTTTCGAAAGGAGATCTTGGGGCAGTCACAATAATAGGTCCTGCGACCGTTGTAAAAGAAATAAAAAGAAATCCGAAAAAAATTGAATTATTACTTAAAAAATAATTTTTATTTGAATACACAAAATTTATAATCATCTCTTTCTCTTATATATAATGCCACACCAGTGTGTTAAATGTTCGAGAATAATTCCTCCAGGGAGTAGAGAGCTTTTGGAAGGTTGTGAAGAATGTAAGGGTAGATTTTTTTTCTATATAAGGGAGGATCAAGTTGATAAAATAAAAGAAAACCCTATTAAGATTCCTGCAAATGAAAAGAAAAAAATTGAAAAGGATATTAGAGATATTGTAGGTATAACTAATGAAGAATCTCCAGTGATACTTGATATAGAATCTATAAGAGTTACGGGTGAAGGAAAATTTGAACTGGACATTGTGAAACTTTTCAAAAAAGACCAACCTTTGATCTACAAACTTGAAGAGGGTAAATATATTATTGATTTGGCTTCCACACTCAGTGCAAATTCTAAAAACCTTGAAAAGGATCTGAATGAATAATTTAATGTGTTAAACATTTTCTCAATAAACTTATAAACATTATTTACTTATTTTTTATATGGCTAGAAGAATTAATTCTGTTTTAAAGGATGTTTTAAATGACATTGACAAAAACAATAAAAAAATTGAGGAAATTGAAAATAAGGCTAAAAGCTTTTTAGATCTTTTGAAAAAAAATCTTAAAAATGCAGATATTGATGCAGATGTATTTTTAGGGGGAAGTTTTGCGAAAGATACCATGATTGACAAAAAGATTTATGATATTGATATTTTTGTTAGATTTGGAAAAAAACACTATTTACAAAATTATTCTGATTTAACTCAAAGTGTTCTGAAAAAATTTAGAGATTTAAAAATAAGGAGAATCCATGGATCAAGAGATTACTTTAAAATAAAAATCTCTAAAGATATTCTATTCGAAATAATTCCTGTAAAAAGAGTTAAAAAACCTGAAAAAGCAGAAAACATAACTGATCTTTCTTATTCACATGTTAAGTATGTAAAAAAGAATACTTCTAAAAAAAAATGTGATGAAATAAAACTTGCCAAATCTTTTTGCTATGCGAATAATTGTTATGGGGCCGAATCATACATAAATGGTTTTTCAGGATATGGATTAGAATTATTAATAATACATTATAAATCTTTTTTAAAATTCATAAAATCTATAATTAAAGTCAAGGATAAAAAATTAGTAATTGACATGGAAAAACATTACAAAAATAAGAGGAGGATTCTGATGGACATTAACGAATCTAAATTACACTCTCCAGTAATATTAGTAGATCCCACCCACAAAACAAGAAATGTCTTAGCTGCACTCTCAGAAGAAACTTTTAGAGAATTTCAGAAAGCATGTAAAAAATTCATTAAAAAACCTAGTGTAAAATCATTTGAGAAAAAGGAAATTAATTTTGAAGAAAAGAGGAAAAAAGCAAAACAAAGAAAACATGAATTTATACAATTAGAGGCTAAAACAAATAAACAATCTGGAGATGTGGCAGGGAGTAAATTGAAGAAATTTTACAATCACCTTGAAGAAGAAATTAAGGAATTCTTTAATGTAAAAGAAAAAGGTTTTAAATATAATGAGAAAAAAACATCTAATTTTTTCTTTGTGGTTAAAAGTAATGATGAAATCTTAATTAAAGGCCCCTTAAAAGATCAAAAAGAACATGCTAAAAGATTCAAAAAACAGCATAAGAAAACATTTACACGAAAAGGTAGACTTTACACGAAAAAGAAAATTAATTTTACTTCTGAATCTTTCATCAAAAGATGGAGATTAAAAAATCTTAAGAAGTTGAAAGAAATGAGCATTATTAGTTTTAGAATTGTTGGTTAGATAATTTTTATTTTTTCAATTTGAATCTTTTTATCTGGTCTTTGGTTTACTAATTTTTTCCTGTGCTTTTAAGAGCTTTATCAAATAATTCTGAAAATGAATCTACAAAAAATTCTGAATTTATCCAAACCGCAATATCATCACCTTTATTTTCTTTGTTGTCTGAAATGTAAAATAACATTTCTTTCTTATCAATTATAAAAAATTTAGCTTTTATCTCAACATTTTTTATTTCCATTCCAAGTTTCTTATTAATCTTATTTATTAAATCAGAGTTTCCTGAAAGAGCTATTCTTGTATTTATTCCTCTTTTCTTCAAAATTTCTATAGTTTGTTTAAAAAGACTCAATTTCGAGAGTACATCCTCTGCATTTGTACAAATAATCACTTCTTCTGTAGCATTTTGTAATATATCTTTTAAATAATTTGATATATTTGATTTTCCTTTAAGTGCTGCAGAAACTTCTTCTTTCTTAACAGGGTCAATTCCTTGGTTATAAAGGTCTTCTATTTTAGAAAATTCATCAGTTTTTTTTAAATTTGATAATGTAACGATTCTTTCTCTTGCATCTTGTTTAACATTATTTTTCATTTTTTCCAAAACTGCTTGAGGTTTAACTCCAATATATTTCATAGGTTTTCCTAATTTTACTATTGCAAATCCTTTTTTTTCTAAACTCTCTAAAACATCATAAGTTCTTGAACGAGGAACCCTTGAAATCTCTGCAATCTGTCCTGCAGAAGCAACGCCTTTTCCAAGCAAAGCTAACCAGACCTTTGTTTCATATATGTTCAATTCAAAGTAATCTTTAATTCTATTTACTAGTTTTTGTTTTACAAGCATTTTATTT
>JBBDJP010000004.1:11788-21086 GCA_040879805.1 Candidatus Pacearchaeota archaeon
TTTCTATAATGTTACTTTTATTAAGTAAGAACAGTAATAAGATTTAAAAAGGTTTGAAGTATCTTTGAGACATGGATAAAAAAACTTTTGGCATGGAGAAAAGAAAATCAGAATATGACATTTATTTAGGAACTTATATTATTGTAAATCCTCATGGGTCAAATAAAACCTATGCAGGAAAACTAGAAGAAATATTAGATTCTGGAAATGGAATTTTATCTCCTTTTCAAACTGTAGATTATAATCAAAAAGGTCCAATAAGAAAAATTATAAAAGACCATAGGAAAAGGGGAATCACTATTCCATTGCAGGGAAGTATTATAGAACCTACTACTAGGAAAAAATTGAATGAATATAATATCTATTGGAACAGACAAGATATGGAAACAAAAAAAGATCAAGATGATCTTAAAAAATTAAAACACAAGATAGCTAATAAAGAGACCCAATAAAATTCCTGCAGTTATAAAAGGCATTGCAGGATAGAATTTCTTCTTCTCAGAGAAAAAGAATAAATAAACTAGACCTAATGTTGCACCTATAATGACAAATACTGCTGGAAAAAACCCTCCAATAAATTCTTTCATTCCAAAAGGTAAGGATAGGGTTGTTGTGTTCAAAACAACACCTGAAGCAAGAATTGGGAAGACAACATCTCCTCCTCCTAAAATTGCAACATTGACTTTAAATTTCTTCTTAGCCATCTGTTTCTTTGAAAGAGTCTTCTTCCACTTCTTTATCTTAAGCTTTACGCTTTTTGAGAAATAAGGAACAAAAAATCCGGAAAAGATCTTCAATTTATCAATTTGATATTTTGCCATTTTCTGCATAATCCCTGAATGCCAAACTGCCCAAATATCATAAACAGATATAATAATTAACAAGACAATGATTGTATAAACATTAAGTATGGGGACAAAAATGGCTGCAATACCTGGATAGATTAAAATCTCTGTAAAATTATGGATAAAGAAATTTCGTCCATATATTTTAACTATTGAAAGAGCAAAAGAAACTATGACTGATATTAAAATAGCATATTTTACTAATGGTGAAAAAATACTTAAGAAAGAAATATAGAGTGCCATAGCAACTACTAAGAAAAACCAGGCACGTAAAACAAACTCTATTTTAAATTTTGTTAGTAAGAAAAATAAAGATATTGCTATAATAAATGCTAAAATTATTGCAGATAAAAATCCATAGTAATCAGAATTCTCTTCTACTTCAGGAGGATCTATCCATTCTGGAAGCTGATTTGCATCATCAGAATAATGATTTACAACATAAAGCCCTACAAACTGGGTTAATATAAACATTACAAGAATAATTGCAGTTACTTTCAAATTATGCTTCATTTAGATAAAACCTCTCACTAAAACAAGGAAAAACAGTTTTTAAGTTTTGGCCTGACTATCTCAATCGCACAGTTTCAAGAATCCTTGGTACACTAGTTTCAACACGATTTATCTTATAAAGTGAAGAAGCAAGATCTAACGATTTTGAAACCTCTCCATGATTTATCAAAATTCTTTTTGGCTTTGGTCTTAAATTATTAAAGAAACTCATGATTTCATTCCTTCCTGCGTGGGCACTAAATCCGTTTAATGTTTCAATCCTCATTTTAACTTCAACTTTTATATTTCCATCTTCATCTTCAACAATCACTTCTTCTGCGCCTTCTTGTACTTGCCTTCCTAAAGAACCTACACCTTGATAACAGCTCAAGATCATTGTATTATTTGGATTTCCTGCAAAATGTTTAAAATATTCTACACTTGCACCTCCTGTAAGCATTCCAGAGGTTGCAATAACTATACAGGGTCCACCTTCAATGACTTCTTTCATTTCTTCACGAGAACCAATCCTTTTGAAAATATTTGAAGTAAAGGGATTATTATCTCTAAATATCTGTGAACGAACCTTATTACTTAAAAAATCAGGATAAGCAGTATGTATTGCATTTATGTCCCAAACTAAACCTTGAATATATATTGGAATTTTGGGTAATTGCCCTTTTCTTACAGCTTCTTCAACTCTAATTACTGTTTCTTGAGCATGCCCGAGTCCAAGTTCTGGAATTAAAACTTTTCCCTTTTTATCTATAGTTTCTTTTATTATATTGAAAAATTTTTCTTCTGTTTCTCTCAATGGAGGCAGTATGTCATTTTTTGAACCATAGGTGGATTCTGTCAAAATAGATTCAACCCTTGGAAAATTAGTTACTGCAGGATCTAACAATTTAGTTCTTGAATATTTATAATCTGCAGTGTAAAGAAAATTGTGTAATCCATTCCCAATGTTGAAATGAACCATGGCACTTCCTAAAACATGTCCTGCATTATACATTGTAATTCTTACATCGGGAGCGATGTCTGTAACTTCATTAAAATTAAGGCATATCGTATGTTTAACCATCTCTTTTATGTCTTTAGAGCTAAACAAAGGTTTTGAGGCTTGTTTATATGCAACACCGATAAAATCTAATGAAGCTAATGCAGCTATATCTCTAGAAGGATGAGTCATATAGGTGGGCCCTTTATATCCCATTTTGTAAAGGTAAGGTAAAAGTCCGACATGATCAAGATGAGCATGACTTAAGACCACTGCATCAATTTCTCTTATATCAAATTCAGAAACATCAAAATAAGGGTATTTATCTTTTCCTTTTGAAGCGACATCAATCCCACAATCAAGAATAATTTTAGAATTTGGAGTTTGTAAAAGTAAACAGCTTCTTCCAACTTGTCTTCCTCCGCCAAGAAATGTTAGCCTGACCCAACCATCTGATTTTTCAGGGTTCCATTCTTTATAGACTTTCTTCCCAACATCATTTAAAAATTTTCTTCTATGATTATTATTTGCATACAAAACTTTTCTTATTTTGTTTGTTATTTTACTCTTTATTGCAGGACTTCTCTGAACTTGAGGTGTCCAAAGAGTTTTTCTTTTTATTTCGTCAAGAATTGATCCTTGCTTCCCTATGACCATTCCTGGCTTTTTTGCATCTATTATTACCACACTCCTGGGATGATCAAATATTATTTCTTCAATACCTGCATCCTTAGGTACAATTTCTTTAATGTCTTTCTCTGTTTTTTCCTCATCAGAAAGAATTTTTTGATCTGCACGAAGTTCAATTCTTTTTTTCAACTCATTAACAATCTCTTTTATCTTAGATTCTCCTTCTTTGAAAAAATTTTCATTATCTGTATAAAGAACAATATTCGCTCCTTCAAAATTTGCTTCTGTGATATTCTTTTGAAGTTTATCAGTTATATGTTTTAGAATTTCCATTTTATTTTATTTTATTTAGATTGCAATGTTTTAAGGTATTAGATTTACTAATTTTATCACTTGTTTTTAATAAGAATTATTCCTTCTTATCAGATTTATAGTTTGGTTCAATGGTCTCTTCAACCATTTTATTAATTCCGTCTTTTGTAATTGTGAAAACATCAATCCCATAACCTGAGCCAGTGTCTCTTTGTGTTGATGATTTTAGTGCTTCTTTAGCTAATTCAACTCCTTCTTTAACAGATATATCTTTTTTGTATTGTCTTTCAAGCAATCCTAAAACATAAGGCATACCTGAACTAAAGTTTGCATCATAATCTTCAACTTTCACTACGCTTCCGGAAGGTTCTATAGTATATAGTTCTGCTGACCCGTTTTCATCAAATCCCCCTATCAGAAAACCAACTTGTTGTGGAATCATTGATGGCTGCCTTATCCCTTGGTAATTTATCCCAGAAAGTAAGCTTGCAGCCTGCTTTACAGAAGGTCTTGATTTTGAACGTAGTTCCTTTAACTTGAGTTCTGCGGCCAATAATTTTGGGACCCTTTGTGCATCAGATACCATGCCTGTAAAAGATACCATTAGGTAATCATTAATAGGTACGGTTTTTGCAAAATTTTTCCCTAAAACAAGATTCCCTGCAGTTATCTGCCTATCACTAGCCATGACAACTCCGTCTTTGCAAACTATTCCAAGAATTGTAGTTCCTGTCTTCAAAATTGAATTTTTTAATTCTGCGTCCATTTTATTTATGCTTATTCTATTACCGTAAATCTTGAGAACCTCTTAATTTCTCTAGAATCAACCCTAATAAAAACTATAGAAAAGCTTATTTTATAAAGTTTTCGGAGAGTCTTTTGTCCAATTAAATGAAATTGGCAGAAGCAATTTTTGAAACCCCATGTTCTTTTTTAAAATTAATTACATTTTCCACAAAACTTTCTATTTTCTGTTCGTGACTAACAATGATTAACTGTGCCACATCCAATTGCCTTAAGACATCTCTCATTTTATCAAGTTGCATATCTGAAAATCCATCTGTAGGCTCATCAAGAATTACAAGATCTCTTGTTTTTATCTTACTTAAAAGAGAATTGACAACCTGATTTAATGCAAGTCTATATGCAAGAGCAACAGCAGTCCTCTCTCCTCCTGAAAGATCTTTATAATCTATTTCATAATCCTGATATTCTAAAGTTGGGGTGAAATCCTCATCAAGACTAACTTCAAAATTATCAGGGACAAGCATAGAAAACCATTTAGAGAAAAGTTCAGAAAATTCTTTTTTTAACCTGAGCATAACATTTTTTTCTGTAATAGAAATCAAAGGAGTAAAATGGTTTGAAATCCATGACTCCAGTTTTATAAGATATTCAACTTCTTTCCTCACTTCCTCTGTTTTCTTAATCCTCTCTTTTAGTTCTTCTATATGTCTTGAAAAAACTTCAATTTCCTTCTTAAGTTCGGCAACTTTTATGTCTGCCATTCTTTCTTCTTTCATTGATTCTTCAAGATCTCTCTGTTTTGACTCAAAAATATTTTCATATTTATTTAGATCAAATACTGACTTTTCCAACGTTTCTTTTTGTTGGTCAAGGATTTCAAGATCTTTTTTTATTGAATTGTTGGATTTCTGAATCTCATCAAGTCTTTTTTTCTTCTCATCAACACTTTTAAGTCGAACCTTAAGTAAGTTTAATTCTTGAAGCTCTTTTTCGCTTGATTTCATCTCTTCCTCAATTTTTGAAATTTCATCTAAAATTCTTTTTTTCTCATCTTCAAGAGATTCTATTTTTCTTATATTCTGAGATGTTTCTGAATCCACTTTATTGACTACATTACTCCTATAGACTGGTTCAACACTTTGAAGACATGTAGGACAAATATCTATTTCAATTATTTTCTTTTTTATTGACTCATTTTCTTGATTTCTTGAATTTAGGGAATTTATTTGTGAAGATATTCTAACATTTTCTTCCGAGAGAAATTGCTTCTTTTTTTCTTTTAAATCAAGATCTTTTTGAATCTGGATTACCTTATTTTCATCAAAACTTATATCTGATAATTCATTTATCTGTGATTCTATTTCTTTTATAACCTTTAAATTTTCAGATAATTTTTCTTTCTTATTTGAAATCATTATTTTAGTTTTTTCAATTTCCTGCTTGAATTTTCTCCTTTCCTCTATCTTCTCAGATATCTCTTCTTTTTCTTCTTGGATTTTTTTTCTAGATTCAGTTTTCTTAAATAATTCTTTCTCTACAGATTCAAGGTTGTAATGTTTTGCCTCCAATTCATCTTCTTTGGATGCTAAAAGAGACTTATCTCTTTCTAGACTTTCCATCATACCTTCTTTCATCCTTTTTTCACCTCTAAGTTTTGAAGCCAAAAGAGAAGCATTCTCAATAATTCTTTTGTACTTATCAATTCCAAATATGTGCCTTAAAGTGTTTACTCTAGTTTCTGGGTTTTCAAGAATTATCTGTTTCATCTCTTCTTGAGGAGTATAAACTGTAAACTTGTAAAGAATATTTTGTTTTTTTGCAAATTCTTTTGGATAACTTAAAAGACCAAGAACTCTGTCTTTTAATTCTGTTACAGACATTTCTTCCTTTGTATCTTCAATAGTTATGGCACAATAATCTTGTGAGACTGTTTTGCCTCTTTTCAAAGTTCTTTCAATTATTGCACTTTCTCCATCAACATCTACCTCAAGAACCACCCCTCCTTCATCCTCTCCATTCCTGAGAAGAGAATTTCCTCTTTGACCTGGTTGCAATCCAAATAATGCGAACTCAATTCCCAAAAGAACTGAAGTCTTTCCAGACCCAATATCTCCAGACAATAGTATGGATCCTTCTGGAAAAACTATTTCCTCTTCCTGATAACTTCTTATATTTTTTAATTTTATTTTTTTTAATCTCATTTTAAAAATCAAATACTTTTCTTGACTCATCAATTATTCTTTTAGTAAAACTCTCTGAAGTTTCGCCTTCCTGTCTCTCTGTTGAAAGAATTTTCATCATATGTGAAACATTTTTATTGAATTCTGAAGGATTTTGTTCAAGATAATTTCCAATAGTTTCATTTTCTATATTGTCAGTATCTTCAACTTTAAATTCAAAATCTGATTCCTTAACTTTCAAATCATGTGTATTTCTTAACAAAAAATATGCTTTCTGTCTCTCTGCAGCTTCTTCTATTTTAGAAAATTTTATGTCTGACTTTTTCCCACTTTCAAGAGTTCCCTTTAATCTAAGAACTATGATTTTATCTTCAAGATCCTTTTTTTCAAATTCAGATATTATTTTTTCAGTTGCATGAAGTGCATTATTGATTTCAATCTCAAAGGGAACAACTTCCTTTATTTTAATCTCTATTCTCTTTACCATATTTTTTTGATCTAAATCTGAATCTACTATGCAAAACCTACCATAATTTAAATCTTCAAGTTCTTGAAAATTATTTGGAAAAATTGGTCCAGGATAAACAAAATTTTCATACTGAAAATCTATGTGTAGATGTCCCATTGCATAATAATCTGCCTTGGGGACTTTATCTGTTTCAAGAGCTTCTACAGGTATACTCCCTTTTGCTTTATCTATTGTTGTGTGGAGCATGAATATTTTAAATAAACCAGGAGAATCATTAAGTTTAGCCCTCTTCAAATCTGCTAACTCCATGCCAGAAGTTTTACCAGGATATCCATAAATTGCAACATTCTTATGGATAGTTGGGTTCAAAATTAAATTTCCTTCTTTTTCTTCATGATCTTCTACATTTTTACAAAATCCTGATTTTTCCAAAACATCTAGAAAAGTTTTTCCCGAAACAGAATAATCATGACTTCCAGCAATTATGAAACATGGAATTCCTGCTTCTTTTAATCTCCTAAATTCTGCAAAAGTTTCTTTAAGAATATCTATTGGAGGGAATGCCGAATCAAAAATATCTCCTGCTATAACTACAAATTCTACTCTTTCTAAGATACACAATTCAATTGCTTTCTTGAAAGATTCTAAATTCAAATCTTGTAGTGGCTGCTGTTTCCACCCTCCAAGATGCAAATCAGCCATATGCGCAAATCTTACCATTTTAACATTAAAGAATTTATCGAGAACTATATAAAATTGATTGTTATCTAACCTACAATATTACTTAGAAACTCTGATATCTCTTCCCTGAAAAGGAAGACTGTTATTAGAATTCCCACTAAAAAAATCAATAAAAATATTAGAATCATCGTAACTGTTTTTCCTGAAGAACTTGGTTTTCCATACTGTGAAACCCTCTGAACTACTCCTCCTTGAGTTGCCTGTTGAGATTGAAAATTGCCAGGTGTTTGTGGGGAATTTAAAAAACGTGCAGCTTCTTCTATTTCATCCTTAGAGTAGCCTGCATTAAAAAAACTCATCATCGCTTTCTCAAGAGTATCCCCTTTTGAAACAGCATACTTTAATCCATCAATAATCTCCTCTTTTGGCATAATAAAATTATGTAAAATAGATTTAAAAAATGCACGCTCAATATTAATTTTGGAATTATATAATCAAAACTTCAAAACTTTTCCATTTGTAGAAAGATGGGATGTTTCTCCTAATTTGTAACCATACTCTCCTGCAAGATCAATGAATGGTGTCTCTTGTTCAAGAGTTCCGTGTGCAGGTATGACATTCTCAGGTTTTACCATTTCTAAAAACTCTCTCATATTCTCTCTACTTCCATGTCCATGGACATGAACATCTGTCTGCAACTTCACTCCAATAGATCTTAATTTCTTATCCATTTTTTCACGAGCTATAATGTTTATTGGAACCGGAATAACACTTGATGAAAAGACCACATTATCTCCTTCTCTGAATTTGAAAGACATAGTTCCCCTAACAATTCTGTCCATTACCGAATTTTCTTCGGCTTGGTGGCCCGTACAAACAACAAAATATTTTCCCCTATTTTTTTCTAATTTTCTTAAGAAAGACTCTCTCTGCTTTCCATATTTCATTAATTTTATATCTTTAAATGGCCACATCCCTACATTACTTGCGGCCTCAACATTCTTAGCTAAACTTCTTCCAAGAAAAACAATTTCTCTATTTGTTTTTTTCTTAGCAATTTTTACAATATTTGTTAACCTCTCAATGTGGCTTGAAAAAGTTGTTATGAAACATGCAGAATCTTCTCCTCTCATTTTAGATATTGCTTCTTCCAACATATGGTAGGCTATTTTCTCACCACCTGGTTTTTTTTCAGTTCCTGAATACAGTGAGTCAATTGTTGCAACCTTAACTCCTTGTTTTCCTAATTTTCTAAATCGTTCATAGCTTGGAGGTTTTCCTAGAGTAGGAGAGTTATCAAATTTAAGATCTAATGCATAAAAAAATATACCTTCTTTAGTATGAAGGGCAGGAAAAACACATTGGATAGTAGAGTGAGTAGTATGTATAAATTCCACTTTGTATGTATCTGATTTGCCTTTGACCATATGAGTTGAATCTGGTTGAACTACTTTTATTTTATTTTTTATTTTAATTCTGTCATCCCTTAATATAAATTCAAGAAGTTTCATTGTAAAAGGAGTTCCATAAATATCTACATTAGGATAACGATTTGCAAGGTAAGGAAAACCTCCAAGATGGTCTAAGTGGGCGTGGCTTATGAAAATTGCTCTAACTTTATCTCTCCATCCTAATTTGTCTAAAATTCTGTCATCTGGAATTGCTCCAAACTCTCTCAGTTCTTTTTCTGCATATTGGCCTTGTTGCTGGCCCTTTTTCTTATTTGATTTCTTATTTCCTTTGAATCTATGAGTAAAGGTTTCAATTTTATCTTCTTGTAATTCAACAATTCCAGGAATATGTAATCCCATATCAAATATAAAAACATCATCATTGACCTTCACGGCAGTCATATTCTTTCCTACTTCTTCATATCCTCCAACAGTGCAAATTTCCATATTAATATTTGAAAGAACGCTTTTGCATTCAATTGTTATTTATCTCA
>JBBDJP010000004.1:21186-27367 GCA_040879805.1 Candidatus Pacearchaeota archaeon
AGAGGGAAAAAATGAGGGAAAACAAAGAAGCTAGAATGAGTGGGTCTGCCCCAATGTACATGTATGCTACAGAAATGGTTTCTTTATATTATAGAAAATTGAATATAAAAAATAAATCCTTATTGACTATTTGTGGTTCAGGAGACCAAGTCATAAATGCCGTATTTTTTGGGGCTAAAAAAGTAGTTGGTTTTGACTTAAATAAAAGGTCTGAATTCATAACAAGATTAAAAATTGCCTTCATAAAAACCCTCTCATATAAAAAGTTCATGGAGTTTTTTAACGAAGGGATAAATGAGAAAAGTTTTAATTATAACATATACAAAAATATATCTAAAAAATTAGATAGAAAAACTAATTCTTTCTTTGATCAAATGTATAAAAAATATGATTATGATGGGAAAAAACTATCTTCTTCAAAACTTTTTAGGAAAAGGAAAGATATTATTGGAAATAAAATAAAAAATATGAATATCTATTTGAAAAATAATAAAAATTACCTTAAAACCAGAAATATGCTCAAAAAAACTAAATTTAAATTTATTAGGAAAGATATAAAAAATATTTCAGAGATTGAACTTAGTGGTCTTGATCTAGTCAATCTATCTAATGCCCCAAATTATTTTTTGGCAGATTTGAGAAGAAAAGGTACAAAAAAGATGATAGAATATTTTCACAATAATATCTTGTTGGAAGTAAAAAATAAAATGAAAAAAGGTGGGAAAATCTTTTATTATATTTATTCAGATGAAATTTATCCAAATAAAATAGCTAAATCTAACTCAATATTATCTAAAAAAAGAACTCTTAAAAAAATAGAAGGTTTTGGAGAATTTTCTATAAAAGAAATTTATTTTAGGGGAACAGACAAAAGAGGAAAAGACAGAATTGTAGTTTTAGAGTCAAAATAAATCACCAAAAACCTTTTAAATAAAGCATATTTCTAAACCTTGGTTGAGAAGAGAAAAATAAACCGAGAATTACAGACGAAAGCCAAAATTATACAATTCTCTAACGAAAATACAATGGAAATGCCAACAGATATGCAGCATCAAGCTATGGGCTATGATAGAACTGCAACAATGTTTTCTCCGGAAGGAACAATCTTACAAGTTGTTTATGCAGAAAAAGCTGTAAGACTAGGAAGTGCAAGTATCGGCATGGTTTGCTCTGATGGAGTATTTATACTTGCAGATAAAAGAATTAAAGATAAATTAGTCAAACAAGAATCTTCAAACAAAATCTATGAAATTGATTCTCATTTAATTTCAAGCATAGCAGGAGTCGTTTCAGACGGAAGAGTTCTTGTTGAGAGGGCGCAACTTGTTGCACAACAGCATAGAATAACATATGATTCCCCCATTGAACCAGAACTTGTTGCTAAAGAAATTTCAAATATCAAACAACAATTCACTCAATACGGAGGGGCCAGGCCTTTTGGAGTTTCATTTATGCTTGCTGGGATTAGGGATAAAAAACCAGAACTTTATACAAGTGATATCACTGGAAATTACTTTTCATACCATGCAAATGCCATTGGAGAAAAGGACGAAGAGATAAAGGAAAAACTTAGAGAAATGTACAAACCTGAAAACAATATAAAGAAGGGAGTAAAGATGGCCATAGAAATATTCAAAGAAATTCAGGAAAAAGACTTTGATTTTGATAGATTTGAATTAGTTTATATTAAAAGTGAAGAGGGAAAATTAAATAGAATAAGCAAAGAAGAATTAGGTAGATTCATTAAATGACACAAACAACGGCAAGAATAAAGAAAAACGGAAATAATTTTGAGATAATAGTTGACTTAGATAAAGCTATGAAATTTAGAAAAGGTGAGTCTTCAAATGTTGATTTTTTGGAAATAGATGAAATTTTTAACGACTCAAAAAAAGGAATGAGGTCTTCTGAGAATGATTTAGAAGAATCTTTTAAAACATCCGACCCTTACAAAGTTGCAGAAAAAATAGTCAAGGAAGGAGAAATTCTTTTGACTCAAGATTACAGAGATGAAAAAAAAGATAAAACAATCAAACAGGCCATTGATATCATTTCAAAAAGTGCAATTAATCCTCAAACAGGAAATCCCCATACTCCTGAAGGAATCAAAAGTGCATTTGAACAAGCAAATATTAACTTGAAAAATTTACCTGTTGAAGACCAGATTCCTGAGATAGTTGAAAAGTTAAAGAAAGTTATTCCAATAAAAGTAGAAACGAAAAAAATAAAAATCACAATTCCTGCAGTTTACACAGGAAAAGTTTATGGAATCATAAATCCATATAAAGGAGAAGAAAAATGGTTGAGTAATGGTGACCTTGAAGTCGTCGTTAATGTTCCTGCGGGAACACAGCTGTTTTCGTTTTATGACAAATTAAATTCAATAACTCAAGGTTCTGCAATTACAGAAGAACTTAAAAACGAGTAAATCTGAAAAAATAAATAATAAATGAAAAGAAAAATTGTTATACCTGGAGAAGTAATCGAAAAAGGTAAGGACTATCTTCCGGGAGAAGGTACTGAAAAAATAAATGATGAAATTTTCTCTAGAAGGTACGGTTTAGCTGAAGAATCGAATAAATTAGTTAAGGTTATTCCTTTGTCGGGAGTTTATGAGCCAAGAAATGGAAACATAGTTATAGGAAAAGTAGATACTATTAATTATTATGGCTGGGGAATAAATGTAGATGCTCCTGAAGATGCATTCCTTCCTTTGCAAGAAGTTCCAAAATATGTTAGCAAGGATGGACTAAGTGATGTTCTTGATATTGGAGACATGGTTGTAGCAAAAATTATAGGAGTAACAAATAGGGGTATTGATTTGACTATAAGATCAAGAGGACTTGGAAGAATTGATGAAGGAACAATAATAAAAATAAACTCAAAGAAAGTTCCTAGAATAATTGGAAAAGAAGGTAGTATGATAAATTTAATAAAAGACAATTCTGGATGTAATATTACTGTTGGTCAGAATGGACTCATATGGATAAAAGGAGATAATGTTGAAGATGAGCTTCTTGTTAAAAAAGCAATAAATTTCATAAATGAAAAATCATCTTCGTCAGGATTAACTGAAGAAGTTGAGGAATGGTTTAAAAAAGAAAAATCAAACAGTGGAGAAAAAAATGAGTAAAGAATTTAAGAGACCTGATGGAAGAAAAATAGATGAAATAAGACCTATGAAGGCAGAAGTAGGTGTTGTTCCCAAAGCAGATGGAAGTGCAAAATTCTCATTCGGAGACACTGTGGCAATTGCTGCTGTTTATGGTCCTAAAAAGATGCATCCAAGGCACGAACAAGATCCGGAAAAAGGAACTTTACGATGTAATTATAATATGTTAAGTTTTTCAGTTACAGATAGGATCCGTCCAGGACCTAGTAGAAGAAGTAAGGAAATAAGCAAAATCACTGGTTGGGCTATTGAACCGGTACTTATGATAAAAAAATATCCAAACTTAGTTGTTGATGTTCACATAGATATTGTTCAGGCAGACGCCTCAACAAGATGTGCAGGGATTAATGCGGCTGCTCTTGCACTAGCCCATGCAGGAATACCTATGAAAGATATGGTATCAAGCATTTCAATAGGGAAACTAGATAAACAAATAGTTGTTGATGTTGACAAGGAAGAAGAAGATTGGGAAGAAGGTGAAGGAGCAACAGATATTCCAATAACTATGACTCACAATGGAGAAATAACTCACATCCAGCTTGATGGAAAAATAAACAAAGAAGAGTTAAAGAATGCTATAACAATTGCTAAAAAATCCTTAGAAAAGGTTTACGAAGTTCAAAAAAATGCATTAAAGGAGAGTATAAAAATTTAAAATGGAAACAGCAAATGTAACTGGAAAAAGAATTAAAGAATATCTGTCAAAAGGTAAACGATTCGATGGAAGAAATCTAGAAGATTTTAGAGATATTTCTATAGAATTAGGAATTTCAAATAAAGCAGAAGGTTCTGCCAGGGTAAAATTAGGAAATACTGAAGTTATTGTGGGAATTAAGATGGATGTTTCTACACCTTATCCAGATTCACCAAATAAAGGAAACCTAATGGTGACTACAGAATTGCTTCCATTAAGCTCTCCAAGATATGAAAGTGGTCCTCCAAAATTTCCTGCAATTGAAATTGGAAGACTTGTGGATAGGGGTATTAGAGAAGGTAATTTTATAGATTTTGAAAAACTTTGTATAAAAAAAGGAGAAAAAGTTTGGTCCGTTTTTATTGATGTTTATTCTATAAATGATGATGGTAACATCTTAGATGCTGCAAGTATTGGTGCAATTGCTGCCCTTAAATCAGCAGTATTTCCTGAATATGATGAAGAAAATGGAAAAGTCTTATATGGAAAATTCACTGATAAAAAACTTCCTCTCTCTAAAGAAATTCCAATTGTTACAACGATTCACAAAATAGGAGAAAGTATTCTTGTTGATCCAAATCTTGAAGAAGAAGATGTTAGTGAAGCAAGAATAACTATTGGTGGAACTGTTGGAGGGACTATTTTTTCAATGCAAAAAGGGGACTCGAAAGAAATTACTATTGAAGAAATGAATAAAATTTTGGATATTTCTGAAAAAAGTAGGAAAAATGTTTTTTCAAAACTTGAAAAAATACTGAAATAAAAATGGAAAGCAAACAAGAAGGGAAATTTAGCAGATATGAAGTTGCAAGAATTCTTGGAGCTAGGGCCCTTCAAATAGCAATGAATGCACCTTTGCTAATAAATCTGAAAAAAGAGGATTTAGAAGAAGTTAACTACGACGCACTAAAAATAGCTGAAATTGAATTTGAATCTGGTGTTCTTCCAATATCTATCAAAAGACCTTTCCCACAAAAGAAAATGGGAAAACTTGAGAGAGTTAAAGAAAAGAAAATTAGTGAGAAAAAAATCAGAGAAAAGGAAAGAGAAGAAGAAAAGGAAATCGCTAAAGATGGTGAAATTATGGGATTAGTTAATCCTGAAGAAGAAGGTGAAAGTGAAGATAGTCCAAGGGAAGAATAATCTTAAAATCAATTGATGAAAATTGGTCGATAACAATTCTTTTAAACCCTCGTTACTTTTTTATAATATATGGTTGTAATAAAAAAAGTTTCTGCAAAAGAGATATTTGATTCTAGAAAGGAAAAAACTATTTCTGTTTCAATTGAAACTAATGTCGGAAAATTTTCAGCGAGCTCTCCTTCTGGAAAATCTACTGGAAAACATGAGGCAGACCCTTATAAAAAAGGTCTTAAAAAAGACATAGAAACTTTGAAAAAACTGAAAAATTATTTTTCTGATGAAATTATAGATAACTTCCAGGATTTAAGACGAGTAGAGGATATAATTGATAGGCATGTGGGAGCAAATAGTTTCTTTGCATTAGAATCTGCAATCTTGAAGGCGCTTGCAAAAGAAAAGAAAAAAGAAATCTGGCAAATAATTAACCCTAAATTATCTAGAAAAAAGATTAAATTCCCTAGGCTTGTAGGTAATATTATTGGAGGGGGTGCACATTCTCAAAGAAGAAATAAACCAGACTTTCAAGAATTTCTCCTTGTTCCAATGTCAAGAACTGTTGAAGATTCTTATAAAGCAATGAAAGATGCAAAAGAAAAGGCAGAAACACTCTTAAAAGAATATGATAAAAAGTTTGGGGGAAAAAAGAATGATGAGGATGCTTGGGAAACTTCTCTAACAAATAAGGAAGTCCTTGATTTATTAAAAAAAGTTAATCTGCCTTTAGGAGTAGATGTTGCTTCATCACAATTTTGTAAAAGAAAAAAATACCATTACCTTAATCCACTTCTAAGAAGGACAAGGGATGAACAGATCTCATATATCTCAAGTCTTGCAAAAAATTCTAAATTATATTATATTGAAGATCCTTTTGATGAGGATGATTTTGAAAGTTTCACTGAACTCTTGGAAGAAACTTCTAGGACACTTATAGTTGGGGATGACTTGACTGTGACTAATTATGAAAGACTAAAGAAAGCTATTGAGAAAAAAAGTATAAATGCTGTAATAATTAAACCTAATCAAAATGGTTCCCTTCTTAAGGTTAAAGAAGTTTGTGACCTTACAAAAAAGCATAAATTGAAAATAATTTTTTCCCATAGAAGTGGAGAAACTGATGAAAGTATTCTTGCAGATCTTGCAGTAGGATTTCAGGCAGATTTCATAAAATGTGG
>JBBDJP010000004.1:27467-29601 GCA_040879805.1 Candidatus Pacearchaeota archaeon
TTTAAAAACATGTATATACTTTTGTATATATGAAAAAGAAAAGAAAATTAGAAGATAATTCAAAAAATAATAGAAGAGTTGAGTTGAGTTCTAAGGAATTTAAAGTCAACTTAGAACGGCTTCAGAAAGATGTTTTTAATGCTTATGAATCTATGAAAATGATGGTGCCTCACGCAGTAAAAAATCTTGAAATTAAAAAGTTTGGAAATGCTTCTCACATAATTCTACCTAAAAAGTTTGCGGGTAAAAGAGCTGTCGTTTTCATTAAAAAGGATTGAAAACCTTTAAAAACTAATTCTGCTGTGAATTCATATGGCTAATGTTATTGAAGAAATAAAGGAAAAAGTTGAAGAAGGAGAAGAAGCACTTGGGAAAGTAATTGAAAAAGTAAGTGGAAAAAAAGAAAAAAAATCATCTTCAAAAAAATCTAAAAAAAATATTGAAAAAGAAGCTGAGGAAGAATCAACAACTGGTGAAAAATCTCTTGAGGAAAAGAAAAAAGAACTTCTAAAAAAAGCAAAAAAACTTAAAGAAAAAGTTAATGTTGACGAAATTAAGTCTGAAGATTTAAAAGAGCAGGTTAAAAGAAAAAAGAAATCTGATATGCTTATTCCTTTAGAAGAATATGTCAGATCAGGAATTTATCTTGGGACAAGAGTAGTTACACCAGATATGAAACCTTTTGTTTATAGAAGAAGAGCTGACGGGCTTGCAATTTTTAATACAAATACTATTGATGAAAAAATTAAGGAAGGAATTGAATATCTTTCAAAATTTGATCCTGAAGATGTGATAGTTGTATGTAAAAGAGAAGCAGGATGGAAAGCAGTTAAGAAATTTGGAGAGCTTACAGGAATCAGAGTTTTTGCTAAAAAATATCCTGCTGGAATTCTTACTAACAGTTCACTTCCCAACTTTTTTGAAAATGAACTAACAATTATTACAGATCATTGGGTTGACAAAAATGCACTTAATGATACTCTGAAAGTTAATAAGAAAGTTTTAATGATCTGTGATACAAATAATTTCTCAAAAGGAGCAGATCAAGTAATAATCGGAAATAACAAAAGTCCAAAGAGTTTGGGAGTTATTTATTATCTCTTGACTCGAGGGTACATGAAAGCAAAAGATATGGATACAACAAAAATCCCTGATTTAGATTGGTGGACAGAAGAATTTGAAGAGAAAAGTAAAAAATCAATCAAGGCAAGAGCAGGACTTATGAAGGCTAGCGAAGGTTATGGGGTTTAAACCTTAAAAAACAACCAACTTTTTTCTGGTTTATTTCCGTAGTTCGTTTTTATTAAGACATAATCTCCTTTAATCTTTTTTCCATGAAAAACAATTTCTATCTTTTTCTTATCTTTATCTTTTAATTCATAAAAACCTGAGTCCCAAATTTCAACTTTTCCTGCTCCATAATTTCCTTTGGGAATTGTTCCTTCAAAATCAGCATAAGAAAGAGGATGATCTTCAACATGAATTGCTAAACGCTTTGTCCCTTTTGCTTTTGGAGGTTGTTTTGGAACAGCCCATGATTTTAAAACTCCATTCATTTCTAGTCTTAAATCCCAATGTAAATGGCTCGCGTGATGCTTATGAATTACAAAGATTGGTTTCTTTGAAGATTTTGCTTTCTTGATTTTTGGTTCATTAGTTTTCTCCTTCCCTGAAAACTTTCTTTTTTGTTTGTACTCTTTTAGAGTCATATGCACTGCAAGATAAATATTTTTATAAATCTTGTTTTTTATCTGAATTTATGTCAAAAGATTTATCAGATAAATTAGGAAAAAATATTAATAAAATTCAAAAACAAAAATCTAATCAGATAATTTTAAATGATTATTCTATAAAAAACTGTGTAAGGAATTTGAAAAGAATTCCATATATGCCAAGAGGAGATGTGGAGTATAGTTCTTCTTCAATTAGAAATTCGGAAGAATAAAATTAAAATTTATGCAGAAACATTTATAAATCTGAAAATTTCTACTTTTAATGTAACTAAGATGAGTGCCTTAAAATTGTGCATATATTCAAGAATCTTCCGAAGAGGAAGTAGCGATTGCATTAAGGTATGATGTATGTAGAAGCAGTCACTTAGTTGTATTTCTAAGTTTCGATACTAATAATAAAG
>JBBDJP010000005.1:0-43938 GCA_040879805.1 Candidatus Pacearchaeota archaeon
CTTTTAACAATTTTAAAAAAAGAGCTAAAATGGTTCTTAAAGAATTGAAAAAAGCTGAAAAAGAAACTGGATACAAAAAATTCTTCTTAGGTAATACTACTCATTCTGATGTTGATGAAATGTTGAACCGGGCTAATTTCCTAAAAAAGAATGGAGGGATATTCATGATGATGGATGTTATAACAACAGGTTTTGCAGCAGTTCAAACTATTAGAAAGAATAATCCTGGACTTGCAATTCATGCCCACAGGGCAATGCACGGTTTTATTACAAGAGATAATTCTCCAGGAATTCATGGAAATGGAAAACTTTATGGATTTAGTATTTCTATGATTGCTCTTGCTAAAATATTCAGGCTCCTGGGAGTAGATTCAATTCACGGGGGTTCACCTCTTGCTAAAATGGAGGATTATGGTGAAGCGAAATATATTCAACAGTTACTTCAAGAAAAAAACCTAAAACCCCATAAAAAAATTCCTACACTTGGACAAAATTGGTATCATATAAAACCTGTGTGGATGACCGCTTCTGGAGGTTTGCATCCTGGAGACTTTGAAGCTGTCTTAGATACTTTGGGGGAAGACATAATTATTCAATGTGGAGGGGGATTACTTGGACATCCTGATGGGGTTGAGGCAGGAGTTATTGCAATTGAAGAAGCAAGAACAATTTATGAAAAAGGCGTGTCTCTTAGAAAATTCGTTAAGGAAAATCCTGAAACTCCTTTGGCTAAGGCAGTCGAGCATTGGGGTTATGGACCTAAAATAGTTTATTGAATAAAATGGTAAAGAAAAAATCAAAAAGTCAGATAAGAAAAATTAACCTAGAATTTAGAAAAGCTTCAAGCGCCGCAATAATTGGTGCGGCAGGATTTGTTGCAGGACTTGCATGGATGGATGTAGTAAGAGAATTTTTTAACGAGGTTCTTGGATCAAACTCTCTTCAAAATTCTTTATTTTCTGCAATAGCTGTGACTATTCTTACAGTGATTATTATTATGATTGTATCAAAGATAAAACCTTCTGAAGAGTAGAATGAAATATAGAAAGGCTATTTTTATTGTAACTTACACAAAAACAAAAAAAGGATACGAATTTCTCATTTTAAAAAGAAAATTACACTGGAGAGGTTGGGAATTTCCTAAAGGAGGCTTGAATTATTTTGAAACAAAGAAAAAGGCAGTTAGACGGGAGCTTAAAGAAGAAACAGGGCTCAAGCCAATAAAGATGAAAAAATTTGATTTCTCTGGAAAATATGAATATGGAAAAACTTTATCTGATAGGCCAATGTATGAAGGACAAACATTCCATCTATTTGCTACAGAAGTTAAAAAACCTGCAAAAGGAAGAATTAGAATAGATACAAAAGAACATTCAGATTATGAATGGGTAAGCCTTAAGAAAGCTATCAAAAAAGTTAAATGGGAAAATCAGAAGAATTCTCTTAAAATTATTGGAAATTGGTTAAAGAAAAAACCTAAAAACTAGAATTAACTCTCCATACCATGAAATTTAGAGAATTCAAACTTAGATCTGGATCAAAAATTTTTTTGGGAAGAGATGCAGAAAATAATGATCTTCTAATGAAAAAATTTGAAGGTAAAGAAAACATAATCTTACATACTAACTCTCCTGGAAGTCCTTTTGGTGTGATTGATAAAATAGAACCAAGTAAAGAAGATATTCAAGAAGGGGGAATTATTGTAGCTAGTTATAGTCAAGACTGGAGAGATAATAGAAAAAATGTTCTGATTGATGTTTTCACTGGCAAGGATACTTCAAAACCAAAAGGTTACAAAATTGGAAGCTGGAAGGTAAAAAGAGCAAAAAAGATTAGAATTAAAAAGGAGGATATTTTACAATTAGAAAAGGAAAAAAATGGCACAAGGACAGGTTCAACTAGGGAAAAAAGGAATAACAGATAATTTTATCGAAACTCTTAGAAATCACTTTAAAAAAAAGGAAAATGTGAAAATTAGTGTTTTAAAAAATTTGGGAAGAGATAAAAAAGATATGAAAAAAATTAAGGAGGATATTTTAAAAAAATTAGGGGAGAATTATATTGGAAAAATAATTGGATTTTCAATATTTCTAAAAAAATGGAGAAAACCTGTAAGGAATAATTCAGAGTGATTTAATTAAATTAAGAAGATTTATAAACTGATTTTACAGTTTTGGTTTAGGTAAACTTCTCAATGAGAGGTTCTAACATCGAAAGATGTGCCAAGTTAAAATGGAAAAAAAGCAAAACTTAGTATATGTGATTCCTAGTCAAGAATATAATCTTAAATTAGCTGAAGCTTTGAAAAAAATTCCTGAATTTAAAAGTCCTGATTGGGTGAGTTTTGTAAAATCTAGTTCTGGTAGATCAAGACCAATTGATGATCCTGATTTCTGGCATAAAAGGGCTGCAAGCATTCTAAAACAAATTTATAAGAGAAAAATTGTTGGAGTAAATCGCCTTAAAACAAGGTATGGAGGAAAGAAGAATAGGGGAGGAAAACCAGAGAGATTTAAGAAAGGTGCAGGAAAGATAATTAGGACTATTCTTCAACAATCAGACAATGCAGGGTTTACAGAAATTGCAAAAAATATTAAAGGGGTAAAAAGCCGAAGACCTGGAAGAAAACTTACTGAAAAAGGAATAAAACTTTTGGAGGGGATTAATTAATATGGGAATAAAAAATATTGAAAAGAAGGCTAAACTTGCAAAGAAAGCTAGGCAAACAAAATGGGCTCCTGTTTGGGCAGTTCTTAAAAAATACGGTCCTGGAAAAAGAGTTCATCCGTCTTCTATGACTAAACACAGAAGGTCCTGGAAAAGAACAAAACTTCATATTAAACCTAGAAAACAAAGAAAATCTCACTTTGGTTAAATAAACTAAAATTTAATAAAAATGGCTGAAAATAAAAATCCTAAAAATAAAATTGAAGAAAGGGAATATGTTATTCCACTTAGAAGAGAATGGAAAAAAGTTGCTAGGTATAAAAAAACAAATCGAGCTGTTAAAGCAGTTAAGAAATTCTTAGCTAGACATATGAAAATTCGCGATGGAGATTTAAATAAGATTAAAATTGATAGATATTTGAATGATTTTCTTTGGACAAATGGGATAAAGAATCCTCCATCTAAAGTTAAGGTTAAAGCTTACAAAGAAGAAGGAATAGTTAGGGTTGAGCTTTTGGATCTCACTGAAAAATTGAAATTTAAGAAGGCTAAACTTGCAAAAAGAGAGAAGAAAGCCGTTGAAGTCCAATCAAATAAACCTGTAGTTAAAGAAAAAGAGGAAGAGAAAAAAGATGATGATTCTAAGACCGAAAAAGAAGAGAAAAAAGCTGCAGTTGTTGAAGCTGGACAAAAACGTGCAAAGAAAGCTGCTAAAGTAGCAAAACACCAAACAAAATCTCCAAAACAAAAACAACCTCTGCAAAGAAAAACCTTAAAGAAGTAATTATTTCAAAACCTTCCCTGTTTCTTCATACCATAAATATAAGTCTAATTCACCAAGAGGAATTCTTGTTTTTTCTGAAGTTTTTCTGAGAATATTCTCAACTTCCATATATTTTTTTGTTGTTAAAGTTTTTGGACGTTCAATTAGATTTTGATTGACAAGTAAATCAAGAATATGAAAATCAATTATTGCAAGATTTTTGTAACCTATATTTCTAAGGAAATGTGAAGCTTCTTTCATTCCAATTCCTTTTATATTTTTAACAATCCATTCCCTCATTTTTATTTCATCTTTAAATTCCTGGAGAGTTTCTTTTATTGTGTCTTTTAACGGTTGGGCTTCTACAATATATTTAGCTCTGGCATTTGGAAATCTGTGTCCAAGTTCAGCCAACTTTTTTGCAAGTTCTTTTTCAGATAAATGTAAAAATCCATCTCCAATTTCATTCTGAATTTTAATCCCACCGTGCGCAGAAAAGTTCGCCGTCATAAAACAAAAACAAAGTTCCTTGAAAATTTCATTTGAATTCTTTTTTCCAAGATCTTCAAATTCCACCATTTTAGAATCAATCGTCTCTTTTACAGGAGAGTTTTTGTGTTTTTCAACTATTGCTATTACTTCTTTCATTTTATTTTCTTAATCTGTTTAAGTAATTCATCTTTCTTTTTCCTGCTTGTATAAGTCTTTCCAAATCTAACTAATGTTGAATTCACCCTATTCCAGTATTTTTTTGGAAGAATTTTCCTTAGATCTTCTTCAATTTTATGTGGATTTTTGTTTTTTGTCCAATCAAGTTTTTGAGAGATGTATGAAACATGTGTATCCACCCCTATTCCCGATTCTCCAATTTCTGATAAAAAAACATTGGCAGTTTTTCTTCCGACTCCATCTAATTTTATTAATTCATTAATATTTTTAGGTACTTTTGAATTATAATTTTTAACAAGAGATTTGGCACAAGATATTATGTTTTTAGATTTATTTTTATAGAAATTTATTGGTTTAATGATTTTTTTTACCTCACTTAGTTTCGCTTTTGATAATTTCTTTGCTGAAGGATATTCCTTAAAGAGTTTTGTAGAAATAGGGATTGTTACTTCGTCTCTTGTTCTTGCAGAGAGAATCGTTGATATCAGAATTTTAAATGGGCTATCCCACTTCTCTGCGGCAAGTCTCAATTCACCAGAATTTTTTCCTAATTTCTTTAATTCTCTCATTTGCTTAAGAATAGTTTTTCTTTGTATACTCATCAAAATTGAAACTCTTGGTTAATTAAAAGCTTTTTGATGAAATCTCCATAATTAAGCATTTTAAAGTAGTAAAAACAAAAAACTTAAATACTTTCATAAATCTTGACAATTATGGAAAAAATAAGTGAATATTCTGAGAAAGTTCAGATTGAAGAAAATCATAAAAGCATTTTAGAAAAAATTGGTCATGAAGGTCTAGTTGATGTTGTTTGGAATTCTCTCCCTTGGTATAAAAAAACTGCATTCCCTTTTGGAGTTTATGGAGTAAATGTTTATAAGAAAATATTAGCAAAAAGTGAAAATATCGATGAAGTTTTTATGGGTCACTCTGATGAATATGCTATTTCGCAAAAATTTAGATTAATGAGGCCTAAATTCAGAAAGGTAGAAAAGATTCTTAGAGAAAAATATAATATTGAATAATTTTAGTTGAAAAGATATTTATATATCATTTTTGTTCCTTCTTTATGAATATTGGAAAAATAAAATCTGATAAGACCATTAAAGAATTACTTGAGTTTGGAATAATAAATATTGATAAGCCTTCAGGACCAACATCATTTAATGTTTCTGATTTTGTTAGGAGAAAACTAGATTTGAGAAAAACTTCACACTTTGGGACATTGGATCCAAAAGTTACCGGAGTTTTACCAATAGCATTAAACAGGGCGTGCAAACTTACAGGATTTTTTTTAGGTGAAGATAAAGAATATGTTGGGGTAATGAGTGTTCATGAAAAAATTGATAAAAAGACTATTGAAAAAATTATTAAAGAAAACTTTATGGGAAAAATAACTCAACTTCCACCTGTAAAATCAAGAGTTAAAAGGCAGGAAAGAGTTAGAGAAATAAAATCTTTTAAAATTTTAGAACAAGAAGATAAAAATTTTCTTTTTAAAGTTGAGTGTGAAGGTGGGACTTACATAAGAAAACTTGTACATGATTTGGGTGAAGAATTGGGAACTGGTGCACACATGTTGGAACTTCGAAGAATAAGGGCAGGGATCTTTAAAGAAGATGGAAAAAAATATCCTTCTGTGAATCTTTATGATTTTGAAAAAGCTGTTGAAGAATATGAAAAAGGGAATGAAAAACTCTTAAGAAAAATTGTAATTCCTGGTGAGATTGTCTCTGAATTATATCCTGCCGTTCAGGTTAAAAAAAATTATATGGGTAAATTGTTCAATGGAAGCCCTTTACATAAAAAATATATTAAAGACAAAAAACTAGATTTGGAAGGAGAGAAGTTTTGTGCTTTCTCAAATAACAAATTTATTGGAGTTTATAGAAGAACATTGGAAAAAGAAATTCTTGGGAGACCTTTATTTGTCTTGCAGCCTTTGGTTTAACATCGCGATTAAGAGAAGTTTGGCGTAGGCGAATTTTGGGAAATTTTCTGCAAGAAAATTTACCTCTTAATCGCTGTTATACGCGTCTGCTAAGACCGAACCATAGTCTGCAAGACGGTTTTTTGCGAAGCAAAAAAAATGGCGAAGAGTTAAATTTTCACGATAATAAATTTCGACCGTAGGAAGTGTATGTCCGAAGGACGAGGAGGCTTTTTTGTTTCTTTTTCTAAAGATATGCTTTAGATCAAACCGAAACATATTTAAATATCGGCATATAACGATATATTATGATTGATAAAAATATAAAATTATTATATGCTCTTAGTAATGAAACAAGAATAGAAATTTTGCAATATTTGCTTAATAGAGAATTATGTGCTTGTTCTATTCATCCTTTTATTGGAAAAGCTCAATCAACCATTTCGGGGCATTTAAAAATATTGGAAGAAGCAGGAATAATTGAATCCAAAAGGGTAGGGGTAAACATTTGGTACAGAATTAAAAGTAAAAAAGCTATACAGATTATGAAGATTCTAGGTATTCAAAAAATTGAAAATAAAATAAATTGCTGAGGCATTAATATGGTAAAAGATAATTTAACTATTTATGAAGGAGTAATGTGTTGTCAAACGGGTTTATGTGGACCAGAACCAGATAAAACCCTTATAGATCTAAATGAAACACTAAAAAAATTACAAAATGAATTTAGTGATTTAGAAATAAATAGGGCAAATATAACACACAACCTAAATATGTTTTTAGAGAATAAAGAGATCTTCCAATTAGTTAAGGAAAAGGGGCAAGAAATTCTTCCAATCACTACTATTAATGGAAAAATTATTGCCAATCAAAAATATCTGAAATATGATGAAGTAAAAGAAATAATTAAGGAGACAAAAAAATGAAAAATTTAAGCAAATTCATAAAACCTATTGCAGAAAACGAGACAAAATTCATATTCTTTAGTGGTAAAGGAGGGGTTGGAAAAAGTACAATGAGTTGTTCAACTGCTGTCTGGCTTGCTAATCAAGGATATAAAACTTTACTTGTGACAACTGATCCTGCACCAAATTTATCAGACATATTCGATCAAGAAATAGGCCATAGAGTGACTAAAATAAACAATATTCAAAATCTATCTGCTATAGAAATCGACCCTGATGTTGCATCACAGGAATATAGGGAAAAAATAATGGCTCCGATGAGAAAATTATTGGATGAGAAAGATATCAAAATAGTAAACGAACAATTGAACAGCCCTTGCGTTGAAGAAATTGCGGCTTTTGACAAATTTATAGAATTTATGGATAAACCAGACTATGATGTTGTGATATTTGATACAGCGCCAACAGGACATACAATAAGATTATTAGAGCTTCCCTCTGGATGGAATGAATCGTTAAAAGGAGATTCTGCAACATGTATTGGTCCTAGTGCTTCACTACAAGATGCAAAAGCGAGATATGAAAAAGCGATTTCGTATTTGCAAGATGAACAAAAAACCTCTTTTGTTTTTGTGTTAAAGCCAGAAAATTCTAGTGTGCTTGAAGTTGAAAGAAGTTCAGGAGAACTTGAAAAACTAGGTATAAATACCACTTTTTCTATAGTGAATGGGTTACTTCCTAATAATGCAATTACAGATGAATTCCTAAAGAAAAGAAAAGAGCAAGAGAACGCAGTCATTGAAAATATCAAAAATTCTTTTAAGACTCCTTTATTTTTTTATCCTCTTAAAGATTCTGAAGTTTCTGGATTAAAGTTGTTGGAATCAGTTGGAGATTTTTTGTATGAAGGAAAAGAAGAAGAAAATAGCGAGCCAAAACAGATTACTAAAGAAACAGAAGTTACGTTCGACAATAATCTTAAGGAAATACTCCCTGTACTTACTCCGTTAAGAGATAAAAGATATGTCTTTTTTACAGGCAAAGGAGGGGTTGGAAAAAGTACTGTTGCGTGTACAACTTCAGTATATATGGCTGAAAAAGGGTTAAAAACATTAATTGTAACGACTGATCCTGCATCTCATCTGCACGACATTTTTGGACAAGAAATAAATCACGAACCAACTAAGATTAGAGCTGTGGATAATTTATTTGCTGCAAGAATTGATCAGAAGAAAGCATTAGAGGAATACAAAAAAAGAATTTTAGAAGCAGTAAAAGACAAGGACGAAGAAACAAAGAAATCTGTTGAGGAAGATTTAAACTCTCCGTGTGCTGAAGAAATGGCTGCGTTTGAGAAATTTATGAGTTATTTTGAAATCGAAGGATACGAAGTAATTATTTTTGATACAGCGCCAACAGGACACACTCTAAGGCTTTTGGAGCTTCCTTCTGATTGGAAAGGGTTTGTTGATTTAGGAACATTAACAAAGAATACATCTGGAGAGACTATGAGCAAGTACTCTAATGTTATAGATACTATGCGAAATAAGGACAAAAGTTCATTCATTTTTGTGATGTATCCAGAGTACACGCCGATAATTGAAGCATGGCGTGCATCTGAGGACTTGAAAAAACAAGTCGGAATTGAAACAGCAGCTGTCGCAGTAAACAATCTGATTTCTCCACATTGGGGGCAAAACTCTTTCTTTAATAATCGAAGAATCCAACAATCCAAATACTTACAACTCATAAAAGAGAAGTTTGAAATCCCCTCAATTTTTATTTCTTTACAAGAGGATGAACCAAAAGGAATTGATAATCTAAAGAGGCTTGGAAAAAATATTTTCGGAGGGCAAAAATGAGAGAAAAAACACCTATGGAATTACTTAAGGAGATAGCTCCAGAATTTGCTCAAAGCCAGATGAATGATAAAAAAACTCTTTTTGATGATGAGAAATATCAACAAATACCTAAAAAGTATAAATTTCTTATAGGTCTTGCAACAGCTGCAGCATTAGGTTCTGACATGTGTACAAGAATGTGGACAAAACAGGCAATTGCTTCAGGTGCAAACAAATCAGAAGTGACAGAAGCAATGATGGTTGCAAGATTTTTAAAACAGGCAACAGTCAACGATACTATTGCAAGTTCCATTGAGAAGTTCATTTTACAGGATGAAGGAGAAAAAAATGAATGAAGAAATAAAAAATAAAACAAAAGAGTTTGCACAGGCAATTTTAGAAAGCGAAGAGTATAAAACATTTATATCTGTCTCAGATGATTTAAAAAAAAGTGAAGATTCAAATTTATTAAAAGAGTTCCAAAATAAACAAATGGAATTACGGCGGAAAGGATTTGATCCTTCGCTAATGGAAGAACTAAGAGAATTGCAAACAAAAATAAATAAGAGTGAAACAATACAACAATTTGCCAAAACTCAAAATGAATTGGTTGATTTATTAAAAAGAACAAATAACCTTATTAGCTTAAGAATAAATATGCCTTTTGTAAGTGCTATGAGAGGTGGTTGCTGATGAATGGAAAAAATCCTTCAAATCAACATGCAATAATAAAAGCAAAAGAACTTGCTGAAGCAATCAAAAATAGTGAAGAATTTAAAGATGGCGATGTTGTTGCATTGCAAAGCGTTCTTACAAAATGTAATAGAATAATTAGTGAGAGTATCAAAATTAATTATGAAGCAGTTTGCCAACCAAGAGGAGGCTGTTGTGGTTAAAAAAATGGGTTTATTTTCATTATTCAAGGAAAAAGAAAAAGTGTTGCAGTGCGATTGGTGTAAAAACGAAATAGATACTCCTTCCTATACCAAAGTTTTTGGTAATACTAAATATGGATTTTGTTCTGATTCCTGTAAGCAAAATTTTAGAAGCTGGTTTAAAAAAATGCGTTCTTGCGGGCCAAGTTGTGCTTGTCATTGAATATTAATATTTCTCATAAAGTGAGACAATATGTGCGTAGCACCTGGACTCCCCCTCTTTTGCTTCTTTTTCTAAAAGAAGAGAGAACTTAAACACAATTGAATTTAACATCGCGATTAAGAGAAGTGACAATCCCTCCAAAAATTTTTCGGGCATTCAGATATAAAAACCACGCAAATCTACACACAAATTTCACAAGCATCAATCAAAAATGTTAAAAGCCCTTTAGACAATATTAATTTATGAGACACTTCGTTTATTTTTCATCAACAGCACAAACTTCAGGAAAAGCACTTTCAAAAAAAGATTTGATGAAAGCTGGAAGAATAGATATTGCAATCCATACTATAATAAATTCATTTTTTATTTCAAACAAACTCAGAGATGATGTTGTTCTTCATCTTATTTTTTACGGAATGCCTGACCCTCCAAAGCACATAGAACTTCATATTAAACCTGAAACTGAATTAAGTAAAAAAGATATTGGAACTTTGTTAAAAAAAATTCTTTACAAATACCAAGAAGGTAGGAAAAATGAGGTTCATCCAGGATGTTTTGTAGAGAAAAAAAGTTTTCTTAATGTGATTGAAGAACTTAGAGATGAAGATAGAGAAATCTTCATTTTGGATGAAGGGGGTGAAGAACTTAGAGAAGTTAAAATCCCTGAGGGAAGTGTTTTTGTTCTTGGGGATCAAAACGGACTTCCAAAAAAAGAGTTAAAAAGACTGAAAAAGAATTGTAAGGTTGTCTCTGTAGGTCCCGAAATCTATTTTGCAAGCCAGGTTGTAACAATAATAAATAACGAATTAGATTTGAGAAAAATTTGAGTTAGAATACAGATAAAACTTAATAAATCAACTTTACTACTTTAAATTATGAAAAAATCAGTGAGACTTTATATTGAAGGGACTGTACAGGGAGTATTTTTCAGAGCATTTGTAAAAGAAAATGCAGAAAGGTATAATGTCAAGGGCTTTGTAAGAAATCTAGAGGATGGAAGAATTGAAACTTTTTTGGAAGGAAATTCGCCTGATGTAAATAAAATGATTGAAACTGTAAAGAAAGGTCCAAAACACTCTCAAATAAGGAAAGTCATTGAGAAAAAAGAAAGGTTCCAAGATTTTAAAAGTTTCAAGGTGTTGCATATTTAAAATGGTAGAGAAATTCTTTTGGGCAGATAAAATTGCAGATGAAATAATTAAGTTAAATGATAAAAAAGAATATGTTTGTGCTTCTGGGATAACTCCTTCTGGAACAATTCATATAGGAAATTTCAGAGAAGTAATCACTACTGACTTAGTCGTTAAAGCTCTTCAAGATAAAGGAAAAAAGGTTAGATTTATTTATTCTTGGGATGATTATGATCGGTTTAGAAAAGTTCCTACGAATGTTCCTAAGAATTATGAAAAATATATTGGATTTCCTTTAAGTAAATTTCCTCATCCTTCAAACAAAAAAATTAGTTATGCTGAATACTTTGAAAAAGAATTTGAGAGTTCTCTTGAAAAATTGGGAATAAAGCCCGAATTTATAAGACAGAGCATTATGAATGAAAATTGTAAATATTCTTCTCTTATAAAAACATCTCTAGATAAAAAGGATGAAATAAAAAAGATCCTTAATAAATATAGGAAAGAACCTTTAGGTAAGGATTGGTATCCTTTTGTTGTTTATTGTGAAAAATGTAATAAAGATTCTACAAAAATAATTTATGCAGAAGATTACAATATTGAATATTCTTGTAAGTGTGGTTTTCAAAATAAAATAGATTACCGAAAAAAGGGCATAGTTAAACTTAAATGGAGGGTTGACTGGCCTGGAAGATGGAAATATGAGAATGTTGACTTTGAACCTGGTGGAATTGATCATAGTGCTTCAGGAGGTTCTTTTGACACTTCGAAAATTATTGTTAAGAAAATTTTTGATCATAAAGCTCCAAAATACACTTTTTATGAATGGGTCAGAATAAAAGGGGGAAAAGAATTCTCTAGCTCTTCAGGAAATGCAGTTTCTCTAGCCGAAGTTGAAAGTGTTTATGAGCCAGAAGTCTTGAGATATATTTTTGTTGGAACAAGACCTAATAAAGGTTTTCAGATAAGTTTTGATAATGATATAATTAAGATCTATGAAGAATATGATGATCTTGAACATAGGTATTTTGAAAAACTTGTTGATCCACAAGAAAAAAGAATCTATGAATTATCTCAAATAAAGATACCAAAAAAGAAACCTAATAGAGAAAATTTCAGACACTTAATAACTCTTGTGCAAACAGGTAAAGAAAATGAACTTAATTCTCTATCAAAAAAAAGAGCTGAAAAAGTTAAAAATTGGCTGAAGAATTATGCGGGAGAAGATATGGGATTTGAGGTTCAAGATGAAATAAAAATAGATTTAACAGATCCTCAAAAAGAAGCACTTATATTGTTAAAAGAATCTTTGGCAACAAAAGAGTTTAATGAAGAAGAATTGTTTAATGAATTCTATAATATTTGTGAGAATATTGGAATCAAACATAAGGATTTCTTTCAGACTGCATATAGAGTCATTATTAATAAAACAAAAGGTCCAAGACTTGCAGGATTGATTCTTGTAATTGGTCAAAAAAATGTCGTGGATCTTTTAGAAAAGATAAAATAAAATGGGAACATTACCAATTTCTAGAGAACAAGCACTTGAACTCGTGAAGAAATATAATGAGGATAATAGAGATTTAATTCATTATCTTGAATCTGAAGCAGTTATGTGTGAGCTGGCAAAAAGACTTGGTAAAGATGAAGAATATTGGAGTATGCTTGGCTTGTTGCATGATATTGATTGGGGATTGACAAAAGATAAAGTTGAAACGCACCTTACTAAGGCTCCAGAAATCTTGAAAGAAGCAGGATTTGATGAAAAGTTTATTCGGATTGTTTTGAGTCATGGATATGGTTTTGATGAATTGCCTCATCTTAAAGACAAGGAAAGAAATGAGGAAGTTGAATATGCACTTGCAGCTTCTGAAACAATTACTGGTTTAATTCATGCTTATGCCTTAATGAGAGATAATAGAATCTCAAATATGAAATCAAAAGGTTTGAAAAAGAAATTCAAGGACAAAAATTTTGCAGCCAAAGTTGACAGAGATGTTATTCGTGAATCTGAAAATTTGGGGATTGAATTAAGTGAATTTTTTGAAATTGCTATCGAAGGAATTAAAAAGATAAAAGATGGGGTTGGATTAGAATAAATAAAAATGGGAAAAAGAAATTCAAAGAAAAAGAGGTCGAGAAAAAAGAGTTCAGACGCTTCAAACGTTTTTGTTTCTGTATTGGCCATAGTGAGTATAATGGGATTTACAGCCATAATTTCTGAAAGTTGGTTTGGATTTGGATTAACATCTTATGTTGAATCTTTAATACTTCTTGTTCTAGGAACGGGATTCCTACTCGAATCTGAACCAAAATTAATTTTTAAAAAAAGGAGGGAAATAGATGAAATAAATTTTGGGAGATTAACAACATTTGTGGTTGGATGTCTATCGGTAATTGCAGGAATTTTAAGCTTCCCTCATATAAATATACAACACTATGTCTTCCTCTCAATCAAAGGACTTATAAGTTTTATAGCAATAATTTTCATAATTATTCAAACTTGGTTTATTAAAAAATAAAATGGGATTAGTAGTCAAATCAAATATACGGAAAGTTGTAAAAGAAATTGATAAAGAGAACTCTATTTCCAGTGTTGCTGAAGAAGTTGGTAGAGCCCTTGAAAGAAAAGTAGAAGATATTTTGGGAGATGCGATTAAGAGGGCAAAAGAAAATGGAAGAAGAACTTTACAAGCTAGAGACTTGTAAAATTAAACAGCATAAAGGGAATAGTAAAAAGCCATGTGGGCTAAAGGCAGAGTTAGATTTCCAAAAAGTTCAGTATACTTTATTATTGGATCTTTTTCTGAAAGAATTTTGGGAATATGTCTGAATGATTTAAATGGGATAAAACAATCTGAAAGATTATATTTTATATCTTCTAAATTATCCAGTTCTTTCTCTAATTTTGACATTTAATTAAACAGTAAGATAAATTTATAAATATTTGTTGTTTTTTTTTATGTATGAAAAAGAGTAAATTTCCTGTTTTGGCAGTCATTCTTTTGATCTTTGCAGCTGTCTGGTTCTCTAAAGAAATGGGATATTATCAGATTGATCTTCCGTGGATTCCTGTGATTCTTGGAGTAATTGCTATAGGGATGATATTCAATAGATTCGGATAATAAATTTAGTAAAATGCCAAAAAATAAATCTAAAGGAAGTAATGCTGAAAGAGATCTTTTTAGAAAATTTGTGGAAAATGATTATCGGGCCGTTAGGGTTGCAGGATCGGGTCAAATGGAAAATGCTGATTGTGATTTGATAGCCGGTAAAAAAGGGAAAAGTAAATATTCTGTTGAAGTGAAATCTTCAAGAAAACCTTACAAATACATAAGTAAGGAACAAATTGAAAATTTCAAAACCTTTTCTGATTTATTTGGATTAAAACCAGTAATTGCATTAAAATTTTTCAGGGAAGATTGGATTTTTATTACAGTTAATCAAATGAGGGATTCAGGAAAAAATTTTGTGATAAGTCTTGAAGAAGCTAAGAAAAAAGGGAAAAAGTTTTCAGATTTTTTTAAATAAATTTAATCCAAATATCAAAAAACTTAAATTTCCGTCTTTTTTATTATTTCTATGAAATTTAAGATATTGTTCATCCTAACCTTTTTTGCATTATTTCTTGGAATTAATGGAATTTTTGTTTCAGGACAAAATATAACTGCAGACTTTCTTCAAGAAGTTGGTTTAGGAGAAGAATTCACAATAACAATTACTCTAACTAATTTTTCCGAAGGAGAATATGATGTTAAATTTGATACTCAAAAAAGTGGAGGTAATTTGTTAAAAGTTTATAATAATGGGCAATGGAAATCTAGTTTTTATTATATAAAAAATGCCATTTCTAACGATGATAAAAAAGATTTTATGTTGAAATCTGAAGATTATTCGGGAGTCCTTGAATTTGAAATTAGGGTTAGAAAGTCTGGACAAAGTACATTTACTCCCTCTGGCATATATGAAATTAAAATATCTAAGGGAGAAATTAAAGAGGAAACAGATGATATTGAAAATGAATCTGAAAATAGTTCTGCAGAGGTTGAAGAAAATGAAGATTCTAGATATTTTGAGCCAACAGGAAAAATAACTGAAGAAACTTCTAAAGGAGATATGGAATCTCTTAAAATAATTTCACTAAACCCCAAAGATATAAAAAGTGAGGAAAATTCTTCAGAAAGAAAGATTAATTACCCTGTCTATGGATTTGTGGCTTTCTCGATTTTAATCGGAATTTTGTTCCTTATCCAGAAAAGGAAATATAAAAATGAATTCAGATGAAAAAATAAAGGCACTAATAATTCTTGATATTATAGGTAGACCTGCAGAACATCTTATAGATACTCTTAATGCCCTTATTGGAGATTTAGAAAAAGAAAAGGGAGTTGATGTTGTTTCAAAAAAAATAAGAGAACCTGTTCCCATGAAAGAACGAGGGGATTTCTTTACAACTTTTGCAGAGGTTGAAATTGATGTGAATGAAATTTCCCGCCTTACAGAATTGATGTTTAAATATATGCCTGCAAATATTGAAATTATTTCTCCAGAAATGCTTGTAGTTGCAAATGACAGGATAAATCAACTTTTGAACGACCTTGTAATAAAACTTCACAGATATGATGAAATAGCAAGGGTGATGCAATTAGAAAAACAAGTTCTTTTTAAAAAAATTAAAGAAATGGGTGGAGAGATTCCCTCACAGGTAAGCCCTGTTGCACAAATACATCAACCTGGTCAAGAGCAAAAACCTTCCAAAAAAACAATTATTTCAAAACCTAAAACAAAGAAGAATAAACCTAAAAAGAAAACTTCTGTGAAAAAAAAGTCTTCTAAAAAATCTAGAAAGAAAGGAAAAAAGAAATAATTACTTCTTCTTACCTAAAGAAAGTATATCTGTCTTGGGTCTTGCTTTTTTGTATTTTTTAAAAAACCAGACTAGAAGTATTAGAATTATTACTACTAATCCCCAACCAATAATTTTTCCTGTGTTTTTCTCTTTAACTTCTTCGCAAATTGAAGGAGGAACACAACATGAACCTTCTCTTGTAGAAACTGTTTCGCCATTACATTTTTCACTACTTCCACAAATTTGACCTTCCAATTGTTCACATGTAGTAATTATTCCTGGTTCTTCCTCTTCTTCAGAAATAAAATCTTTTATGAAATTCAATGAAATTAAAAATGATGTTGAGAAATCCTCCGTTTGTGCAACAATGCTTCCTTCAATTTTTGTTTCATTGCTGCTAGAATTTATAAAAATCTCAATTTTTTGTGTAGAACCTTCATTTAACAAACTAATTTTGGAAGGAGAAACATTCATATAAGAGTTTAAAGAAGATGATATCTCCAAAGAAATATTTTCTATAGGAACTTCCCCATCATTTACTAAATAAATTATTCTTTTTGCATCTGAATCTGTTGTTATATTTATGTCTGTACTTGATGGTTCAAATCTTAAGCTAGTTATTTTTTCTTCCTCTTTTTCATTCTGATCAAAATCTTCTTTAAATTCAAAATAAACAGGTATAAAATAAGTTGTTGATTCTGAACTTAATTCTATCTCACTTAAAAAAGATTCATTTATTCCATCTGTCTGAAATTCTACATCCATTATCTCTCCTGAAACTAATTCTATTTGATTTTCATTAGTTGAAAAAAAGGACGATTCTATTGAAATTGCTTTTCTATTTGATTTTAAATTCTGTATTTGGAGTGAGAAATCTCCTGAAGTTTTAACAATTCCAGGGTTAATTGAAAAATCTGCTAAATTATCTGTTATTGTAAAAGGAATTATTATGTCTTCATCTGTTGTCTGAGTTCCTAATATATATCTTACTCCTTCTACCCTTAAAGAATAATTTCCTTCCTGCTTATCTAGCAACCTTGCATAAATATAAAAATCATCAGAAATCTTTTCGACTTCATAATTCATAGGAACTCTTTCATGATCTCTGTAAAAAAATACATCTCCATTTGTTATTTGATCTACAAAATTTCCAGAAATTCTTACAATCAAAGTTTCACCTTGATCAAAATCTGTTGAGTTTTTTGTGAACTCTGATTCTGCTGAGAAAACAAAAGGCGTTAATATCAAAGATATAAAAACTGTTAAAGCAAAAACTGTGAAAAAATTTCTTTTCTTTATTCTCATACTTCATTGAGAGAAAAAGGGTTAATAAATTTTTATTTAATTTCCCATTTCCTTTAATTTCTTAAGAACTTCGTCAAGCTCCTTGTTAGCTCCCGATTTCCTTTCATCTTTTTTTGGATTGTTTGTAGGGTGTGTCCGAGGAATTATTCTCCTTCTTAATACAGGCCTCCTTCCAGGAGAAGGACGAGGACCACTATAAGGTCCATATCCTGGAGGTCTTCTATGAGAACCTTCTCCAGAAGACTTTCCTTTTGAACCTCCAAATTTAGATTTTACTTTGAGCCAAAAATTCCTTAATTTATCCCTAAATATTATCCCAAGAGTTACAAGAACAATCAAAATTAATAAAATCCAAATCCAAGTAAAATTTCTCTCGTTCTTAGGATCGTCTGTTGAAAGAACATAACATGTGTCTCCTGAGAAAGTACATGAATATTCTGCAGGGACTTCTCCGGTTCGTCCAGACCCAGGCCTACAAATCCCTCCTTGCTGTTCACATTCTGAAACCTCTGGTCCTTGAGAATCTTCACAAACTCCTCCTTCTACGCAACATCTAGAAGTGTCTTCTGCACTTACAAAATTTCCTCCCGAACATATTTGGCCTGAAGAACAAATTGACCCTCCTTTATCAAAACAAGTTTCTTGTTGAACTTGAACACTACAACAAACTGAAGAAAAAGAACCTGAACAAGTTAGATCTAGTATATCTCCTCCACATTGCCCTGATGGAACACAATAATTTCCAGAATCTTCACAACTAACTGGAGTTTGGCCTCCATTTCCTGTTCCAGACTTAAAGTCCTTTGGCCATAAAGATTCTAAAATAAATGCAGTATTCTTTACATTTCCAGAATCCCAGCAACCATCTGCTTCCTGAACATTAAGAAGCCATTCTTGAGAATTTGTTTTTTCTTGTAATGTCTCTGATTGGAATGGGTAAAGTGCAAGTGCTGTATCATAATATCTATCTCCTGAAACTTCCCAACGTTGGTCTCCAAGCTGTTTTGAGAGCAAAGAATCTCTATAACTTTCATCAGAGGTTATTGAATATAAAAATGCTTCAGGCAATAATCTTCCATTATCTTCAGAAAGAGTGATTAGGTAAGGAAGATATGAAGAAACATCTTCTCCTAGCTTATCTAAAACAAATGCTGCCCAAAGGCTTCCTTCATAATTACATGCCCCTCCTTCTTCAAAACATAAGGACTCTACTCTCTCAGTTGTTATTCCTCCTGCCGAAGCTGAAGAAGAAGTTGGAAAAACATGAACTGTTGAAGAAAAAGTTTCTTTAAATAATAAATTAGTCAAAAAATCATTACCACAAGAAATTTCAAAATCAGTTTCATAATAGTTTGAATCAACCTTGAGCCAATAACCTTCTTCATCGATTGATAATCCTGGACCAGGATTTCCACTAATTGTCTTATCCTCGTTTAAAATTATACTGTAAGATCCTGCATATTGGATTGAACATTCTGTTGCTTCAGAGCTCTCTATTTGGATAAACCATGTAAGTTCAGGGGCATTCCTTGTTTGTGAAAGAAGCCATTCTTCATAAGAATCTGTGTTTGTCCCAACATGGTCAAGAGAAAGAACTGATATAGATGTTGTTTTCAAATTACAATTTCCTGAGGGCCAACATTCTTCATTAGAAGAGTCTTCAATAAGTTCATCCTCACAATGATTCACTGCCAACAATGAAAATGCTTTTTCTTCTGTTGAAAGAGCCGAACATTTTTCATCTACCTTATCTATTAAACAAGAATATGCTTTATCAATTGGATCTTCTGTTTCATTTTCCTGGGCTTGAACGAAAGAAAATGTGATTAAAATTATGAAGGCAAAAATAAATGTCTTTAACAACATTCTTCTAAAACCAGCAACCCTCTTTTCCATGTTTATTTTAGTTAATCCTTATTTTTAAAATTATCTTTGTTCTTGTTTTTCTTTATCTTATTTTTCTGTTTTGATTTTTTAGATTTTTTAGACTTTTTTTTAAAATCTTTCTGCTTATTTTTACTTGAAACATAATTAAGAGGGTTCTTGTATCTTAACTCTTCATCCGTAGGAGTTATTCCTATTCCCTTATAATAATCTTTATCATAGTTCGGAGGAGGAACAACTTTATTCCTATAACTCCAAAGTAGCTGTGATTTTATGTATCCTTCTTTAAGAGGGGCTTCATTCTTCTCGTTCCAATCTTTAATTCTCTTTTCAATTTCATCCTTATCCATGCCAATAGATCTGAAAAAATTCAAAATAATAAATAATGCTCTTTTTCTCCCATCTCCTATTCCTTCAAGAATTTTTTTTATTGATGGAGGCATTATGTCTTCAGAGAGATTTGTAACCTTGAGAGGTTTATATTCAATTCTCTCTTTTATTTTTTGATTTTCTTCCGGATTTTTATTTTTATACCAATCAAGAGCTTCCCTTAATAATTCGGTTGCCTCTCCTTCTTCTGCTTCAGGCATAAAATTCCTAACTTTTATTTTTAGAGGGTCTGCATCTTTAGGTTGAAAATCTCCAATCTTATCCGGATTTATAACTACGCTTGCCAAAGATGTTTTTTCATGTAAAGAGTAGGGCATTCTAAATAAGTGTCTAGAGGATACTAAAATTAAATCAGGAACAACCTCTTTTGGAGCTTCGAAATCTTTTATATATTTGTTCTGGCCAAATTCTTCTTTTGTTAAATCAGTCACTTTCTCTATTAGCTCTTTTTTAGAAACATTCATTATGAACTGAGTTATTATTCTTGGCCATTCAGGAAACATATCAGAAGTCATCACTCCATTTATTTCTTTAGGGAAAGCTTTCCAAGGAACAATTATGTGAAATCCTTTGCTTCCTGAAAATTTTATTCCAAAATTTTTGACTCCATAAAATCTTAAGATATTTATAATTATTTTAGCCAGAATTTTACTATAATCCATGTATTTACTATCGATGTCAAAAAGTAAATCCCACCCTTTTCTTAATTTGTTAAGTTGCTCCCTGTTTAAATCTGTTGAAATTTTTAGAGGATCTTCCCAAATTTCTTCACTACAGTGAAATGATGTTGCTCCTTTATTTACAAGGCTAAAAATATCTCCAGAGTACTGAAAAGTATCTGGTCTTTTTCCAAAACTCCTCATCATAAAACTCGGAGCAATCTCTCTGTTCTTTGAAAAATTATAAATGGCATCCTGGATATCTTTTCTAGAATAATACAATGACTTTACATTGTCTATTCTTTGTTCTTTTACTGAGGACTTTTCCATGATCTAAAAGAGCATGAAAGATTTATATAATTAATCTATTTATTGTTTACAGAATAGCAATGCTTAAAAGTAAAGTAAGTGTTTTTATAATATGTTAATAAGACTTGAAAATCCAAAACCGCTGTCAAGAGTCATAGATATAATCTCTGATTTAGTTACTGAGGTCCGAATTAAAGTGGACGATTCTGGTTTTAGTATAACTGCAATGGATCCTGCAAATGTTGCATTAGTTAACTTTGTTTTACCAAAAAATTCTTTCACACAATTTGAAGCAGATACTGAAGTACTGGGAGTTAATTTGGAAAGTCTCAAAGGAATATTAAAGCGATGTGGTACAACAAGCACACTTACTTTGGAGAAAAAAGAGAATATTTTGAATATTGGTATCCAAGACAGAATCAAAAGAGACTTTAAACTGAGTTTGATTGAAATTGATTCTGAAGAAAAAGAAATGCCAAAACTTGAGTTTGCTGCGGAAGTCGAATTAGCTTCCCAAGATCTTTCTGATTCAATTGAAGATTGTCTTGTAGTTGCAGATGCCTGTTCATTTAAAATAAAAGATAAAAAATTTGTTGTTGAAGCAAAAGGGTTGAACTCTGCAAGATCTGAATTTTCAGAAGACGAAGCAAGAATACATGCTGAAGATTGTAAATCTCGTTACAGCCTTGAATATCTTCAAAAATTTATAAAAGGTGCTAAACTTTCTGGAAAAACTATTTTAAAATTTGCTAATGATCATCCTTTAAGAATGGATATAAAGAATGATTTTCTAGAACTTTCATTTCTTCTTGCACCTCGTGTTGAAACTGAAGATTAAAACCTAAATAAAGGGTAAATGATTTAGAAAAAATCCTAACAAGATTTATAAATAAAATTTTCCTATAAAACCTATGATTAAAAGGGGGGATTTTAGTAAATATCTTAGTCTTAAGAAAGGTCAAGTAACTCTTTTTATTATAATTGCAATTTTGATTGTTGGAGGTATAGCTTTGTTTCTCTTTTTGTCTCCAGATATAGGAAGTGAAGGCGTGCAATTTGATGAGCAAAATCCTCAGATTTTTATGCAAACTTGTTTAGAAGATGATTTAATAGAAACTATAGATGTGATTTCTCTTCAAGGAGGAAGTATGAACTCTGAACACTCTATCAGGTATGATGGGATGAATGTAGAATATTTATGTTACACTAGTGAGTATCTTGTCCCTTGTAAAATTAGTAGAATCAATTTAAAAGACCATATGGAATCTGAAATAGAGAACGAAATAAGAAATAATGTAGGAACTTGTTTTGATTCACTTATAGAAAGCTACCAAGAAAGAGGATATGCAGTTCAAGAAAACAGAGGACTAACAAGTATTGAGATTCTTCCTAAAAGAATAGATGTAAATTTAGAAGAATATGATTTGACAGTTTCTAGAGATGGAACTGAAAGGTTTGAAAATTTTAATATGATTTTAAACAATAATCTTTATGAACGTATAAATATTGCTAATGATATTATTGATTGGGAAGCGACAAATGGAAAATTTTCGAAAGCTCTTGCATATGAAATGATTTATACTGGAACAAAAATTGAGATACAAGGACAGGAAGATGGTTCAAGAATTTATGTTTTATCAGATAGAGAAACTGGCGAAACGCTCCAGTTTGCAGTAAGAAGTGTTGCAAGAGGTCCTGGATATGAGGAAGTTCCAATAATATATGGAGAAGAATAAAATGAAAAGAATAAAATTAAGTTTAACTATTTTTTTAGGAATCTTTTTACTTGGTGTTCTATTAATAATTAACTTGAATCTTGTAAATGCTGAGCTAGAATCTTTTTATTGTGCAGAAAGAACTCTTGATGGCGCATGGTGTCAGAATGTTCCTCTTGATGAAGTCGATGAAGATTATGATTACCTTCCCACTTCTTGTGACTCTACTGATTTTTGTAGAACTGGAACTTGTGTGAATCCTAATGAAGGTGCTTGTAGGCCTAATGTTCCTCAAAGAGTTTGTGAGGCTGATGGAGGTGTCTGGGATGAAAGGCCAAGAGAAGAAATAAATAGATGTCAATTAGGATGTTGTTATATTGGAAGTGGAGCTTCTTTTGTTACACAAACAAAATGTTCAAGCCTTTCTGGAGAATATGGAATAGAAATAGAGGAATTTAATCCTAACATAAAAAATTCTGGGCAATGTCTTGCAAGTGCATTTCCTGAAGATGAAGGTGCTTGTACTTCTGATGATGGGTTTGTAACAAGTTGTGAAATGTTGACTAGTGAAAGATGTGAAAGTAGGATATCTAGCTCTGGAGAGGATGTAATTGTAGAATTTCATCGAGGTGAATTGTGTACCTCACCTAGATTAGACACTATTTGTAGTCCAACTGAAAGAACAACTCTTGTAGATAATAAAGATGGTGTCTTTTTTTTAGATAGTTGTGGAAATGTTGCAAATATTTATGATGCAACTAGGCAAGATGATCCAACCTACTGGGAAACTATAATTTCTGAGGGTGATAGCTGCTCTCTTGATAATGACTTGTCTAATTCAAATGCTTGTGGAAATTGTAATGTTTTTGACGGAAGTATTGGAAAAATATATGATAGAAATAATAATCAAATGTTTCCAAATCCTCCGATTATGGGAAACTATATGTGTGCTGATTTGAGTTGTAAAAGTGGTAAATTTGCAGAAGATTTTAGGGATAGGTTTGGAAGATGGGCTCAACAAGGAGAGTCATGGTGTGGAAATACTGCACTACAAGGATTTGAAAATACTCCTGGAAGTGAACATTCTAGGTTTGAATGTTCTTTCGGAGAGGTTGAAGCAGAATCTGGAGATCCATTCAGACAAACAATATGTTCTGAAACAGAGTTTGTAATTGAAGGTCAAGAAGAAGGATTCAAAACAGGTAATTTTAGGCCAAATAGGTGGCATGATTGTACTATTACAACTACTCAAGAAGATTGTGAAGATATTCAATCAAGAGATTGTGAGTGGGTCGAAGGTGAAACTCTTGGGTTGCTTCATGTAGATGACGATGGATTAAAATTAGTGGTTAATGAGGATGGAGAACTTGTTTCAAGAGATCAAACTAATAGTAAAACTGGTGCTGCATGTATTCCAAAATATCCTGTAGGAACTTTCTTCTGGGAGCCCGAAACACGAAAAGAAATCCTTCAAGGAGAAAGCTCTGGACAACTTTGTATGATTGGAGGTGATTTTTGTGTTGCAAGATTTGAAAGAACTAGAATAGCAGGAATACTTGGTGAAGATTTTAAGTGTGTAGAAAATTGTGATTGTGTTGGATTGGATGAAGGAGATTCAAGACCTGGCAGAACTTCTGCAGAAAATAGTATCTTTAATAGCGATTGGTTTGAACACAGAAATGATATGTGTGTTGCATTAGGAGATTGTGGACTAATTGAAAATTATATTGGAGAACAAGGTAGATGGAGTGAAGATGATTTAGTACAATACAATCGTGATATTGATGAAAACTTTGAACCAGAATTTGAAGGTGATGAAGAATAATAAATTATAAAATTTACAAAATGAAAAAGGATAAAATTTTAAAAAGAAAATTTAGAGGCAGCATGGCCATAGGTGAAATAGCAATTCTCATAATAAGTGTTATTGCTTTTTCATATCTTCTTGGAGGGAGTATTCCTTCCGTAGATGCACAAACATTTGAGGGTTCTGTTACTAATCCAGGAAGACTAACAGAACTAGCTAATGAACCTTTTCCATTTAAGATTGGACCTGTAAGCCAAACAATAAAGACAACCACAGCATCAGAGACAGCAAAACTGACTGCAAGAGAAATGTTCAGTGCTACACCTAATACTGCTGGAGGTTGGGGTTATCTTGGATATGGTTTAATACATTTAGGATATGCTTTCGGAATATACTCTTTAGCAGGAATACTTGGAGATAGGATGGACTTGACAGATAGAGATAAAAGTATTTTACAATGGTCTTCTGCAGGGGCATATTTAGCAGGTGCAATAATCACAAAAATTGCAGTTGTTCAAGGATCTAGCTCTTGGCTTTTAACGACAAGTGTTTCTTTTCTTGGACTCTCAGTTCTTGGTTTAATTGGTATGGGTGTAGCTATTCTTCTCACTCTTCTTTTTAGCTCAGTTTCAAAAAATGACTCTGTTACATTTTCATGCCTGCCTTGGGATGCTCCAACAAATGGAGATAATTGTGAAGTGTGTAATGATGAAGATATTCCTTGTACTGAATATAGGTGTATGAGTCTAGGAACTCATTGTGAATATTTGAAAGAAGAAAGATTATGTGTCTTTGACGATGCTATTGATACTAATCCTGTGGTAATTGAACCTAATGAAGATGTTTTAACTCAGGGCTACACATACACTCCAGATAATGTTGTTTCTCCTCCAAACAGAGGTGTGAAAATAGTTCCTGAAGAAAACTTGAATGGGTGTGTTTCTCCATTCACTCCTTTGAAATTTGGAGTTAACCTTTTCAATGATACTTCACTTGAAGAACCAAGACCTGCAAGATGTAAACTAAGTTCAGAAAGACCTGATGATTTTGACGACATGAATATTTGGTTGAGCAATGGACTAGTCTCTTATGATCACTCTTTCCAAATGAATATTCCCAGTATAGATTCATTAAGTGCTGAAAATATTTCTCTGAGGGAAGGGGGAGAATTTTCAGTATATTTAAGATGTGAGACAAGACAAGGATATCGAAATACAAATGATTTTATCTTTAATTTCTGTGTTGATGATGGTCCAAATACTTGGGAGCCCGAAATAACTAGAACAAGTATAGTAAATAACTCTTTTATTTCTCATTTCTCAGAAGAAGAAGAAAGAGAAGTTGATGTAACTATCTTTACAAGTGAGCCTTCCCAATGTAGATGGAATAGGGGAAATCCTTTAGCATATGAAGACATGCCTGAAGAAAATCAAATAAATTGTCCTGCTAGTCTTAGTGCTACAAGAATGGAATCTCAAGGAGATTATAGGTGTGAAGGAACAACTCTTAAAGGTTTATTGAATAATCAGAACAATGATTATTACATCAGTTGTATTGATCAACCTCACTTAGAAGGGACCGAAGAAGAACATGATCGAAACTCAATGCAAGTCCCATATCACTTTAGATTAAGAGGCACTGAACCTTTGGTAATTTCTTCTTCAAGTCCAAATAATGTTTCCCTTGTAGATTCTACTCAATTAATTAGAGTTAACCTTGAAGTTGAGACTTTTGCAGGGGCAGACAGAGGTAATGCAATCTGTTCCTTTAGTCCTTCTGGTGAAAATAAATTTGTAAGATTCTTTGAAACTGGGACTCATGAACATAAACAACCATTAGATCATCCTGAGGGAGATTATTCTTATGATATTAGGTGTACTGATGATGGAGGAAATTCTGACTCAACTCAAATAAACTTCACTGTTGAAACGGATACAACAGCTCCAAGAGTAGTTAGAGTCTTTAAAGAAAGTAATAACCTTAAGATTATAACTAACGAAGGTGGAAAATGTGTTTATGATACTGTAAGTTGTAATTATAATTTTGAAGTTGGAATTGGAATGAGTTCAAGCAATTCAGACAAATCTCATACTACAGGATGGGATGCAAATAAAAACTTCTATATAAAATGTGAAGATGAGTTTGGAAATAGGCCTGCACCAAATCAATGTAGTATTACTGTAAGACCTTTTGATGTTGCTTAATCAAGGATAAATTAATAAACTTATTTTTTCTTTCAGTTTTATGAATAAAAAGGGGCAAATTAAGATATCTTTTGGCATGATTTTTTCTGTAATAATGATTGTCATTTTCTTGGTCTTTGCTTTTTATGCAATAAGAACTTTTTTTGGAATACAAGAAACAGCACAAACTGGAAAATTTATTGATGACTTACAATCTGATGTAAACACAATATGGAGAAGTACTGAAGGATCTCAAGAAAGAACTTATAGACTTTCTAAAAAAATTAGTCATGTTTGTTTTGGTGATTTTGAACGAGATGGGACTGGGCCTAGACAATCAATTTATGGAGAGCTTGAATTTAATTATTTTGGAAGTGAAAATATTTTCTTCTACCCTACTGAATCTTCAAATCCAGGATCTTTTGAAATTAAGAATGTTGATATTTTAGAAATAACTCTTAATGAAAATCCTTATTGTATTGACAATGAAGATGGGACTCTTGAATTAGTTCTTATCAAGGACTTTGGAGAGCCACTTGTTAAAATAGAGAGGGCAAACTGATGATTATAAAAAATAAATCTGGATTTCAAATGTCTTTTGCTTGGATTTTTGCAATAATTGTGGGAGTTTTCATACTTTTTTTAGCAATATATGGAGTTACTCAGTTCTCAGATACTGGTGAAGATGTTTCTGATATAAGTGCTGGGTCTGAAATAGGTGGAATTTTGAGTGCTTTGGAAACTGGAGTCGAATCTGGACAGGTGACTTCTCTTAGAATGCCGTTAGAAACGAGAATTATAAACGGATGTAATCCTGAAGGAACTTTTGGAACTCAATCTATAGGAATATCTCAAAAAAATCGTGGGAGTTGGAGTGAATCTGACCTTGAAGTTACTTTTAGAGATAAATATCTTTTTTCAGAAAGAAATGTTCAGGGAAGATCTTTTTTCTTTTTCTCAAAACCATTTGAACTTCCTTTTGAAGTTGCAGATCTTACTTATGTAACATCTTCTGAAGACAATTATTGCTTTGTAGATGCTCCTGAAAATATTAAAGAGGAACTTGAAAACCTTGGACAAGAAAATATGTTCACCGAAGATTCTTTTGATAGTTGTCAAGAAACTAGTATAAAAGTTTGTTTTGAAAATTTTGGAGAAGATTGTGAGGTTGAAGTTGATTATCTTTCCGGAAAAGTTGTTAAGAACAGAGAAAGTGTTTATTTTGAAACGGACTCTCTTATGTATGCTGCCATTTTTTCAGAACCTCAATATTATGAATGTCAGGTTGAAAGACTAATTAAGAAAACAGATGAACTTTCTTCAATTTATGAGAGTAAAGCAAATATTATTTCTGCAGAGGGTTGTAATTCAAATGTAGATCTTGGCTCTTTTAGAAATTTATTGGGAAATTATAGAGACTCTTCAAATCTTTTGGATATTGCAATAACTGCAAATAATATAGATTCTCAAAATTCTAGAGAGAGATGTAAATTATGGTAAAAAGGCTTAATAAGAAAGGGCAAATGAAAATTCAACAGATGGCTTTTATGCTTCTAGCCGTGACTTTGTTTTTTGCTTTAGTTGGAATGTTTTTCTTAATGATTTTTTTCTCAGATATTGAAAATTCTGCAGAGAGTATTGAAGAAAGAAATTCTTTATTACTTGTTTCTTCTATTGTAAATTCTCCCGAGTTTGCTTGTGGTAGTGCTTTTGGGAGTACTAAACTTAATTGTATTGATTTTGATAAATTAATGGCTCTTCAGAGTAATTCAAATAGATATTCTAATTTTTGGAAGGTTGATGGGATTGAGGTTCGGAAAATTTTCCCTTCCGATTCTGGAGTGTGTACTTTTAGTAATTATCCTAATTGTGGAAAGATAATTATTGTTGATAATGAAGGTTCTGGAGTAGGAATTTCTAATTTTGCCGCCTTATGTAGGAATGAAGATAGGGGAGAAGGAAGAAGCGTGGGTGAAAGGTGTGAACTTGCAAGGATTATTGTTTATCATGGAGGTGAAGAATGAATTTTATAAATAAAAAAGGGCAAGAAGAAATTGTTGGTTTTGCAGTGATAATTGTGATTGTTGTTGTAGTTCTACTTTTTTTCCTAAGTTTTTATATTCGAGGAGATAGTAGTGAGGGAGTTGAAAGTTTTGAAGCTGCTAGTTTTATACAATCTTCTCTCCATTTTACAACAGAATGTGAAGGAAACTTAGGTAATTATGATGTTCGTAGGTTAATTTCTGAGTGTAGTGATGAAAGTCAGTGTTTGGATGGAAGGGATGCTTGTAATGTTCTAGAATCAACTCTTGAAGATCTCATAAATGCAGGGTGGCAAGTAGGTGAAGATCGACCTGTTAAAGGATATGAGCTTTTTATTAGTTCGAATCAAAATAATTTAATTAATGTTTCAGAGGGGAATATTACAAGGAATTTTAGAGGAACTTTCCAAGACTATGTTTTAGGAGATAGGATTGAAATATCTTTTAGAGCTTATTATGAGTAATTCTGGGTTTGATTAGACTTTTATATGAATTGTTAATGTTTCTACAGATACAACAGGCTTATGTCTTACTCTTTTCTTTGTTTTTTCCTCTAAAAGCTCTATAAATCCAAATCTTTCAAGGAGTTTTACGTCATCACTTACTGATTTGAAGTTTCTTCCTAGTTTTTTAGCTAAATCATATATGGATCTTGGTTCTTGAGTCTTTATTACGTGTAAAATACGGGCTCTCTCGTTACTTAATAGCCTTCTTAGTACTGAAAGACCTTCAAAATTATAGTCTTTTTTTGAAAATCCTGATCTTTTGAAGATAGAGAAAGTTCCTTTTGACTCTGTTATTGTTATTTCTCTTGTTTTTGTAGTTGCCATTTTTTATTGAATTGAGAAACATTTAAATATTTATGTCGGCTGTTTGTTTTTATGGAATTTAAAGTTAATCTGCCTGAGGAATTTGAGAAAAAAGTCAGGGAACATCCTGAATTGAATCTATCTTCGGTTATTGAAAAGGCTCTTTTAGGTGTTCTAGATAGGTTTGATTTAGTTGGGTTTATTGATTCAAAGTTAGATAAAAGTAATTTTACTAAAGAAGATGCTGATAGATTGGGTGAATTGGCTAAACAAAATAGATTGAAAGAACTTAAATCTAAGAATTTATTATAAATGAGAATTGTTATAGATACTAACAAACTATTTTCTTTTTTTTGGAAAGGATCTTTGATAAAGAAGTTGATTCTAGAAGGGTATGATTTGTATTCTCCAGAGTTTGCTTTAGAAGAATTGGAAAATAATAAAGGTGAAATCCTCAGAAAGACAGGGTTATCTAGAGTAGATTTTGAAGAATTTGTGATAAAATTGAAAAAAGTGGTGAAATTTGTTCCTTTTTCACAATATTCTGAAAGAATACCTGAAGCCTTCAATTTACTTCCAAAAAACCCTAAAGATGTAGACTTCTTAGCTCTCGCCATTAAGTTGAATGCAGCGATTGTTTCTAATGATAAGGGACTAAAAAAACAATCTAGAGTCTCTATATTTGAAGATTCCAGACTTTCCGAATTGATTTGAATTGTATCCATTTTATTGGCTGTTTACTGTCCGTTTAGCTGTTTAGTTTTTTCTTTTAGCATATCTAGAGTGTCTTGATTTCTTCTTAACATATATATTCTATATGTATGTTATCTTCTAATAGATATGTTTAATGTATATTTTATATACTTATGTTTTTTCCTGTAATATATTATACTATAAGTAGTACATGTTAATAAATCTTTTTATTTGCCAAAATTCAAATATCCTTTTAATGATTTAGTAACACCAAAAGGTTTATAAGTAAAACCTCCAAAAACAGGTATTTTGGAGTGTTTCACAACTTTGTAACAGTAAGCTTTTTAAAGGAAAACTTACTTTTACACATACGCCTTTAGATAGGTTAGGATGGTTTAGGCGTTCTTATAGGGGATCAAAAAATCAGTCGAAAAAAAGGAGTATTATATTCAATGCAAATCAACAATACAAAAAATCCTGAATCTTTCAGGAATAATGGATTGAACTTTGGCAATGAGTTTTGCCTTGGTTCAACAAATAGAAAGATAGATTTGTCAACTAGTGAGGATATTGTTCTTTTAGGTACTACAAATTCAGAAATTCTTAAAAATTTAGGTACTACAGAATTTGCAAACAAAAACATGATAAATGCTGTTGCAACAATGAAAATCCCTTCAAACAGGCTTTTGATGGAAAATTCAAACATACAATCTCAATCACATTCACCCGGTTTGGTAACTTTACCCTATAGTTACTCCGGAAGTGAAGATTGCCCTTGGCAGTTCTTTAATAGAGCTGAAAGGAGGTTTATAAAATAGTAAATATGAAATACAATTTTAGAAAAATCTCTGCTATAGCTATGAGTGTAATGACTCTTGGTTTGACTGCAGGAGTTGCTCCACTTGTATCAGGTGCAGATTACCCAGCCCCATTCGTTGATAACGGAAGTGCTGATTTTGCAGTTGTACACGGTTCAGGAGCTGCTGCAACAGACCAAGCAGAAGCAACATCTGTTGCTAACTCGCTTTTGGCTTTGGCTAGTGGTGGTGTTTCAGGAGTAGGTACAGACAGTATTCAGCTTCAAAGAAGCTCTGATGAATTCAATCTTGGAAACAATATGACTGACTTTTATACAACTCTTGATGATGAAGAATTGTCAGTTGTTCTTGAGAACGGGATTTACTTCAATGATGAAAATGACGATTTTGATTACGAACAAGAATTGACTCTTCCAAGTACAAGTCAGCTTACTCATTTTAGAGACAGAGACTACAACGATTACGAACCTACGATTGGTTTCCACCTTGCAAAAGGAGATGCAATCCTTAACTATACTTTGGAATTTACTCCAAATGCTGTAGAAGCGGGTTCAAACTATGACGACCTTGAAAGCACTTTTATAGAAATTCTTGGAAAAGAATACTTTATATCAGAAGTGTCTAATGATGGAACTTCAATAACTTTATTGGATTCTGCCTCAACGACATTGCTTAATCAAGGAGATACAACAACAGTAACTGTCGATGGAACTTCTTATGAAGTGAGCATACAAGCTATCTCTGGTACTGGAGCCATTTTGGTTGTTGACGGAGAGTCTACCAATAGACTTGGTGATGGAGATACGCAAAAACTTTCAGGAGGTAATGTGCACATTGGTGTTACAGACTTCCAGGAAGCTGCTTTCCAAGGAGACAATGCTTTCGTTGAGTTTAGTCTAGGATCTGGAGAAATCGTAATTGAAAATGGCGTGGAAGTTGAAATAAACGGAGATGCTATAAGTCAAATCGATGAATATGATGGACACAAGCTTAATGGATACACTCTTTCAAACCCTAGTAACGAAACTATCATTCTTGAATGGTTAGCTGATGATGATGTTTTCATTACACAGGATAGTGAGTTGACTCTACCAGGATTCGGAGGTGTGAAGTTCACAATGGGTGACTTCGTAACCGATACTGAGGAAACAACAACCTTCAACACTGGAGATCCTTTTAGTATTACAACAACAGTTGAAGATGGAGAAGTAACATTAGACATCTTTTATCTGAATGGTACTGAAGACGGCTTCGGAACAAATCTTGGAGCAAGCAGTGTAAGACATTTGATAACAAATCAAACAGGAGGAACTAATTCAACTGTTGAACTTAACTTAGATAACGAAACATACTTCGTTGCTTCTTGGACTGATGGTTCAAGAGATGCAGAAACATATGTTTACGAACTAAGTAACATAAAGGATAACAGTGGTAAGAACGAAACCACATTGACAAGCCTTTCAGGAGGTTCAAATGTTGTTTTCAGTGATACTACTGATGACCAAGATGTTGGAAGATTAAGATTAACTCTTACTGCTTCTGATGTTGGTGCTGAAACTGCAACCGTTAAGGTTGAAGCTGTAAGTAGTGGAAGTGTCTATACAGACAGAGTTTTCACTGCAGAAGGCTTGCAGTTCAAGCTTCCTGTAATCGATGGAGCAAACACTACGGAAAATTTCATCTTCTTGGACTCTAATGTGACGTTTGATTTTAACTTCACAGAGGAAGATAGAGATGGAAACATCGCAAGTGGAAGTTCTTTCCAAATCTCAACAAGCATTGATTCTGATGATGGAATTGAAGCTGATGGAGAAACTGGAGTAGGTGTACTTCAAATCGGTAGAACTGGAGATAACTATGTTGGTTATGTTGAATCTGATCTTGCAACAAGAGTTGACTGGACAAAAGATACCAGTGGACTTGACGCAATGCAAGTTACATACCATGGAAGTGAAGCTTACGCAGAAGTCTTTGTATCATCAACAGATGCTACAGACGATGGAAGTATTGAGCTAGGAGATGTTCTTGTAACAGATTCTGAGGTGAGTTCTGTACAGAACAGAAACTTGGTTGTTATTGGTGGAAGCTGTATAAACTCAGTTGCTGCTAATTTAGTTGGTGGAGCATATTGTGGTTCTGCATGGACAGACGCTACTGGCGTTGGTTCTGGAGAATTCGTAATTGAAAGCTTCGAGAATCCAAACAACGATGATGCAGTTGCATTACTTGTAGCTGGATACGAAAGAGATGACACTGTAAATGCTGCGACATACTTAAGACAACAAGGAGACGGATTGAACGTGGATGTTGGCGAAAAGTATACTGGTAGCACATCAACAAGTGTTGAAGCTGTCGTTAACTAAATCCAAATTTTATGCCGGGGTTTCCCGGCGATTTTTTCTTTTTTTTTATTTTTCTTTTTTTCTAAGACTTGGCGAGAGCTCTATAAATTTAAATCCAAAAAAAACATTTAAATACCTCTAATTCTAATTTAAGATTAATCAAAAGAGGAAAATGGATTCAAATCAAAGTTATTTTTTAAGAGGAATGTTTATTTTAGTTGTAGTCCTGTTTGCAGGATTTGTTTTTGCTGATTCTGGAAGTCTTGCACCTTCAGAAGCAGAAGCAGAAGATAATATTCAATTGCTTTGGTTTAATGTTTCTAATGTTACTGTTGACGGAGGAACAGGAGTTCCTGCATTAGATAATGTTACTGTTGCCCTTCTTGGCACAGCTTCTACAGGAAATATTACAAATATAACTTTATCCAATGGGACTAATGTATGGTACAACGATACTTCAGGAAGTTTTCCTAAGATTATTACTATTGGTGAGAATATTACTGCAGACACAAATTTCACACTAAATTTTACCTTGAATTCTAGCGCTACTTGGAATAAGACTTTTGGAGCAAATATTACAGCGATAGGAAATAGTTCAACAGGAAATAATACTCTAACTTACTCGACCTTGCCTTACAATTCAAGTCTTGTCAACATTAATGAATCAACAGATCCAAGCGTAACAGCTGTTGAGAGGTCAAGCAACACAAGAACTTCAATAACAACTGACTTTACCAGCAGTTCAAAATGTTCAGATTCAGGGGCGGCTGCAAGCGGAATTTCTACATGTGTACTAACAAGTTCTGCAGGAACGGTTGATGGTGCAGAAATTACTGGTTTGAGTTGCGGAACGGAATATGACATTACTGTGACTGCAACAGACAATGCAGGAAACACTGCTTCAACTACAGAGTCTTTATCAACACAGTCGTGCGGTAGTGGAGGTTCTTCACTTCCTGTAGGTCCACCACAAAAAGTTCATTCATTTACACAGATAACTCCTGGAGTAGTAGGAATAGTTTCAAATTTTGATTCAGAAATTGGTGTTAGAGAGATAACAATAAGTGTGAACAATCCTGCACAAAATGTTAAAATTACTGTGACAAAACATGATGGCAAACCTGCAGAAGTTTCAGTTGAAAAATCTGGAGAAACATATCAATATATTCAAATCGATGCAGAGAATCTTAATGATGGTTTTGGAACTGCCTCAGTGGAGTTCAGAGTTGAGAAATCCTGGATTTCAGATAAAGGATTAGAAAGAAATGAAGTTGCTGCCTTCAAATTTGATGAATCTTCAAATGTATGGAATGAACTTGAAACAGAATTCTCATCAGAGGATTCAACTTACAATTATTATGAAGTTATGTTAGACTCCTTTAGTTACTTTGCAATTTCGGAAAAAAGTTTGATTGAAGATTCTGAATCAAATACAACAGAAGAAGTACCTGCTCAAGAAAAGAATAACACCTGGTTATGGATTCTAATTGCAATTATAGTGGTTGCTGCTGGAGCTGCATACATCGGAACTAATTCCCGAAAGAAAAAATAATCCTAAAAAATTATTCCACTCCAATCTACTAAAATTTATAAACAATATTCCTTAATTCCACTTGTAGTAAAGTTTTTTATAGAATCTTTTTCTTCAGATTATAATGGATATCTTTAAGATTACTGACAAAACAGGAAGAAAAATAAGATTAACCAATAAACAATGGAAACATATTCAAGAACACCCACATATGCATGAATCTCTTGAAAAAATTAAAGAAGTAATAAAAAATCCTTTAACAATAAGAAAGGGTGAATTTGATAATAAAGTCAATTATTTCTATAAAGAGTACAAGGAAATGAGTCCAAAAGAAAGATATCTTTTCATCTCAGTTAAATATTTAAACGGGGACGGCTTTGTTATAACAGCGTTTTATACAAATAAAATAACGGGTTTAAAATGAATAATTTGAATATTTATTATGATGAAAGAGGCGATTTCTTAGAGATAACTAAAGGAGATATCTCTAATTGCTATTTTGACAACTTAGGGAAAGGTATATTTAAGATTACTGACAAAGAAAGTGGAGAAGTAAAAGGAATTGCAATTCACAGCTTTAAAGCCAGAACAAAATCAGACAATATCAAACTAGAACTTCCATTTGACATCAATTTTTTTGGACTAAAAACCTGAACCAACAAAATCTTTTTCTAAAATTTTTTAGGAGTTCTAAAAAAGTTTAAATACTACATTTTATTGTGTTTTGTAGTAAAAAACAACAAATAATCTAAAATGGTCAAAGCGACAATAGATATCCCTGAAGAAGAAAACAGAATCTTAAATATTGTTAAAGGAAAATACGGATTCAAAAACAAGGAAGAGGCCCTAATCTTTATTTTAAAAGGATACAAGAAAAATTTAGAACCTGAGATAAGACCCGAATACATTGACAAACTAAAAAAGATTGAAAAAGAAGGTGTTTTCGAAGAGTTCAATTCTATCGATGAACTAAGAAAAAGTATTGAAAATGCGTAAGTTTAATATAGAAAGAGACTTACACAGAATTCTTAAAAAACTGCATAAAAAAGATTCCAAAAAGTATAAAATAGTTTGGAAGAAGATTAATGAGATTCTCAGTATTGGAGATGTTAATCATTACAAAAATTTAAAGTTTCCTCTAAACAATTTCAAAAGAGTCCACATAGACAGAAGTTTCGTCTTGGTGTTTAAGTATGATCAGAAAAAGGATAAAGTAATTTTCTATGATTTAGACCATCATGACAAAATTTATCTCAAAAAATATTAAAATCTTAGAGTAATTTAAAACTCTGACAAAATTTATAAACAATATTCCTTAATCTCTTTTATGAAAAGGTTTATCTCTAAACGTGAAAGAGCTAAGAAAAAACGAAGAAACCAGATAGCTGTTGGAATTGTTTTAACTTTCCTTATGTTTCTAAGTGTCTTAGGTTTTGCTTTCCAATTTGGTGTTGGAGTTCCTAATGAAGGAAATGGTCAAACAGGAGGACAAGAAAATGTTGTTTATAATGGAGTTGAATTCGTTTTTAATAGTGGTTTCTGGATTGCAGAAGGATTTGCATTTAGATATAATCCTGGAGAAGTCCAAGATATTCAACCAAGTGGAGAAGAACTAAAAGACGTTCTTTCCTATCAAGGAAAACCCCTTTACCTTTACTCAGAAAACCAAGAAGCAAGAAGTGAAATAAGAGTTAATTTAGGCGTAATTGCAAGTAATGTAGAATCTGGATGTCCTGAAGGAGAATTTGAATGTCCGGAAGAAATTCCAACAATATCGTGTGATGGCGATAACTTTATAATTATAAAAGAAGGTGTAAACAACGCAATAACTCAAGAGGGGAGTTGTGTATTTATTGAAGGACCTTCTGAAGATCTAACAAAGATATCAGACCAATTCCTATTCAAAATTTTAGGAATAAGATAATTAGAAAATGGCAAAGAAAAAAACCAAAAAGAAGACGAGTAAAAAGAAAGGCACTGAGAGTAAGAAGACTGTAAAAAGTAAAAAGAATAAAGTAAAAAAAACTTCTAGTAAAAAGGCTAAGAAAAAAGAATCTGTTGATTTTAATAATACATTAAGAAACATATTGATAATTTCAGGAATAATAGTGTTAATAATAGCTATCTCTGTTTTTTCGGACGCACAACCTCGAACATTTGAATATAGGGGTGTTGATTATAATATAGTTGAATTCTGTGATGGAGGGCCTCCTTGTTTAATAACTTACAATACAAAATTACCTATAACTCAGGATGGAAGAAGTGGGAACTACAATTTTTATTTAAGGAATGATCCTAGAGTCTTAGATGAAGAAGTTCCTTTTAATGGAAGCCTTACACTAAGAGAGGATCTCAATCTAAATATAACTTATGGAAGAAGCTGTAGTGGATATTCTAGCATAGCTATTCAAAACTTTGCTACACTTATGGGTGTTGCAGGAATTAATCTTTCAAACAGTTCTGAAAGTGGTGTCGCCTGTGATGAGACTGGAAAAGAAATGTATGTTATGATCCAAGAAGGGAATGAAACAGGAATAGAACAAATTGGTCCTGCATGTTATAATATAAATATTAATGGTTGCGAGGTTCTTCAAGGTACAGAAAGGTTCATGAATGAAATGTTTGTTTACCTTGATCGAATAGTTAAAAAATAAATTATTTTTTAGATTCTTTCAACAAAAACTTTACATCTGAATAAAAAGGTATCTTATTGATCTTATATTTCTTAACTTCTAAAAACCAAATTCCTACAACCACTATTGTACTAAGTCCATACCAGAAAATATTGTGTGTGACATCAAAGTATGAAGAACCTGAGACTGCAAGAGCACTTAAGATTACAATCCTTATTATGTTTAAAATTAAGAATAATACAAAAGAAAAGACTATTGCATTAACTCTCTTTTTTATCTTTATATCTGGGGTAGAAAGATTCAATATAAGTAATAAATAATATGCAGATCCTGCAATGCAAGCCGTAACCAATTCTATAGGGACAGTATTATTCAAGAGAATGGCCGGGAACTCTCCTGAAAGAAATAATGTTTCATAAAATATGCTTAAAATCCAATAAACAGGGTAAGCCGTTAAGGGAGTAAAAATAAAATAAAATATTGCCAATCCTGGAAATGCTGCTAACAACAAAATCAAATACCTGGTAACTATGCTCTTTATTTTATTCTTAGAAACTTTACTCTGTTTTTTTGAACTTTTTTTCTTCCTCTTTTTGGAGTTCTTTTTCATTGAAAACTAAGTAAAATTTTATTTAAATAATTTGGGTTCTTCAAAAAATAGGTAATTTAAGTTAATAAAAAGAAAAATCTAACTAATTATGCTCTTCTATTTCTTCTTGCAATTCTCACTGCAACGAATATAATCACAACAACAAGAATTACATTCAAAACTCCAAGTCCCCATAGGTATGAATCTCCACTTCCTGTAGCAAATCCTGTGATTCCAAGGAACCCTTTAGGTTCTATATTAACTGAAACTGGTTGACTCATTGTCTCACCGTCTGAAGTTACTTCCAAAATAAATTCTTGAGTTCCTTCAGCATCTCTTGAAACATCAAAAGTTAGGATAACTTCTTGAGAATCTCCTGCTCCAAGAACAAATGCGGGATTATCAATTCTTACTGAATCTGCCCAAGACTCGTATCCAGAAGTGCTAAGAACATAGGTATTTGTCTTTGAGTCAAGGTTAACAATTGTGGCTTTCACAGTCATTGGCTTGCCTGCAACTGCCTCTGAATCAAGGCTTGCTGAAACCGCTGTCAAATCTTCAAATCCTGCACAATCTCTAACATTTAGGAAAATTGTATATCTTGATTCATCTCCTTCATCATTTTCATAAACATCATTACTGCCCATGCTTTCATCATCGTAAGCGATAACACTAATGAAATACTGCATCTCCTCTGCATTGTTAGGCACATTTACATTGAAACTCATTCTTTCAGAGTCCATTGCGTCAATTCCTCCAAAGAAACTTACTGTTTCATCTAAGTTAAGATTACTATTAAAAATTCTTATAAAAATTTCATCATTATCAAAATCCTCATCTCCAATATTCCAAACGTCTGCACTTATTTCTAAAGACTGTCCACATGAAACTGACTCTGGAACTTGAACATTATCAAGAATTATGAATTCATCATCGGTTATAATATCTATTGATTCAAAATCTGATACTCCTGTACTATCTCCATCAAATTCAGAATCGCTGTCATCAATTTCTCCAACAGCCCTTGCATAAAACCTATATTCTTCATTACCTGCTCTTAAATCATCAGGATTGATTCTTAAAGTTACTATTACATCTTGATCATCTCCAAAATCAAGATCAAAACCATCATTGCTTATACTCATATCCTCTTCATCCATTATACACCTCTCAGCGGAAACGTCATACAAACAGGTTTCAATTTCTATATCTTCAACATCCCAGTTTCCGTTGTTTTCCACATTAAATTCTATTTCAACCCTATCAAGAGGATACCAAAACTCATCATCTCCAAAACCATCAATAACATCAAATTCTATATTTGTAATGCTTAACTGGCCTTCATTCTCTCCCGTAAAGAATTGTTTTTCAAAGTTAACAGTTACGCTTACAGTCTCGTTTTCAGAAGCGTTTGTTGAATCTACTCCAATCACATCAAATGAAGCAGAGTAAGTTCCAAGTCTAAAACTAGAAACATCTCCATCTATAGAAGCATTAAAATTTATTGAAGAAACATTGGTTGTATCTCCTGTTGATTCTAAAACAATATTAGCAGTATTTGAACCACTTACAATCTGTTGTGGTGTAAAAGTTGATGTCAAATTAAAATTAGTGTCTCCAGATACTAAAAATGTATTTGAAGGATTTTGATCACTTAATTTAATTGCTTGAGAATTAGGAGTAAGATCCAAAGCACTTCCAAATCCAATTAACATTAATAGTGCAAAAACACCGAACATAAACAAACTAAATACCTTTGATTCCATTTTGTGTAGTCATTTTAGAGTTAAATTCATTTATAAATATTTATGTCTTAAAGAATATAATACATAAGGAAATATTGAGATTTTTTAAATTAACGGAAAATTTATATAACTAAAAAACTTCTTTTTTACATCTTTAAGAGGTAAAAAGAATGGTGATAAAAGTACATGAAAATTCTGTTGGTGCATGGGCATTCCTAATAGGTGTTGTTTTAGCTATATTAATAGGACTTTCAACAACAATCTTTGCAGTTCCAGTGATAATCTCTTATAGTGCTCAAATTTACGCAATGTTAGTTATTCTAGGGCTCGTCATTGGTTTTGTAGGAGTTACTGGAAAAGATACCCAACCTTTCTTGTGGGTTGGGGCAGTTCTTGTAATTGTAAGTAGATTTGGAATGGAGGGTGTAAGAGGAAGTCTTATCGGAATAGGTGTTGGAGATGCTGTTTCTTCTGTTTTTGGAGCTTTACTCGCATTATTTGTACCTGCAACAATAGTTGTAGCTTTGAAAATGGTTTTCTCAATGGCAAGAGTTTAATTAATAAAAAATATTTTATAAAATTAATTAAGGAATAAGAATTTAAATTTACTCAAATCTACTTTTTTCTTTTTTCTCTGGCTGCTTCTCTTCTTTATGAATCTTGGCAAAGGAAGGTGTTGCGATAACTACATTTTCACCAAAACCAGCAATATTTCCTTCAAGGGCATCAACTGTTTTCTTTATCTTTGAAATAGCTCTCTTCAACTCAATTGAATCTTTTTGTCTCAAAGTTTTTATATCAATAATTGCAATTGTATATCCTTCTCTCAATGCATTAAGGATATCTGTGACATGATCATAGTCTTTCAACATAAAAAGCTTAACCAATACTTTACTTTCCTTTTGATCTCTTCCCAAATCAATCTCTAAGTACTCCTCATCAAAGTCCTCATTAGGAACTTTTTCAGAAAATGCTTTTTTTATCTTATCTAAAATCATATTATTTTTAACTTGCAGATGTTTATAAAGATTTCGTAAATTTTTTGCACATGTTCTGTCTTTTGATAAATAATTTGATTATTTTAGAAGTTAAACTTAATTTAGGAAATAATTTCTTTTTTCCATAAGTTCATTATTAAATTTTGAAATTGTATCTTCGCCAAGAATTTTAGATAGTTCTAAAGGTTCAATACTTTTTACAAAGCCAACACTTCGATTAGGATATTTATACTCTATCTCAAACCATTTTCTTTCTGGTTCTTCTGTTATACATCTATATTTTATTTCCCTCATTTGAGCTTCTTCATTTATCGCTTCGCCATTTTTTAAAAATTCTTCGTAAACTAATTCTTTTTTATCTTCTTCAAGATTGCACCTAATTGCAAAGGTAAATGAAGGTTCCTCTATTTTGCTTAAAATTTCTTTCAATTTTTTTCTCATAAAAAAAATCACAAGTCTTTATTTTTAAACCCTTCCCAAAAAAATAGAATTCTTGATAATCCCTTAAGAATTTAATTTCTTTAACTCTTCAATCTTCTCTGCAATTGCAGATTCTTGTTTCTCAATAGATTCAACTCTCAACTTCAAAAGTTTATCTTTATCTAAAATTTCTTTTTTAATCTTATCTTTATCTGTCTTTATCATCAACTGTCCAACTATCTTAAAAATCTCTTCAGAACTCTCAACTTCCTTTTTTGCAGCTTCCGTCTCAGAAATTTCCATTTGAAACGCTTGTTTTTGATATAGGAGATTCTGTAAATTTTGTTCAAGCATCTGAATCTCTTGTATTGTTTGGTTGTTTTTTTCGTTTGACATCTTAATATTATTTGTTTAAAATTCTTTAATTGGAATAAATTTACTCTGCTTTTACTTTCTTTGTACCTTTTCTGAGTTTATAGAAAATTTTTCCACCACAATGAGGGCAAACAAATCTCTTTTTGAGTTTTTCGTTCTTTATTTTCTTTTCACACTTGAAACATTTATATGTTGGCATTTTATTATATTGTTTAGGTATTATTTAATATTTGTTGTTTATTTTTTAGGTTCTTCTATGTAATATGCTCCTGAAGCAAATCTCTTTGCACATTTTTTCCTAGGACATTCCCATATCCCTTTTGAAACTCTTTTAGCTCCAAGCTTTCCACAAAAAGGACATTTTTGCTTGACTTTCTGTTTAGATTCTACTGAAACAAGTTTTGCTCTAACTCTCCTACCATGCCTTGCTCCAAATCTTCCTGCAGATTTTGTTTTTTTTGATTTCGATGTCATTTTATTGTTTTAAATGGGGCTGCCCGGATTTGAACCGGGGTCTCGAAGTCCCAAACCTCGAAGCTTACCAGGCTGGCCCACAGCCCCTCTGTAAAAAGATTGGTAATTGATTTATAAATTATTTCTTTTTTGGTTCGGCAGGGGCTTTGACTGCTTCTTCTTTTTCAGGTACTACTTCTTTAGATTTTGCATCTTTTTCTCCTTCTGCCTTGGCTGCTTCTGCTTTTTCTGCTTCTGCTGCAGCTTCTTCAGCAGCCTTTGCTGCCTCAAGAGCCTTCAAGTCTCTCTCTTGCTTCTTCTTTCTAACTTCAAAGAATTTGTCTAATTTTTCTCTTTTCTCAGAAGGAGTCTCAGTCTGTTCTTCAGAAATCTCAGTATCATATTTACCCTCATCTATATCTTCTTCAATTTCTTTAGGTTCTTTATTTTCAATTAAAATTCCTAAACTTACTGCACTTCCAACAACTGTTTTTACAGCTGCCTTCAAATCTTTAGATAACATGTCTGGAAACTTTGTTTTTGATACTGAAATTATTTGTTCGATTGATGCATTTGCAACCTTCATTCTGTCTTGTTCACCTGATCCTTTTTCTATCCCAATTTCTTTCTTTAAAAGTTCTGAAACAGGTGGTGATGAGACTGATACTGTGAACTCTTTTGTTGAAGGAGTTACATCTAATATTACTGGAACTTTCATTCCTTTGAATCCTTGAGTTGCTTCATTGACTTCTTTAATGACATTTCCCATAGGAATTCCTAAGGGCCCTAGTTTTTGGCTTAATACTGGGCCTGGTTTCAGGTCACCTGCGTCAACTAATAATTTAATTTGCATCTTCTTCCTCGCTTTCTCTCCTCACAACTTTAACATTATCTATTTTTAAGGTTACTGGAAGCTGTATTACCGCTCCAAGAAGATTTACAACAACTTCTTCTTTTTGTTTATCTACCCTTACGACTTTTGCCTTCTCTCCTTTTAATGTTGAACCAATAATTTCTACTATATCTTTTTCCTCTATTGATACATCTTTTATAGACGGCTCAACCATATTTTTGATTTCTTCATATTCTATGGTTTTTCCAATTATTCCTTTTACATAAGGAAGATTGAACACTGCTTCTTCCGCACTCTCTCTGTTTTGTGCTTCTACAAGAATATATCCTCTTAATCCATGAGGTCTTATAACAGTATTTACTTCTATTGATTTCTTCCGCACTCTTTCCGAAACCATATCTGTGGCCTTTTCTTCCTTATTTGTCGTAACTTTTATTATAAAAATCATCTTAGCTCCGTCTACCTCTTAACTTTTTAAGAAGTAGTTATGAATATCTAATAATTTGAGTTTATAAAATTTCCTATAGGTATAAATTCTATTATATCAAACAAAAATCTGCATTATCATTGAGATTATAAATCCTACAACACCTATTATCAAAATTCCTATCGCGGTTATTTTTGCAACAGTCATATACTCATTTTTTGTGGGTTTTTTCATTACAAGCCAAACCCTTTTTGATTTTGCAATAAACCTCTTAAGCTCGTTTGTTTTTTCTTTTGTTAAACCCATAATTTAGATAGAAAAAGATTGTTTTTAAGGTTTTTGTGATTCTGGATCTAAAACAATGTAAAGCGAATGGTAAATTCCTCCGATACAGTAAAGATTGTCCTTATGTTTGTAAATATCAATTTCAACAAAATCTTTGTCGTGTACAGTCCCTAAGAACTTATTGTTCTTCACTAAGTGGATTGCTTTTTCCTTTGCCGAATCTAATTCAGGTATGTTCCTCAAACTTACAAAAGTGTCCAGATTCTTCTGAAGTTCAGAATTATTTAATTTCTTGAATTTCTCATATCTTTGCTCCGTAAAAATTGAAGAAATTTTATATTCGTTTTCTTTTAGCCATTCTGAGGAAGGCAACTCATAAATACCTGTCAGTGTTGATTCTCCTTGAAACTTTATTGGATCTCCCTCCACATCTCTAAAAAATTTATACTCTTCTTTTACAAAATTGAGGGCCGACAAATATTCTCTTCCAGTCAATTTAGAAAAGTCACAATATGAAAAATCTTTGAACAACTCTTCTTTCATTAAGATGTTCTTTATTTCAGAATCTAAAAAATCTCCTGAAGTCATTGTTCTTTCTAAATCCATAAAGTACTTATCCAAGAAACTTATTTAAGTATTATTGTGATTTTTTGATTTAATTTATTCAAAAAATTCTATTCCTAACTCTTCTTCTATCTCTTTATGTTTGACACTTTCCATACTTTCTCCATGACCAAGAATCTGAGAGCTCTTCACTCCCGTAACAATCAATAGTACTCTAAGAGATTTATCCATGTCTTCAGAAATTTGAGCTCCCCAAA
>JBBDJP010000005.1:44038-72005 GCA_040879805.1 Candidatus Pacearchaeota archaeon
ATCAATAGTACTCTAAGAGATTTATCCATGTCTTCAGAAATTTGAGCTCCCCAAATTAATTTTGCATCAGGACTAAGTCTTTCTCCAACAGTCTCGATTATAAGTTTACATTCATCTAGACTCATATCTGGACCTCCCACAATATTTACTAAAGCTCCGGAAGCATTAGAAATATCTACATCTAATAAAGGATTTGAAATTGCTTTTTCAACAGCTTCTGTTGCTCTGTTTGCACTATCAGATTCACCCATTCCAATTAGAGAAACTCCTCCATTAGCCATAACTGCCTTTATATCTGCAAAATCCAAATTCACTAATCCTGAAGTTGTTACAAGTTCTGTGATTCCTTTAACGGCATTTGTTAAAATTTCATCTGCAATTTTGAATGCAGTATGAAGTGGAAGTTCTGGAGCAAGTTCAAGAAGTTTGTCGTTAGGGATAACAATAAGAGTATCAACAACAGATTCCATTCTTTCCAAACCCCCCATTGCATTTTCTATTCTTTTCTTACCTTCAATTGTAAATGGAAGTGTAACAACTCCTATTGTAAGGGCTCCTTGTTTTTTCCCAACACTTGCGACAACAGGGGCGGCTCCTGTTCCTGTTCCTCCTCCAAGACCACAAGTTATGAATATCATATCACTTCCAGAAAGCTTTTTTTTAATCTCTGATTCAGATTCTTTTGCTGCCTCTTCCCCTACTTTTGGATTGCTCCCTGCTCCAAGACCGCCAGTTAGCTCTTTTCCAATAAGAATCTTGTGGTCTGCATTACTATAAAGAAGATCTTGGGCATCTGTATTGACTGCAATAAGTTCGCCACCTTTTATTCCAATCTCTCTCATTCTACTTAAGGAATTTCCTCCACCACCACCTGCACCAACAACTTTTATTTTAGCTGTTTGTTTTTTTAGAAGTTCTTCCAACTCACGATCAATTTCCCTTACTTCTGAAGAATTGTCATTATAAACATTATCCATACTCAACATAATTTTCTAGGATTTATAAGGATTGTTGTTTTTTCCTATCCAATTCTTTTAAGAAATAATCTATTTTTGATTTTCTTTTGCAGGTTCTTTCTTATTACTTTTTTCTAGTTCTTTAGAATTCTTGTCCTCATCATTTTTGGGTTTGGATTTCTCTTTATCAGGATTTTTAACCTCAACATCCAACCCTAAAATATCTTTGTATTTATCTTTGAAAAGTTCAATTAATCTTCCCATAGAATCATCTGCCTCAATTATTAATTTCTTCCCTTTTTCATCAACCTTGAATTTGAACTCCTTCTTAAGGAAAAAATCATTGACTGCACTAACTTTCTCATCCATATCTGTAACTTTTCTTAAAACATTTATTTTATATGAAACATCTTTTCCTGCAAGAGAATGATTAAAATCAACAACAACTCTTCCTCCTGAAGAAGTGAGAATTTTTCCAACACGACCATCAAAATTGAATACTGCTCCTGGAACTGGATTTACTTTCTGTTCCATAAAAACTTTTGAAGGTATTCTTTGGATCTTAGAAATATCTCTCTTTCCAAAGGCCTTTTCTGGAGTAAGATCTACCTCATATTTTTTTCCTACTTCTTTACCTAAAAGAAATTTATCAAGAGATTCGAGAAACATTCCTTTACCCACACAAAAAATAAGAGGTTTTGATTTTATTGGATGATTATGTCCTGAATGAAGTTTTTCAAGGTCTTCTTTTTTTGTGGAATCAAAAACATCTCCGCCTTTAACCCTGCCTACAAAATCTATTTCAATGAAATCATTTTCTTTTATCATAGAAAGACAATCCACACACTCCTTTTAAAATTTGTCGTTAATAGTCTTTATAGGTAACCTTTTTAAACACAACCCTTCTTTTTTGTTCATGGTTTTAAAGATAATCAACGCAACTGAAGCGCGAGTTGGAACAAGCATCCTTATCGAAGGCGAACCTTATACTATTCGAAAGATAGATATAAGTAAGACTGGAAAACATGGACACTCAAAGGTTAGAATTGATGCAAAAGGAATAATTGATGAAAACAAGAAAAAAGTTTTTGTCGTTCCGGGTCATGAAAGATTTGAAGTTCCTATGATTGAAAAAAAGAAAGGTCAAGTTCTTTCAATTTCAGATAAAATAAGTGTAATGGACCTTGAAAGTTTTGAAACTATAGATTTAGATTGTGTTGAAGAAATAAAATCACAACTTGAAATCAATTCCAACATCGAATATTGGGATGTTGAAGGTAAAAAGGTGGTTAAGAAAAAACTTTAATAAAATGGCAAAAATACTTGAAGCTCAAAATAGGATATTTAAGAACGTTTTTGTTTGTAAGAAATGTCAAACAAAAATAAAATCAGATCCTCAAAAAATTTTAAAGGGAAAAGTTAAATGTAGAAAGTGTAAAAAAACTGCTTTCCGTCCCTTGAAAAGGAAATAATTAGAAGAATAATTTCTTCAAAAAAAATAAAAAATGAGTTTTTTCATATATGACCTGATTTTTATGGCTATATTTGTAATAGCTGTAGTAATGTTTCTCTACAAAAAAAATCACAACCTAAAAAAACAAGGTTGGATGTATCTTTACCATAGTACAAGAGGTATAGAATGGATGAAATCTTTCTCAAAAAGATATAGGAAAATTTTGGAACCTCTACAATATGTTGTAGTTGCTTGTGGGTATTTTCTTCTAGCAGCAATGGTTTGGTTATTAGGAGTTACTCTTTATAGATATTTGGCAACTCCAGAAATAGTTAATGTGATAAAAGCTCCTCCAGTAGCACCTCTTATCCCTTACTTTCCGTCTCTTTTTGGATTAGAATCTTTTTTCCCACCCCTTTATTTTACATATTTCATCGTAGCTCTTGCAGTGGTTGCAATTGTTCATGAATTTGCCCATGGAATTTTTGCTAAACTAAATGGTATCAGAATTAAAACAACCGGTTTTGCCTTTTTAGGTCCAATTCTTGGAGCTTTTGTAGAACCTGATGAAAAACAAATGGAGAAAGCAGATAAATTTCCACAATTGGCAATCTTGGCTGCAGGAACTTTCGCTAATGTTGTTTTTGCCATACTTTTCGGATTAGTTCTAGCTTTATTTTTTACTCTGAGTTTTACTCCTGCAGGAGTCAACTTTAACACTTACTCTTCTTCAGTAATTGATCTGGGAGATGTTGATTCTGTAAATGGCATGGATATAAGTAATATTGAAAATATTTTAGAAATTATTGAAGGAAATGAAACTCTTGTAAATATTAGTTTAGATGGAGAAATTTATCTGGCTAGTGGATTTGCATTGAAAAATGCTGTTGAAAGAGATCTTGTTGAAAATGTGCTTGTTTTTGATGATACTCCTGCCGCTAGGAATGGTTTGAGAGGTCCAATTGTTTCAATAGATGGGGAAAAAATCACAAGCCAGGAAGAATTATCTAGAATTCTTGGAAGTTACTCTCCAGGTGATGAAATAATAATTGAAACTAAACAAAATGATGAACAAGAATTTCATAATATCACTCTTGGTGAAAGAAATGGGAATGCCTTTCTTGGAATAGGTATGAATTATCCTGAAGGTCTAAAAGGAGCTTACTTTAATTTTATCGCGAATTCAAAAAACAACGGAAAAATCTATTATGAAACAACTTGGAATGGGGAATTCGTTTGGTTCATATACTACTTACTTTGGTGGATTGTTTTGATTAATATTCTCGTTGCATTATTCAATATGTTGCCTTTAGGAATTCTTGATGGGGGAAGGTTCTTTTACTTGACTTTTTGGGGTCTAACAGGTAATGAAAAAATTGGAAAAAATGCTTTCTTGTTTGCAACATGGGCAATAGTTGCTATTTTTGTCTTAATGATGTTAGCTTGGTTTTTTGCTCTTTTCTAGTTAATTTTTTAGAAATATTTAAACTATAAATCAATAACTCCTTCTCTTGTCAAGGCCGCAAATCTTATCCCTACTGGAAGATGTAGTAATGCAGAGATTAAAGCCATGTGTTCTTTGCCATCACCTGATGCAATTGTCAAAGCAACTTCAGTTCCATCAATCTTCCCTTTCAGCTTTTTAGAAAAATCTTCCTTCAAGTCTTTCAACCTTTGATCCAAACTAACTTGAATAAACTCGAATTGTTTTTCATGTTTGAAATCTTTCGCAAACTTATCTCCTAAAATTATTACTTTTTCCCAATCTCCATGTTTAATCAATCCTGAAACCTGTCCCCAAGTTCCTTTTCCTGTTGAAAGTAATGCAACTAATTCCATAATAAAAAATAATCAAACTTGTTTATAAGGATTGTTGTAATTATAATCCTAATTTAGACTTTGATTGAAAAGATTTATAAATCTAATAAATTATCCAAAAATACCGATTGAACCATATCGTGAATGCCTAAAAATTGTTCTAAGGCATTGGCGCATGATGTGGGAGGTAAAAAACTGAACTAGTTTCAAATGGAATATCAAAAAGAATTAGAAAAAGCTTTGAAAGAACTCCGTGAGGAGAAGAAAAGAAAATTCGACCAAACGGTTGACCTAGTAATAAATCTGAAAAAATTTGATCTCAAGAAAAACCAATCAAGTTTCCTTGTGAACCTCCCTAATAAATTCAGAGATAAAAAAGTGTGTGCTTTTTTGGAAGTAAAAAATAAAGATATAGATACTATAACTCCAAAAGATTTTAAAAAATATTCTGACAAAAAGGAATTAAAGAAACTTGTTAAAAAATATGACTTCTTTATTTCTCAAGCAAATTTAATGCCAAAAGTTGCTACAACATTTGGAAGAGCACTTGGTCCTGCAGGAAAAATGCCTTCACCTCAACTTGGAATTCTTACAGATGTTAATCAAAAAGAAATAGATGAAATTAAGGAAAAAATTAACAAAAATGTAAAGATTAGAATTAAAGAGCCTTGTTTAAAGCTTGCTGTTGGGAAAGAAAGTATGGATGATGAGAAAATAATTGAAAATATTGGTTCAATCTATGATGAAATACTTAAATTTCTCCCGTTAGGAAAAGAGAATATAAAAAACATAAAGGTAAAATTCACCATGACTAAACCTAAAAAAATATTAGTTGATTAAAATGAACAAAACTACAGTTACAAAAAATATTCCTGAAAAGAAAATAAAAAGAGTATCTGAAATAGTAGATACTATAAATGATAAGAAAACTATTCTTCTTGCTTCAATAAAAAATATTCCTGGATCCCAATATCAAGAAATTGTGAAAAAACTTAGGGGTAAGGCTATTGTTAAATTCCCAAAAAAAAGTATTTTGTTTAGAGCAATTGATGATTCTGGTGTTGACACTGTTAAAAAAATAAAAGATCATGTGAAGGAAAGCACTGCAGTTATTTTTTCAGATATTGATTCTTTTGAGCTTGCTGCAGAATTATTAAAAAACAAAACTCCTGCTAGAGCAAAAACAGGACAAATTGCTCCAAAAGATATCCAAATCAGTGAAGGGCCAACAGACCTTCCCCCAGGACCTGCAATAAGTGAGCTTGGTGCAGTTGGAATTCCAATTCAAATAGAGAAGGGTAAAATTCATATTAAAAAATCAACTATTATAGTTAAGAAAGGTGAGAAAATTTCTAGCGCTGCTGCAGACGTTATGAATAAACTTGATATGAAACCGTTTACAGTAGGATTTACACCTTTAGCCGTATTGGATAAAGAAAAAGGGAAAATATACTTAGATATAAATATTGACAGTGAAAAAGCCATTGAAGATTTGAAATATGCTTTTGGAAGGGCTCTTCCTTTCGCAGTTGAAATTGGTTACTATAATGAAGACACTATAAAATTTGTCATTGGCAAAGCAGGAAGTCATGGAAAAGCTTTGGAAAAACTTTCAGGAAGTTCTGAAGAGGAAGAGAAGGAATCTAAAGATAAGAAAGATGATGCTGATGGAAAAGAAAAGAAGGAAGAAAGTGAAAAAAAGGAACTAGAAAAGTCTGAGACTGAAGAATCCAAAGACGAGAATAATGAAGAATCTAAAAATCAAGATCAAAATAAATCCAAGGAGGAAAAATAATGGAGTATGTATATGCGGCGCTTTTGTTGCACAAACTGGGAAAAGATGTCAATGAAGAAGGGATAAAGAAAGTTGTTGAAGCTACTGGAGTCAAGATTGACTCTGACGCGGAAACAAAAGTTAAATCTCTTGTTGCTAGCCTAAAAGATGTTGACATTGAGAAAGAACTTGAAAGTGCAAGTCTTGCTAGTGTAAGTGCAGCCCCTGCAGCTGAAGGAAAAGAAGGCGGAGAAGAAGATAAAAAGGAAGAAAAGGAAGAAAAAGCTGAAGCTGCTGCTGAAGGACTTGGCGCGCTGTTCGGTTAATCTTTTTAATTTTTTAAACTGAACAGCTTTTTCTTACTTGGCAGGGGATTTCTAAATTGTTAATAGTATAATTCTGAAAGATTAAGCCTGCCAGAAACAATTTTATAATCTTATATATTAACTTAGCATGTGCTTCCGTAGCTCAGTTGGCTAGAGCACCACTCTCGTAAAGTGGGGGTCCGGGGTTCGAATCCCCGCGGAAGCTTGAGAATATTTAAATAATATTTTTACATTCCTTAACTATGAAAAAAGTTAGAATCGGACCTAAAAGTACTTTTAATTTTAATAAACAGTTACTTTTCGCTGAACTTGGAGCTTTCATTTGTGCTCCCCTAGTTGCATATCTAATTTCTTATTTCTTTGAAGAACCCAAAATAATTTCTTCAGCAGCTATTGTCGGAGCTGTTTTGGGAGGATCTTTATTCTGGCTATCTATGAGAGCACATGATAGGAAATTTAAGGGTAAAGTATCTTCAAAGCGTCTTATAAATGACATTATGTATTTCACTCCTGCAGCATTTATGGGAACTGTCCTTGTTTATTATCCTTCTGTTTACTTTATCTCAAAATATCTCTTAACTAGCAATGGAGATATTTTTTCGTCTGTTTTTTCATCCCAAATTATGGCCTTTACACTTTTCTTATGCTACATTAATATCTACAGATATTTCTTAGCCAAAATTACGGGGAAGGTGTTATAAAAAAAGAAACGCCGTCACCAGGAATCGAACCTGGATGTCCGTAAGGACCCTGGGCTCAAACCAGGTGGAATACCATTCTCCGCATGACGGCACAAACTAAAGACCCTTTTAAGTGTTTTAAAGATTACTATTTAAAAAAAGAAGGATTGCTTATTTACTGAAAAATTTTTTCCACCATGACTTTTTTATTTTCACTGGTTGATTATTCTCATCAAGAACTTCATACTTTATTACTGGTTTTTCCTTAAGAACTGGTGCTTTCTTTGCTAGATCTTTGTTAAGTTCTCTTATTGCTCGTTCAACAGTTGTTTTAGGATAACCTTGACCAATTAAAGCCCATTTAAGAGATTCAACAGTGTATCCTTTTTTCAAATTCTTTTTGAGGTAGTCAGTAATTTTCTTTGTGTAATTTTCAGGATTCATAAAACATTAAAATAAAGAATATTTATAAAAATTTAGTCTTCACCTAAATAAGATAGGTTTCTCTTTCTTGAAAAATTTGACGGCATCATTAAGCCTATTTTTTGTGTTTGCATAAACTGTAATGAGCTTCTCTCCTTTTTTCACCTTTTGTCCTTTCTCAACATGAAGATATAATCCACAAGATTTGTCTAAAGGGCATCCAGTAACCATTGCCATAGAACTTATTTTTTCATTAACTATATTTTTAATCTTTCCAGATTTTTTAGCGAGAATATTTTTCTTTAATTTTGCAAGCTTCAACCTATTTGTGTTTCCTCCTTGGGCTTTTATTATCTCTTTAAATTTCTTAAATGCCTTACCACTATGAAGAATTTCTTTTGCCATTTCTAACCCTTTATTTTTCTTAGCTTTTCCACTAAGTTCAAGAAGTTTTGCAGATAATAAAAGAGATTTTTCTTCTAAATCTTTAGGTCCTTCTTTCTTGGGATCTAAAATTGATATTACATCATAAAGTTCCATGACTGGTCCAATTCCTTTTCCAATTGGTTGAGTTCCATCAGTAAGAACACATTTCAATTTCTTACCAAAATATTTCCCAAGAGATTCAAATTTTTTCTTTAACTGTAATGCTTTCTTTTTACTTTCAAATTTTGAGCCTTTACCATAAGGGATATCTATAATGATGTATTTAGCACCCATGGCAATTTTCTTTGACATTATTGAAGCAAGAAGTTGGGCCTCTGGATCTATCTTTAGAATTTTTTCAACTTTTATTATTTTAGAATCTGCGGGAACGACTCCTAATGCTCCCCCCCAAACCATGCAAGCATCTGCTTTTTTGATTATTTTTTTAATCTCTGGAATTGAAAATTCAACTTTTGCTATTGCTTCTATAACATCTGCTGTCCCTGCAGCACTTGTTATGGCTCTCGAAGAAGTTTTTGGCATGGTTAAACCAGCAGCAGCACAAATTGAAATGACTAAAGGCGTTGTCCTATTCCCTGGAACTCCTCCAATAGAGTGTTTGTCTCCAACATATTTACGATTTATTTTAAGTTGATTTCCAGAATAACCAATTGCCTTAATCAATTCTATTGTCTCTTTATTATTCATTCCATTTTTATACATTCCTGAAACAAATAATGCAATCTCAGGCTCAGATAATGAATTATTGACTACATCTTTTATTATCTCATTAATTTCTTCTCCAGAAAGTCTTTTTCCATTTAATTTCTTTTTTATGAAATCCAAACTTTCGGGAGGGTTAATAAGATTTATGTCAACTTTTTGGCCTTGTTTTAAATTAAGTGTGTCTTTGAGTTCTTTTGATATCCCTAATTCACCTTTACGAAGAATTCCAACAATTGTTTCTACATTTGTAAAAATCTCTCTGACTCTTTTCCCTTGAGTTCTTATAGATATTCTATCCATTGCATGGATTCCTAATTTACTCGCAGTGGTTTGGTTCATCATCGCTTCAGGAAATCCTGCTTTCCAATCCAAAGTTCTAATTTTAAGTTCCATTTTACCTCTTTATTAATCTAAATTTAACAGAAAATAGGGTTTTTATATTATTCTTCTGAATTTTCTATAATCACTTTTGATTTAGTCTTGCCCCTATATAATTCAAGGAATATAAGTAAATAAGAAATTACTAATGGTCCAAGGATAATACCAAGAATTCCGAAGAAGAAAAGCCCCCCTATCATCGAGACTAATACAATTGCCATATGGATTTCAGTCCTTCTTGCAACAATTAAAGGTCTTAGAAAATTGTCTATATTGGAAGATATTAATCCAAAAATCAACATTCCCCATGCAGGAAGCATATTTCCATTAATGAATAAAACAGCTACTACTGGAATCCACACAATAAATGTTCCTATTACTGGAAGGATCCCTGCAAAAACTGCAATTACAGTTATTAATAATGCGGAAGGTACTCCAAATATGAAAAGACCTATACCAAGAATAATTCCTTGAATAATTCCCACTATGAATTGTCCATAAAGTATTGAAGAAGTTATTCCATGAGTATACTTAAACAATTTCTTTTCGATTTTTTTTGAAAATGGAAGTATGCTCTTTAGATATTCAACTACTGATTCTTTTTCTTTTAAAACAAAAAAGAATGTGAAAAAAACTACTGCCATTTGAAGAAGAATTACAGGGAAATTTATTATTATTTGAGTTAAAGAGCTAATGACTTTATCTATTGTATTTGTAGTTATTGAAGAAATCGCGTAACTCACCTCTGCTGAAATTTGTTCTGAAGAAAATATATTTGGAAAAACAGATTGGAATGCTGAAATATAATCTATCCCATGGACTAATTTAAATATGTCAAGAGTTTGAGTTAAAATAATTGGAGTAAGAAACCAGATTGGTAAAACAATTATTGCAAACAAGAATACCAAGATTAAGGAAACTGCAAGATTTTTACTTCCAATTTTCTTATAAAGCCAATCATAAACGGGTGAAAAAAGGAATACTAATATGAGGGCTAGTATTATGGACACCATTATTGGCTTAAGTATAAGGAAAGATAAAACTAACAAAGAAACTGTAAATATTGCAGCCATAGTCTTCTTAAAATCAGATTCCATTTTCTTTATTTAAAGGCTAGAGAAATTTATAAAGCTTTGTAAGAAATGAAATTCTTATGATTTTTTTAGAGTATAGAGAAAAAGTTTATAAGCGAAATCGTTTATGTTCTTTTATGAACTTCATAAAAAATATTTTTGATAAAAATTTTGATGAAAGTGTTCATCTGCAGTTCCAAAAGTTTTCTAAAGGAGAATTTAGAAATAAAGCAGTTATAGAAGCAAAAAAAGCTGCAAATGGAAAATACACTATCAAAACTTCTGCAGAATTCGCAAATGAGTTTGTCAGATTTCTTGCTGAAAAGTTAGGCTCTGAAAAAACAAGAGTTAAGGGAGCTATTGTCTCTACACTTGATCTAAAAAATGATCTAAAATTTAAAGACGTTAAACAATTCCAAGGTGTTAAAAGGTATTTAGTTGATTTTGAAATGTCTGGAAACGAAATAATTTCACTGCTTGATAAATTCCCAAAAAACTTTTTTGCTTTGAGTTTTTCTGTAGGCGAAAATGTTCTTAAAATAAAACCAAAAGCTCCAAAATCGGCTAAGCCTGGAAAAGGTGATAAAAGTCCAAAAGCAGATTTTTGTTCTTACAAAACTAAAGATCCTGAAATTGCAAAAAATTTTATTTTTGAGTCTGTTGATTTCAAAGAAGCTAAAATAAATCATACTTTTATCATTGAAGACTTAATAATATCTGATGAGCTTAAAAAAACAGGAAATTTTAAATTAATGAGGGAAGAAGCTAAAAGAAAGGGGAAAATTATAAGAGAGTCTGAAATTGATGGCAAAAAAGAGAAAAAAGAACTTCCTTTTGAAGCTTAAGTGTAAAAGCTGAATAAAAAAACTTTAAAAACCCTCTTTTTCTTGATAAATTATTCCAGGGAATAAATAAAATGTTATCCGCTAAAATAACAAACTTAATTAGAAATGCCAACAAGGAAAAGACCAAGGAAAGGAAGTCTGCAGTTCTGGCCAAGAAAACGGGCCAGTAAGTTCTTACCTAGAGTCAACTGGAATGTAATGTCTGATTCTCCTAAAAACCTTAAGGGATTTATTTGTTATAAAGCAGGAATGGCTTCTGCATATGTTAAAGATGAAACTCCTGATTCTATGACAAAGGGTAAAAAAATAATAGTCCCTGTGACAATTCTTGAATGTCCTTCTCTAAAAATTTTCTCTGTAAGATTCTATAAAAATAATAAAGTTGCTAAAGAAATTCTCTCAAATAACCTTGACAAAGAACTTAAAAGAAAAGTTAAAATTCCGAAAAAACAAGATAAAAAACCTTCATTTGAAGAAATAAAATCTGAAATGTTTGATGATCTGACAATTGTTTGTTATTCTCAAACTAAAAAAACAGGAATTAAGAAAACTCCTGATATAAGTGAAATTGGACTTTCAGGAAGTTTTGAAGAAAAACTTAAATTTGTAAAAGAAAATTGGGAAAAGGAAGTTTCTGTTCTAGATGTTTTTGAAAAAGGAAACTTAGTTGACTTTAGAGGATTGACCAGAGGTAGGGGTTTTTCAGGCCCTGTTAGAAGATTTGGGATTACTCTTAAACAAAGTAAATCTGAAAAAGGTAGGAGAAGACCAGGAAGCTTAGGTCCTTGGCATCCTGCAAGAGTTACTTTTAGAGTTCCACAAGCAGGACAACTTGGAATGTTTACAAGAATAATATCTAATGGAAGCATACTTGATATAGGTAAATCTGAAGATAAAGATTGGTTAAAAGGAATAAAAAACTTTGGAGATATTAAATCATATTATATTGTAGTTTATGGTTCTGTCCAAGGTCCTTCAAAAAGACAACTATTGGCTACAGTTCCTTTAAGAGAATCAAAGAAACAAAAGAAGAAAAATTTTGAATTAATAAATATAAGATGAAATCTAAAACAGAAGTAATCGGAATTAATGGAAAGAAAACTAAAGAAATTAGTTTGCCTAGCGTTTTCTCAAAACCAATCAGAAATGATATTGTAAGCAAAGTTTTGGAAGCTGAAAAAAGTATGCAGCCATATTCTCCTTCACCCACAGGAGGGAAACAGCATTCTGCCTCAGGAAAAATAATTCACCGAAGACATGTTTGGAAAAGTGGTTATGGAAGAGGAATGTCAAGAATACCTAGAAAGATTCATTCTAGGAGAGGTAGTCAATTTAATTGGGTTGGTGCAGAAGTTGCTTCAACAAGAGGTGGAAGAAGAGCACACCCTCCAAAATCAATTTCTATGATAAATACAAAAAAAATAAACAAAAAAGAAATGAATCTTGCACTAATTTCTGCAATAAGCTCAACTGCAAATAAAAAAGAAGTTGCTTTGAAATATGGAAATATTGATGAAAAAGAATTAAGAAATCTTCCAATAGTCATAGATTCAAAACTAGTCTCATTGAAAACAAAAGATTTTCTTTTAAATGTTAAAAAAATTTTGGGAGAAAATATTTTTTCAAATCTTTCTAGGAAAAGAAAGGTCAGATCAGGACGAGGGAAAATGAGAGGGAGAAAATACAAAAAAAATGCAGGTTTGCTTCTTGTTACTGGGAATGATGAAAAATTCAAATCAAATGCAATTGATTCAAGAAATATTAATACTGTTAATGTAGTTGATCTTGCTAAAGGAGGTCCTGGAAGACTTACATTATATACTGAAAAAGCAATTGGGGACTTAGAAGAAAGATTCAACAAAGATAAATCAGGGAAGAATAAAAAATGAAACCATTATTGGAACCAATATCTACTGAAAAAGCTGTCATGAAGATAGAAGCAGAAAATACGCTTACGTTTAGAACTAATAAAGAATCTGGAAAAGAAGATATAAGGAAAGAAATTGAAGAATTGTTTGAAGTGAAAGTGGATAAAGTTAGGACTTTCATAAGAGGTAATAAAAAATACGCTTATGTTAAATTAAATAAGAGCTCTGTTGCATTAGATACTGCAACTAAGCTCGGGATAATGTAATGGGAAAAAGAATAATTCAACAAGCTCGTGGAAAAGGTGGAGGAACTTATAGAGTTAGAAGAAAAGCTTTTAGATTTAGTATAAAATATCCTCCAAGACTTGAAGGAGAAGGAGAAGTGATAAAACTTCTTGATTCTGGAGGACATTCTGCCCCTCTTGCAAAAATCAAATGGAAAGAAGGATCTTTTTACATCCCTGCCCCAAACAAATTGTTTGAAGGACAAAAAATAAACTTCACAAAAAAAGAAAAAGTTGAAAGTGGAGATATATTAATGTTAAAAGATATTCCTTTAAAAACAAAGATTTGTTGCATAGAATCTAGGCCAGGAGATGGAGGAATGTTCATAAAGTCCGGTGGAAGTCATGGTGAAATTAGTAAGGTTGTTGGAGAGGATGTTTATGTATTAATGCCTTCAAAAAAAGAAAAGAAATTTCAAGGAATTTGTAGAGCGGTTGTTGGAGTTGTAGCAGGTTCAGGTCGTTTGGAAAAACCAGTAATTAAGGCAGGTAAAAAATATCATATTAAAAAATCAAAAGGTAAATTGTGGCCAAGAACATCTGCAGTTAAGATGAACGCAATAGACCATCCTTTTGGATCTGGAAGAGGAAAGAATCCTAAGAGTAAAGTTCCAAAAAGAAATTCACCACCTGGAAGAAAAGTTGGTTTATTGAGAGCTAAAAAAACAGGTAAAAAGAAATAATAATATGGCAAAAAAGAAAAAATTAGAGAAAATAAAGAAAAAAGAATTCCTCTTTAGAGGCAAGACTCTTGAAGAATTGAAAAAATTAGATGTAAGAGAATTTGCAAAATATACTCGATCAAGAGATAGAAGAAGTACTCTAAGACAATTTCAAAAAATTGAGGATTTTGTAAGTAGGGCTAAAGATAAAGAAAAGAAGAATAAACCAATAAAAACTCATCAAAGAGAATTGATTGTTGTTCCTCAGATGGTTGGAATGAAAATTAGAATCCATAATGGTAAAGAATTTTTCCCTGTAGATATTATCGAGGAAATGTTGGGGCATACTTTTGGAGAGTTTGCATTAACAAGATCAAAAGTTAAACATAGTAAGACTGGGGTTGGGGCAACCAAAGGATCTAAACATAAATCTAAGAAATAATGGCAAAAAAAACTGAAAAAGAAATAGCGAAAAAGGAAGAAATCAAGAAACCTAAAACAGAAGTTTCTCCAAAACCTAAAGAAAGTAATGAGAAGAAATCAAAAGAATCTAGTAAGAATAAAGAAGAAAAAGTTAAAGCTAATTCTTCTAATGATTCTAAAAAAGATGATAAGGAGAAACCTAGTAAGAAGATTGAAAAGAATGAAAAAAACAAAAAGGATTTTGCGATTGTAAATTCAAACAACCTCCCAATATCTACTAAACATTCAAAGGCTATATGTAAATTCATAAGAGGCAAAAAGATTGGAGATGCTATTGCAGATCTTGAGAAAGTTTTAGTTTTGAAAAAAGCAGTTCCAATGAAGGGTGAAATAGGACACAGAAAAGGAAAAGGTATGATGTCTGGAAGATTCCCTAAAAAAGCTTCTGAGAGATTTATCAAATTGCTAAAAAGTCTGTCTGCAAACTCTATCAATCATGGGATTGAAAATCCTTTTGTCACTGAAGCTATTGCAAACATTGGTTCAAGACCTTATGGAAGATTTGGAAGAGTTCGAATGAAAAGAACTCATGTGAAACTTGTTGCAAAAAATATGGAGAATACAAAAAAATAAAATGGAAGAAAGAAAAACTGTTCGCCTCAAAAAAGATGAATTTAACCTTAGAGAGTTTATTATAAAATATCTTGGAAAAGGGAGAGTTAGTAGAGTTAAGATAGAATATGCTCCTGTAGGAGAGAAAATAATAATATCTACAAATAAGCCAGGATTAATAATTGGTCGAGGTGGGGAAAAAATAGACAAATTAACGAAGATTACTAAGAAAAAATTCGGTTTGGAGAACCCACACATAGAAGTTGATGAAATAAAAGTCGCAGAATATGATGCGCAACTAATGGCTGATGAAATTGCGCTTGGACTTGAAAGATTTGGTCCATTAAGATTTAAAGTCATTGCTTATAGGGCATTGCAAAGAATAATGAATGCTGGCGCTCTGGGTGTAGAGATAAGGTTAAGCGGAAAGCTTCCAGGAGCAAGAGCAAAAACATGGAGATTCGCTCAGGGATATCTAAAGAAAACTGGTGATAGTGCCAAAGTAGTTGATCGTGCTCAAGCTAAAGCACAGACAAAACCAGGAACTGTTGGAGTAAAAGTTAGTATTCTCTCTCCTAATGCAGTCCTTTCAGATAAAATAAACATTGATCAAGAAATGATAGACAATCTAAAAGAAAATATGGAAGAGTTTAAAGAGGGTGGACTTGATAAAAAAGAGTCTAAATCAAAGAAAAAATCACCAAAATCTAAAAAGAAAAAAGGTAATTGAAGATGGCAATAAAAATAAAAGAACTAAGAAAAATGACTGCAAAGGAAAGGGAGAAAAAACTCCATGAACTTAAGATTGAACTTATTAAATCAAAAGTAAATGCTTCAGATACTGGGAATTCAAAAGCCAAAGAAATTAGAAAAGCTATTGCAAGAATACTCACACTCAACAAATAATATGGAGATATGTCCAAAATGTGGCCTGCCAAAGCAGGCCTGTGTATGTGAACAGATCGTGAAGAGCTCGCAAAAGATAAGAGTGACGACAGACAGGAAAAGGTATGGTAAAATCGTCACAATCGTTAGCGGGTTTGGAACTGGAATCGATGTAAAGAAAACCGCAAAGAGCTTGAAAAACGCTCTTGCTTGCGGAGGAACTTACGAAGGAGATTCAATTGAACTCCAAGGAGACCACAGGAAGAAAATAAAAGATGCCTTGGTCAAGCTTGGATTTGAAGAAAGTTCAATCGAAGAATAAACATACCACAAAACAAGAAAAAATGACAGAAAAAAACAAGAAAAAAACAGCGAAAGCCGTAAAAGCTAACAAAGCAACAAAGATAGTCGGAGCTTCCTGCAATGGAAAAGACTGTCCTGTTCATGGAAATTTAAGAGTTAGGGGTAAATCTTTTGGGGGAAAAGTTGTAAGCAAATTTCCTAAAAGAGTTGCAATTGAATTCGGAAGAATGATTTATGTAAGAAAATATGAAAGGTACATGAAAGGTCGGACAAAAATCCACGCAAGACTTCCAGATTGTATGAAAAATGATATCAATATTGGAGATGAAATCATAGTAAAAGAATGTAGGCCTTTAAGTAAAATTATCCATTTTGTAGTCACTAAGAAAACTAAAGATGTGGAGGAAAGAAAATGAGAGCAATATCTGCAAAAATAACTCCTGGTCTTAATCTTGGAGCAGCATTAGTAGTGGCAGATAACAGTGGAGGTAAACGAGCACGACTTGTATCTGTGAAAAGAGGAAAAGGAAGAAAAGGGAGACAGGGAAGAGCAAGAGTGGCAGATCATGTAAAAGTTAGTATAAGAAAAGGTAAACCTGAAATGAAGGGAGAAGTATTTGATGGAATAATAATCAGACAGAAAAAATCTTACCGAAGAAAGGATGGAGAAAGAATTGCGTTTGAAGATAATGCTGTTGCCATACTTAAGGATGAAAAAGGAAATCCAAAAGGAACACAAATTAAAGGACCTGTTGCAAGGGAGGTAATGGAGCGATGGCCATCAGTGGCAAGAATTGCTTCAATCGTATATTAAAATGAAAAAGAAATTTAGTATTGCATGGAAATCAAGTAAACAACCAAGAAAACAAAGAAAATATTTAGCAAATGCTCCATTACATGTTAGGAGAAAAATGCTTGGAAGTAACCTTTCAAAAGAACTTAGAAAAAAATTCGGGAAAAGGAACCTTTCTCTTAAAAAAGGAGATGATGTTAAAGTTATGAGGGGTAAATTAAAAGGTAAAACAGGTAAAATAATTAGAGTTTATACTAAAAAATCAATGGTAGAAATTGAAGGACTTCAAGTTAAGAAACAAGATGGATCAAAATCAAACATAAAATTCAGACCTTCTAATCTTCAAATTACAGGATTGAATCTTGAAGATAAAAAAAGGAATAAGTCTGTGAAGAAAGAAAGTGAAGAAAAGAAAAAAGATTCAGGGAAAGATAATAAAGTGAAAGACAAAAAGTCTAAAAAAGAAACAAAGAAAAAATCACCAAAATCAAAGGAGAATAAAAAATGAGCTATCTAAAAAGACAAAAAGTTCCAAAGAACTGGCCAATACCTAGAAAAGGTACAAAGTATGTAGTTAAACCAAGAGTTGATGTTCAAAAGGGAGTTCCATTACTTGTTGCACTTAGAGATATCTTGGGAGTTGCACAGAATAGAAAAGAAGTGAAAAGAATAATCCATTTGAAAAAGATTCTTCTTAATGGTAGACCTGCAAGAGATGAAAAGAATAGTGTTTTACTTTTTGATGTGATAACTTTTGTGCCTTCAAATAAAAGTTACAGAGTTGGTCTTTCTGGAAAAGGGAAAATTGGGATAAATGAAATTCCTTCTAAAGAATCTGGAACAAAAATTTCTAAAATAATTGGAAAGAAAATGCTTAAAGGAAAGAAAATGCAGATTAATTTGGGTGATGGAAGAAATTATCTTTCAGATATAAAGTGTAACACAAATGACTCTGTTGTAATTGATTTAAAGAATAACAAAATAAAAGATCATCTGCCTTTAAAAGAAAAATCTAAGGTTTTAGTTTTTGCGGGAAAACACTCTGGAAAAAATGGAGTTGTAAATAAAATTGATGAAGAAAATAATTCAGCAGAAATAACTTCTCAAAAAGAAAAAATCACAGTTTTAACTAAACAATTGATGGTCATAAATTAAGATGGAAACAAAAAATAATCCTATGAGAAATATTAAAATTGACAAAGTCGTTTTAAGCATAGGTGGAACTGGAGAAGACTTAGAAAAGGGTTTCAAACTTCTAGAAATATTGACTGGAAGAAAACCATCTAAAACAATTAGCAGGAAAAGAATTCCTACTCTTGGAATTAGACCTAATCTTGAAGTTGGTGCGTTAGTAACAATAAGAAAAAATCCTGAAGAAATTTTGGAAAAAATGCTTTCTGCAATAGATAATGTTCTTAGAGAAAGTCAGATAGATAAGAATAATTTCTCTTTTGGAATAAAAGAATATCTGGAAATTCCTGGTGTTGAATACCATAGAGAGATAGGAATAAGGGGTCTAGACATAACTGTAGTCTTTAAAAGACCTGGAAGGAGAGTTAAATTGAGGAAAAATCTTAGAGGGAAAACTCCTGAAAAGCAAAATGTCTCAAAAGAGGAAATAATTAAATTCATGGAGGATAACTTCGGAACGGAGTTTGAATAAAATGACAGCAAGTGATTGGAGAAAAATATTAAATCAACTTAAGGGAAAACCTGAAAAGGTTAAGAAATTCCTTAAACATAATAAACCTGATGAAAGAACCACAGGAATTGCAAAACAAAAATGTGAAAGATGTGGAAGGTTTGGAGCACATATAAATTCATATGGATTACATTTATGCCGACACTGCTTCAGGGAAATTGCTGAAAACCTCGGATTCAAAAAATACAGTTAAATAAAATAAAGGAAATAAAAAATGTCACAAGATATCATCGCGGATGCACTGAATATGATTCAGAATGCTAAAAGGGCAAGAAAAGAAATTGTAGAAATAAATAGAATTTCAAAACTTCTAATTGAAATTCTAAAGATAATGAAAAAGGCAGGTGCAATTCAAAGATATAAAATTAATATTAAGGGAAAGGCTGTGGAAGTTACTCTTGGAGAATTTATCAAATGTAGAGCAATAAAACCTAGATTTACTGTTAAGAAAGACCAGGTTGAGAAATATAAGAGAAGATACCTTCCTGCAAAAAATGTAGGGACTTTGATTATCACAACTAACGATGGATTAAAGACTCATGAAGAGACTTTAAACGAAGGACTTGGAGGTAGTCTTTTGGCTTATTTTTACTAAAATGGGACTTAAAACAATAACTAGGGGAGAACAATTGAAAATGAAAGTTTCAGGCATAGTGTCAAAAATAGAGGAGCTTGATTTATCTGGAAATTCAGAAATTGAAGGTGGGTTTAAGGGATTAATCTCCCAATACATCCTCTATAGAGAAAGGTGCTCTTCACATGGATTAAACATGTCTTCCTATGATTCAAAAGTTAAAAATCTGGTGAATAAAAGATGAAAAGAGAATTGTATCAAGAAATAGAGATTCCTGAAGGTGTTGAGGTTGAGATAGAAGGTCCTACATTAAAAGTTAAAGGGCCTGAAGGAGAAAATCAAAGGAAATTTAGGTTTAGAAAATTAGATTTTAAGAAAGATGGTGGAAAAGTGATTATAGGATATAAGAAGGCTTCTAAAAAAGAAAAAAAACTAATAAATTCAATTGCAGCCCATATAAAAAATATGATTGAAGGTGTTCAAAAAAAGTTTGAATACAAACTCAAAATATGTTCAAGTCACTTCCCTATGAATGTTGAAATTAAAGATGGAGAAATTACAATTAAAAACTTTCTTGGAGAAAAAATCCCTAGGAAGAAAAAAGTTCCTGAAGGTGTTGAGGTTGAGATAGATAAGGATGTAATAACTGTAAAATCTGTTAGTAAAGAAAAAGCAGGACTAACTTCTGCAAGATTTGAATCAATGACTAAAATTAGAAACAAGGATCGAAGAATTTTTCAGGATGGAATATTCCTAACAAACAAGGCAGGGAGGGAAATATAATGACTAAGAAATTTTTAAGAAGGACTTGGAGCAGATATGCAAAACTTGGAAAAGGACGGAAGAAAAAGCAAAAATGGAGAAAACCTACTGGAAGAGATAACAAAATGAGAGAAAAAAGAAAAGGGTATCCTGCAGTGGTTAGCATTGGTTACAAAAAAAGTAAAAGTGAGAGAAAAAATCCATTTGTTGTAAACAACATTAAAGATCTTGAAAATGCTAAAGGAAAGGATCTTGTAGTTTTAGGGAATATTGGAAAGAAAAAGAAAATTGAATTATTGAAAAAAGCTTCGGAAATGAAAATTTCCTTCCAAAATGTTAATTCAAAGAAATTGTTGAAAAAAATAAGTAAGGTTAAGGAGAAAAAGGAATCTGTTAAGAAAGAAAATAAAAAATCAAAGAAGAAAACTAAACCGGAGAAAAAGAAATGAATTTAAGTAAAAAGAAAGAACTCGCAAAAAGAACTTTCAATGTAGGAAAGGAAAGAATTGCATTTGTTGAATCTAGATTGGATGAAATAAAAGAAGCAATTACAAAACAAGACATGAGGGATCTTAAAAAAGATGGAGCAATAGTTGTTAAGGAAATTAAAGGTAGAAAAAAAACTAGAGCTAAAAGGAAAAGAAGTACTGGAAATATAAGAAAAAAGGTCAACAAAAGAAAGACCGAATATATGGCTCTTACAAGAAAACTTAGAAAATATGTTGCAGAAATGAAAAAACAAAAAGAACTTTCTGGGGAAGATGTTAAAGATATACGGAAAAAAATTCGAAACCGTTTGTTTAGAAGTAAGGCTCATCTAAAAACATATATTGGAGACTTGAAAAAATGAAAACACAAAAGAAAAGAAGAAGAGAAGGAAAGACTAACTACAAAAAAAGAATTGCTTTACTCAAAAGTGGCTTGCCAAGAATTGTATTTAGAAAAACAAATAGGTATATCTTATCTCAATACATTACAAGCAAAGAAGCGCAGGATAAAGTTATTGAAAATATAACTTCTAAAAAATTACTTGATTATGGTTGGCCTGAAAATAAAGAAGGTAGTTTGAATTCAATTCCTGCATCATATCTTACAGGATTTCTCTTTGGAAAAATAATTCAAAAGAAAAAACTAAAAACTCCTATTCTTGATCCTGGAATGGTCAGAATAATTTATGGAAACAAGTTCTTCTCCTTCATAAAAGGTTTAAAAGAATCTGGTGTTGAAGTTAAATGCGATGAGAAATCATTTCCTAGCGAAGAAAGAGTGAGGGGTAAACATCTCAAAGAAGATTTTTCAGAAACATTTGAAAAAATAAAATCAAAAATTGAAAAGGAACTGAAATAAAATGGTTGAAAATAAAGAAGATAAAAAATCTGGCAAAGAAGAAATGAAAGATTTGAAGAAAACTGTAGAAGCTCATGGAACTCTTTCAGAGAAAGAATCTGAAGAAAAATCAGATAAAAGTGAAGAAGTTTCTAAAGAATTGTTGGAAAAAGATGTTGAAAAAGAAGCTGAAATTGAAGAGACTGAAGCAGAAAAGAAAAAGGCAGAAATGGAGAAGGAAGAGGAAGAAGAAAGAGAAAGAAGAAAAAGTCCAAGAAAACCTTGGGAACAGGACGAAATCAAAATTTGGGTTCCTAAAACAAAATTAGGTGATGCTGTAAGAAATGGCGTTATAAAAGATATTAATGAAATTCTAGATTCTGGTAAAAAAATTCTTGAACCAGAAATCGTTGATAATTTAATAGATGCTAAAACTGATTTAATTCTTGTTGGTCAGGCTAAAGGTAAATTTGGTGGAGGAAAAAGAAGAGTATGGAGACAAACTCAGAGAAAAACTAAGGAAGGGAATGTTGCAACATTCTCTACTATGGCTGTTGTTGGAGATGAAGAAGGCCATGTTGGGATTGGAACTGGAAGATCTGCAGAAACACTTCCTGCAAGAGACAAGGCTATAAGGAAAGCCAAAATAAACATAATCAAAGTTAGAAGGGCATGTGCAGACTTCGACTGTACTTGTAATGAACCTCATTCAGTCCCATTCAAGGTAGAAGGTAAATCTGGAAGCTGTAGAGTTGTTCTTATTCCTGCACCTCAAGGAACAGGACTTGTTGCGGGAGGAGAACTCAAAAAAATATTAAAATTTGCAGGGATTAAAGATGTTTATAGTAAAACTTTTGGAAAGAAAAGGACAACATTTAATCTTGCACAGGCTTGCATTGAAGCTTTGAAAAAAACTAATCAAAAAGTAAATGAAAATCAATAAAAATGAAAACTAAGAAAACATTAAAAAAATCTGAAGGAAATTCTGCAAAATCTATAGAAGGTAAATTAATTTGTGTAATTAGAATTTCTGGACAGGTTGGATTAAATAGAGATGTTAAAGAAACCTTACACAGACTTAGAATTAGAAGGAAATATTCTTGTGTTGTTCTTAAACCTACAAAAGTGCAGGCAGGAATGATTGCAAAAGTTAGAGATTTTATTGCTTTCGGAGAAATTAAAAAAGAAACTCTTTCAAAATTAATAGAAGCTAGAGGACAACCAATTGATAAGAGTAAAAAAATAGATTCAAAAAAGGCTTCTGAAGGGATTGAATCTGAAAAATCTTATGAAGACTTTAACTTAAGACCTTTCTTTAGACTTCATCCTCCTAGAAAAGGGATTGCAAGTAAAATTCATTTTGGGAAAGGAAAAGGTGTTCTTGGATATAATGGTGAAAAAATAAATGATTTAGTAGAGAGGATGTTATAAAATGCCTATGAAAAAAACAAAGAAAAGAAAAAAGTCTTCTAGAATGCATGGAAGAAAAATGGGAACTCATGGTAGTGGTGCAAGAAAGAATAATAAAAAATCCGGAAATAGTGGAGGATTTGGTATGGCTGGTTCTGGAAAAAGAGCCGATCAGAAAAAAACACTCATAACAAAAATTTATGGAAATTCTTATTTTGGAAAGAAAGGATTTACAAGTAAAGCAACAAAAAAAGATAAAAGACAAAGGATCAATTTGAAAGACATAATTGAAAATATAAAAAAATTCAAAAAAACACCTAAAGGATGGGAAATCAACCTTCCAAAATATAAAATTCTTGGAGATGGTGAGGTCAAAGAAAAATTAATTGTAACTGCTAAAAGCGTTTCAAAATCTGCCAGAGAAAAAATCGAGAAGGCTGGTGGGCAAGTGATTGTTCCTGGAAAGAAGAAAATAGAAAAAGAAGAGAAAAAAGGGACAAAGAAAAGCGAGAAAAAGGAAAAATAAATATTTTTCACTTGTCCAAAAAAGCAGATTAAATTTAGATAGCCTTCATAAATAACATGGACTACAAAACAATATTCAGCTGGATTCCGGAGATAAGGAAACCGGAAGAAAAAAAACTGGGATTCAATGTTAAAGCAAAGTGGACTCTTATAGCTTTGTTTGCTTTTTTTGTTTTGTCTAATATTCCTCTTTTTGGTTTAAGTCAAAACGCATTGTCACAATTTGAATTTTTATCAGTTATACTTGCTGCAGAATTTGGTAGCATAATTTCTCTTGGTATTGGTCCTATCGTTATGGCATCTATTATTCTTCAGTTGCTTACAGGTTCTGGAATAATCAATATAGATACAACAACTCAGGAAGGTAAAAGGTTTTTCCAAGGAACTCAAAAAGTGTTAGTTATGTTTTTTATAGTTTTTGAGGCTCTTGTTTATGTTGTTATGGGAGGTTTACAGGCAGCTCCTGGTTTTACTGCATTGCTTATCTTTCAACTTATTTTAGGTGGACTTCTTATTTTCTACATGGATGAGCTTACAACAAAATGGGGATTTGGATCTGGAGTTAGTCTTTTTATAGCTGCAGGAGTAAGCAGGCAGATATTTACTTCAGCATTTCAATTTATAGATCAACAAGGAAGAAATTGTCTTGCAAACTTCAGTGAAGTCCCATGTACGGGAAAAGTATTCTCTCTTATACAGGCAATGATGAATCAATTCCCTGTTGAGCTCTTATCTGCTGCCGCTGCGATTATCTCTACTGTAATAGTATTTGGAGTAATAATCTGGGCACAATCTATGAAAGTTGAAATTCCTCTTTCTTTTGGAAGAGTAAGAGGTTACGGTGTCAAATGGCCGTTGAATTTCTTCTATACATCTGTTATTCCAATTATCCTTGTTGCAGCACTTGTGGCAAACGTTCAGCTTTTCGGAGGAATGGCTTACAATGCTGCAGAACCTTGTATCGCAGGAATAGAAGATATGTGTACTGGAAAAGCAAAACTAGCTTCACATTTCACATTCCTTGGAGAATTTATTGAAGGACAACCTGTCGGAGGGTTTGCGTTCTGGATAAGTTCTACAAATATTCTTGAACTTATAGTAAGAGGTGGTTTTGTTCCAATTTATCTATTCCAGGGCCTAACTCATATATTATTTTTCATGATTTTCTCTATGATTTTCTCTATATTCTGGGTTAACACCTCTGGAATGGATTCAAAAAGTCAGGCTAAAAAAATAATGGCTTCTGGGTTACAAGTTTCTGGATTTAGACAGGATGAAAGAATCCTTGAGAGCGTCTTGGACAGGTATATAATGCCTTTAGCAGTAATGGGTGGTCTTGCGATAGGATTCCTTGCAGCATTTACCAATCTTGTAGGTGCTTTAGTTGATGGAACTGCAATCCTTCTTGTGATTATGATTATGTATCAATTCTATCAGAGTATTGCACAACAGCACGCAATGGACATGCATCCTGCAATGAAGAAATTTGTAAAAACATAAATAGGTTTTAAAAGAAAATAAACTAATAATAAACATGGATAAAGAGGGAAATTTCAAAAGTATTTTTATTGTAATGATTGTTGCAATGGGAATTGCATTTCTATGGGACCAAGTTACTTTTATTAAAAATGTTGCACATTTGTTACTTGACCCTAGCGCAGGGGCACTTCTTGAATGGAATTTAGCCTGGGGTATGGGCATCTTAGTTTTTGTTATAGCTTCGGTTATGACTTTAATTCAAAAGTATGGTACAGATCAAGAAGAGCTTAGAAGAATGAAGAAAGAGCAAAAGGAAGTTCAAAAAGAAATGAAAGCTCTTAGAGATAATCCTGAGAAATTGATGGAAATGCAAAAAAAACATTTCTCTGAATTTATGCCTAAAATGATGAAACTTAGTATGAAGCCAATTGTTTACACTATGATTCCTTTAATATTGTTTTTTAGATGGTTTGCTGACTTCTTTGCTGCGGCAGGAGATCCAAAAATTCTTGGGCTTACCTGGCTTTGGTTTTATATAATTGGTTCTGTAATATTTAGCATAATTCTCAAAAAGATTTTCAAGGTTGTTTAATTATTGTTTCTAAATCAAGAAAACTTAAAAAGACCTCTAAACTTTAAAAAATAAGAAAATGGAAAATCAAATGAGTCCTGAACAGCAAAAAATCTTAGCTAAGCTGGGCAAATATGAACAGCAAGTAAAACAACTTCATCAGCAGTTGCAGGCTATTGAAAGTAGTATCGATGAAATGAAATCTCTTGATTTTGGACTTGATGAAATTCAAAAGATTGTTAAAGAAGATGGAGAGAAAGAAATTCTTGCTCCTATGGGAAGAGGAATTTTTATAGAAGCTAAACTTCTTTCAGATAAATTAACAGTTGATGTGGGAAATAAAACTTTTGTTAAAAAAAGTATTCCTGAAACTAAGAAAATAATAAAGGATCAAATTGAAAAATTGTTAGATGTTAAAAAAGATTTAGATAAAAGACTTGAAGAACTTAATACAGAAATAACTCAAGAAATTTCAGAAGCTGAAAACGATAAAGAATAATTTATTTGAATTCTTTCTTACATCTTTTAACAAAATCACCATATTTTTGGAGACCAAATTCAGTTACTATTCCTTTTATGTATTTCTTTGGAAGAAATTCAAAAGAAGGGTTTTTTATTTTTACTTTTTTTGGAGGTTTATCCCAAACCTCATTTAAAGAACGCTCTTCTATAGGTAAATCTTTTTTAGTGAATTTCCAAGAATCTGCAATTATGTAAACTGGGATTTTCTCTGTTTTTGCAATTTTTGCAATAGTTTCAGATCCAATTTTGTTTATGATTCCTTTTTTGGTTAATGCATCGGATCCCATGAAAACTTTTGTTGTTTTTTTAGTCCCTTGTTCTTTTGTTAATGCAGTTCCAATTGCAGAATCTATAAACATTGTTACTTTTATCCCTGCCTTACTTAACTCTTTTGCAGTTTTTCTTCCTTGGAATAAAGGACGAGTTTCAGTATTATAAATCTCAAATTTCTTTCCTTTTTTCTTTGCATAAATTAATGCATTAGAAACATTTGTTGAATGACAATGTGTTAAAATAACATCTCCCTTTTTTATCATTTTTAGGGTGGCTTTATTTATTTTTTCTTGGGCTTCGTCAAAATGATTTAGAATTATTTTTTTAGGAATACCTTTTTCTGCCATATTTAAGACATTTTCCATCATTGGCTCTGTAGGTCTTGAATTCAAAAGTGCTTTTTTTGATTGTTTAGATGGAATCATGAAATATGCTTTAACTGCTGCTTTTGCAATATTTCTGGCACCTTGTATTTTAACAGATTTTATATCTTGAATTATTTTTTTTAATTTTCTCTTTTTATCTTCAACCATAGACAAATTAACAAAAAGATGTTTTTAATCTTTTTTAATATTCTAATGGGACAATAATACTTATATATTTGGAGGTTTATTTTTATTTATGGAAAAGTCTGGGATTGATGGCTTTTGGGAAGGATATATACAAAGGAAGTTGGAGATTAATGGTCCTACGATGGAGGTTTATCTTGGTGAAATAAGAATTTTTTGTGAAACTTATGATGTAAAAAAATATCTTCCTGAAAATAATCCTAAAGAACTTTCAGATCTTGAGAAATGGATTTCTCTTGCTGTTGACTTGGATAATAGAATTTCTTTGGATAAAATCAATCCAGAACCAAAAAAGATGGACTTAGCAAATCTTTTAGATAACTATCATTCTTTTTCAGAAATTTGTGATTATGGGCCTTTAAAAAAATCTGTTAATGATTTAATAGGTTCTGCATATGAAAAAATAATCGGTAAGTCTATTCCCGAAATTGTTTAATTTTGAGAAGATTTAAAAATTCTTTTCTTCTTTGGTTTTTATGTTAGAAAGCATGATTAATCCACGGAGAGTTGAGAAAGGTCCTTGGAAAATGTTTTTTGTGGGAATTGTTTATGCTTCCTTATCTTTACTTTTAGTTAAATGGTTTTTCTCAAGTGATGTTGTACTTGTGAACTATTCTGGAATCATTGTAGTTACTTTCTGTGTAATGTTTTCACTGCCTTTTATGTATTATATTATTAAACAAGAAGAATCTGAGGATGAAAAGGTTGTTGGATTTTTGAGTGTATGGAAAGTTCATAAAGAAGCTATTTACGCATTCATGTGGCTTTTTATGGGGTTCATTATAGCATTTTCTTTTTGGTTTATCGTTATGCAGGATATAAATCTATTTAATGCCCAAATAGAAACTTTTTGTAGAATAAATAGTCCTGGAAATATAGAAACATGTGTGGATAGTTATGATTTTTCCAAACTTTCTCCTGCAGCTGTTGGAGATACAACTGGCGCAGTAACTAAAGAAATAAGGTTACTTTCAATAATTGAGAATAATGTTTATGTTATGATATTTACTCTCCTCTTATCTTTAATTTTTGGTGCGGGAGCTATATTTGTTTTGGCATGGAATGGAAGTGTAATTGCAGCTGCTATTGCAATATTTGCTCAGCATTCTATAAGAGAAATTCCTTTGGGAATTTCAAGATATATGATTCATGGTTTTCCTGAGATTGCCGCATATTTCATAACTGCCTTAGCCGGAGGTATATTTGGGGTAGGGGTTATAAGGAATGGTGTTAAGGGTCAAAAATTCATACATGTTTTAGAAAATACTGTAATTCTTCTCTTCATAGCCCTTGTTGTTATTTTGATTGCTGCAATTATTGAGGTTTATTTTACTCCTTTATTATTTTGATATATTTCTAATAATTAAACTTTTTTAGTTTTCTAAAAAATTTAAAAAGACTTCTTACCTTTTGAAATAATGATAGAAATAATCCTTGGCTTGTCTGTTGTGATTAGTTTTTTTCTAACAGTCTCAACAATGCCTTATTGGATTCGTAAGGCTAAAGGTGCAGGGCTTGTATGGGAAGATATGAACAAATCTGGAAA
>JBBDJP010000005.1:72105-89078 GCA_040879805.1 Candidatus Pacearchaeota archaeon
GGAGCAATAATACTTACATTTCTTTCTTATGTTTCTTTCATAACAGGGACATTTTGGTTGGCGGTTGTGGGTATGACTATGGTTTTTGCTCTTCTTGGATTTTTAATATTTAATAGAAATCCTGCAAAAGTTTTCCCTGGAGATTCTTTGACATGGGCTGTTGGAGCGTTAATAGCAGGAATGGCAATTTTAGGGAACTTTGAAAAAATTGCTGTTTTTATTTTCATCCCATATATACTTGAAGTTGGCTTAAAATTGAGGGGTAGGCTTGAAAAGCAGTCTTTCGGTAAACCGAATAAAGATGGAAGTTTGGATTTGAAATATGAAAAGGTTTATGGATTAACTCACTTGTCTATTTACTTGTTGAATAAGATGGGTGTAAAACCTACAGAAAACAAAGTTGTTTATTCAATACATGTATTTCAAATTCTTATAATAATCTTAGCCTGGATTATTTTTCTGTAATTTCTTTAAACTCTTTCAGCCTTTTTTTGTATCTTTCAAGAAGGGGCCTATCTAAATTTCCTATTAGCCTCATCCTATATTCAAGATCTTTCAAAAAGCTTTTTTCTATTTCCTTAATATGATACCTTGAAAGGATTTCATCTCCTTTTTTTGTATCTTTTTCAAGTTTTTCAAAATGAGAATCTAATTGTTTCTTGATACTCTCTATTCCTTTCTCAATCCTTTTACTTCTTTTTACCATTTCCAATTATTTTTTTAATTAAGTTTTCAGAAAATTCTATAAGAGAAATTATCTCTTCAGGATTTATGTTATTCTTGTTTTTTGAATCATTCTTAACTCTTAGATATGCATTGTAAGATTCTTCTGCATTTTTTTCCAAGAGTGTCTTCAAAAATTCTCTCTTTGAATATTTCTTCTTTTTTATGATACAGTATAAGATAAAAAGTTCCTTTATCCTTAAAATAACAGAATATGCGGTTCCATCTAAGACAGGCTTTCCATGTTCTTGTGAAATCTTAGCAGTTTCTTTGTTTATATTTAAAACTGATTTTATTTCATTAATTATTTTCTTTTCTGGTAGGTTGTGGTTAATTTCTTTGTATTTTTTTAGTAAAGACTTATTAAGAATTGGCTTAGCCTCATTGACCATTGAATATAGATATAGGTTTTTTTTCAGATTTTTTTCAAGATTTTTTTTTGAAATTATCAAAATTTCATAATTTCCTCTTACAATATTCTTATTAGTATTCTCTGTCACTATAAGTATATCTATATCACTTTCAGGAGTTTCCTCACTGCGAGCATAACTTCCAACAAGATAAATCCCAACAACCTCTGATAATAATCCTTTTTCATTTATTATTTCAAGAATATCTTTGTTTATTGAGTCTTCAACTAACTCAACTTTTACCTTTCTATTTTCCCATGCTTTGGGCAGAATAACTCCTGAAGAATTTCCTATTTTTATTGCCTGTTTTATTATTTCTGTTTTCATATGTTTAAACATGTATAAACATATTTAAATGTTTCTTCTTTTTTGTTTTTCTCTTCTTTTGAGCCTTTTAACAAAAGTTTTAAAGGGTTTTTTCCTTTGTTTTTTAATGGCTAAAAGATTTGAAATTGATTCTGAGATTGGATCAACAATTTTGAATATAGTATCAAAAAATGGATTTGTACTTACATTTAGCATTCTTACATTAATAACCATTTTATTTGGATCTGGGCTTTCCTTTGGAGTAAGTTATCTTGAGGTAATCATAGGATTGTTTCCTTCAGGATTATGGTATATTCTTGCATTAATGTTAATGATTTCTGCAATTTTAGCATATTATGAAAAATGGAGTTTGATGTTCTTACCCCTTGTAATCTGGCTTTTATTTACAACTGCAATAATCAGAACTTCAAATATTGATCAACTAGTTAACGCTGCAACCAGTGAACCTATTTTGGGTCCTGACTTAGACCCTTATCTATTTACTAGGAATGCTATTGAAATCTCTCAGAGAGAGAATATGGGTCCATTAGATCAAATGAGGGGGGCTCCTGTGGGGGGTCCAAGTTACATAAAGGGTAATCTTATGCCGTGGGCAATTTTTGGGGTTTATAAGACAGCCAATATTTTTACAGACTATTCTGTTATGGAGGCTGCGATTATTTCTCCTGTAATTTTCTTCCTAATTTCCATAATTGGAATTTTTCTTTTTACATATTTTTTATTTTCGTTTAAACTTTCAAAAAAGAATGCTTTAACAGGAGCAACCATTTCTTCTTTCTTCTATGCCTTTGTGCCTGCAATGTTGCACAGGACGGTTGCAGGAATTCCTGAACTTGAAAGTTTAGGAATGTTGTGGTTTTGGTTCGCTTTCTTATTCTTTGTTTTGGCATGGAAACAGAATTTTGTTTCAAGTAAAAAAATAAAAAACTTTTTTACTAACAATAAAAAACTAATTTTCTATGGACTTCTTGCAGGACTATTCACTGGAGCAATGTCCTGGACTTGGGGAGGATACAAATATATCTATTTGGTTATTGTTTCAACAAGTTTTCTGGCATTCCTTTTTGAAAAAGAAAAATCAAAAAACTACTTAATTTATATTTCATGGTTTATTCCTGCAATAATTCTTGAATTAATAAGAAAAGGGTTTGGTGCCCTAACAAGTATAACAGACACTGGGTTGGCAGTAGGAGTTTTCATTTTAATGTTGGCAAATCTTGTTTTGTTCAATACTAAATTAAAAAATAAACTAAAATTAGAAAAAATCAATCTTCCTAAACCTATAATCACTATTCTCATAACAATCTTATTAGGGATTTTGTTACTTTTCATCTCAAACCCATCTGGATTCATTGATTTTATTTCAGATATTTTTACAAGATTCTTTAAACCATTTGGAGATACAAGAGTTGGAGGGACTGTTGCTGAAAACAGAGTTTCTTATTTCACTGAAGCATTAAGTAGTTTTGGAAATCTTATTTGGTTATTCTTGGCAGGGATTGTTGTCTTATTCTATGAATCTACAAAACACTTTGATAAATGGAAAAAGGCTGGGCTTAATTTATTTTTTATAATATTTATTCTTTCTTTTTCATTGAGTAGTATTTCTTCAAGTCATGTATTAAATGGAACAAGCTTTATTTCTAAATTCATGTATCTTGGAGGCTTGATTGTTTTTGGATTGTTTTTGATTTACACCTATTCCAAGGCTTATAAGGAAAACGATGAAAAAACACTTGAAGACTTTAGGAAGATAAAAATTAGCTATATAATTCTTATCATATTCTCACTTGTTGGACTAATGTTTATGAGAACTGCAATAAGATTTTTCTTCCTTGTTGGACCTCCGCTTATATTAGGGACATCCTACTTAACAATTAAGCTTGGAGAATATTACAAACATTCTAAAGACGACCTTATTAAAGTAATTTCTTTCTTCCTTTTTGTTTTAACAATAATTATTCTTATAGGAACTTCTATAAGCTATATACAAGGGACAAAAGTTTCTGCACAAAATACTGTTCCTTCTTCTTATCACCAGCAATGGCATTATGCAATGGATTGGGTAGATCAAAATACGCCTGAAGATGCAATATTCGCTCATTGGTGGGATTATGGTTATTGGGTTCAAACCCTCGGAGGAAGGGCAACAGTAGCTGATGGAGGGCATCCTGCTCCGGGAAGGAATGAACTTTTGGGAAGGTATATGCTTACGACTTCTAATCCTAAAACAGCCTTGGCTTTTATGAATTCATTAGAGGTAGATTATCTCCTTATTGATTCTTCAGATGTTGGAAAGTATGGTGCGTTTTCTTTAATTGGAAGTGATGAAACTGGGAAAGATAGAAGATCTTGGATTCCTGTAATGCCTCTCGACCCTAGTCAAACACAGGAAATAAATGGCACCATAAAAAACATATTTGGAGGAGGGACTGTTGTTGATTTAGACATAATTTATACTCAAGAAAACGGAGAAGAAATATTTCTTCCTGCAGAAAGAGCTGGGCTTGCAGCGATTTCCATAGAATACACTGAACAAAACGGAGAGGTTTCATTCCAACAACCGGAAGGAATTTTTGTTTATAATAACCAAAGATATGATATTCCTTTAAAGTACATTTATTTCCAGGGAGAAATTATTGATTTTGGAGAAGGGATAGAATCTCTTGTGAGGATTGTTCCTTCACTTCAACAAAATTCTCAGGGTGTGAGTGTTAATCAAATCGGAGCTGCAGTTTATCTATCAGAAAAAACTAAAGATACCTTATTTAGCCAGCTTTACCTTCTTAACGATCCTGAAAATAGATATCCTACTTTGAGCGTTGCTCATTCTGAAGATGATTTTGTTATTAAGAGTTTGAAGCAACAAGGTCTTGATTTGGGAGATTTTATTTATTACCAGGGTTTAAGAGGACCAATTAAAATATGGGAAGTTAATTATCCTGAAGGAACTCCTAAGCATGAAGAGTATCTGCAACCTTATAATTGGGATGCTAATAATTCCTGGGGAGAATTGGATTATTTTGGGGAATAAAATGTTAAAGAAAAGACTAATTAGAAGAGTAAAGAGAATTCCTGATGATTTAAACCAAATTAGAAGAAGATTCAAAACAAAACTTCCAAGAAAAATTCCAAGAAAGTTATTTTCTGAATTTACTATGGATGGAAAAGTAAGAATTCTTTATAGCTTTAGAGATGATTCGTACCCTGATTCAAAACCAAGAATTTTTGAAAAAGAAAAAATTGAAAGTATGATTTCCCAATCAAAAAACGGCATCAATAAAAGTTATGGAAAAACGAGTGGTTACTTGCGCGATGCCATGGAAAAATATTCAAAAGAAATAAAAAATAAAGAAGGTGTTGATGTTGGTTCTGTGTCAGGATGGTTTTCTGCGATGACTTTAGCTGCAAGAGCAAAAAATAGTTACATCTTAGAATATAACAAGATAGATTCAAAACATCCAAGAGTTATTCCAATTCAAAATAAAGATTTTATTAAGAATCCAAGAAAATTTGATTTTGGAACTTCAATTAGTTCAATAGAGCATGATGGTCTTGGAAGATATGGAGATCCAATTAATCCTTGGGGTGATCTTAAAGCTATGAAAGATTTAAAGAAAATAGTCAGAAAGAGAAGATTGTTATTTTTATCGATTCCCATAGGAAAAGATACATTAGTTTGGAATAAACATAGGATTTATGGAAGGTTAAGATTTCCAAAATTGGTTGAAGGATGGGAAATAATAGATTCTTTCGGATTTAAAGAATCTGATTTAGATTTTGATGCAGGAAAAAGAATTTATAGGAAGGCAACACCTCATCAACCCGTTTTTGTTTTGAAGAATATTTGAACATAAATCTTTAAAAATCTCAAAATTATTTTTAATAATATGGAATCAAAATTGCCTTTACGAAGAAAAATTTTTAATTATTTTCCAAGATTCATACAAAATTTATACTCTCTTTACAATCTCCATATTTGGAAAATAAATGGGAAACCTCTCCCCCGCCTAACATTGTGAAACAAAAGGCGATTAAGGAATACGGTAAATTTCACAATGCAAAAATTTTGGTAGAAACAGGAACATTTAGAGGAGATATGATTCATGCACAGAAAAATAATTTTAAAAAAATATATTCGATAGAATTAAATGAATCCTTATATAATATGGCAGTCAAGAGATTCAACAGGCAAAAACATATAAAAATTTATTTAGGAGATAGTAGCAAAACCTTAAAGGAAATAATTCCAGAACTTGATGAAAAAAGTGTCTTTTGGCTAGATGCACATTATTCAGGAGGTGTGACATCGAAGGGGGATAAAGAAAGTCCCATTTTGGAAGAATTAAAAATAATTCTTTCTTCAAAGATAAACCATGTAATCTTGATAGATGACGCACGAGAATTTATCGGAGAAAGAGATTATCCTTCTATTGAAGAGTTAAAGAAATTCATTTTTAAGAAAAATCCAGATTGCAAAATAGAGATTAAAAATGACTTAATAAGAATTATTCTCTAAAGACCTTATTTTAAAAGATAAATCTTTAAAACCCCTATTTCTTTTAAGAATTTATGGTAAAATCAGTTATCGCATTTATGCATTGGGGACTTTGCAATAGATTAAAATGTCTTGTTTCGGTCGGCTATGAGGATTGCAGATAAAATGAAAAGAAAACTTTTGATTTGCTGGCCTATAAATCGTCATATTGCGGCTAAGTTTTCTGATTTATTTGAAAATGAATTTGAAGAAATAAGTCTTGAGGAAGTTCATGAAATAAAGGAAAAATTTGGATTTTTCAAAAATAGAAATTTGAAAGATGAAGATTTAGAAAAAGAAAACATTGTGATTGAATCAGCAAATTTCATTTTGTTTGAAGGAGATGTTGAAGAAGGTTTTGCAAAAGAATTTCCTTATGAGAATGCAGATAATATTGACCATGAATTTGAAAGAATCCCTTCTAAATTAAAAAAAGATATCTTAAAATATGTCAATAAGATTAAACCGAAAAAATCTATCATGCAAGAAATAAATAAATTTTCTGAGAAAAATAAAATTGATAATTGTTATGGAGTCCATATAAGAAGAGGGGATTTTAGTTCAATGCTGGACGGTAGGCATAAAGTTTCAAGAGATGATTTATTCATAAAAGAGATTAAAAGTATTATTGTTGAAGATTCTCAAGCAAAATTTTTTATTTCAACGGATAGTTTAAAGACAGAACAAAAGATGAAGAAAGTATTTGGAGAAAGAATAATTTCCTTTCTAAAAAAAGGAGAGGGAAGAAAAGGAATTTTAGAAGCACAAGAGGCATTGATTGATTTGTATTTATTATCTCAAACGAAACATCTTTTATTGAGTTATGGGACTTCTTTTAGCGAATTTTCGTGGTGGCTCGGAGGATGTAAGGGAAAGGTTAAAGTTGTGGGTATGGCGCATGAGAAATCCAGAGTTAGAGAGAATATTAAAAAAAATAAATCTCAGAACAGAATAATTTTTAAAATTAAAAAAAAGTTTAATGCATTGATTAGAAGAATTAGTGGGAGGTCGATATGAAGAAAAAACCAGATAAAATGGCAAACCCGAAAGAGTTTGTTAAACCTTCCAGAATAGACATAATTCCAAAAATATGGTATGTGAAGAATAAAAAAAGAGGAATTAATGCAGATTTTTTTGTGAAAATGTATTTAGAGCATATTAAAGCATTTAATCATTTTAATGAAAATCATAAAAGAACTCCAGAAGATTTTTTAAGAGACTTTGATAATTTAATTGAGTCTATAAATAAAAATGGTTTCAAGAAAGAAAAGGGACTGATTCCAATATCAAAAAATTCTACTGCGATTGATGGAAGTCATCGTTTGGCTACTTCTGTGGTTTTTGATAAAAATGTTGCGATAAACAAATCTAAAAGTTCCGATGGTCCAAATTATAATTACAACTATTTTAGAAAAAGGGGTCTTTCAGAAAATATTTTAGAAGAAATAATTTTTAGATATTTTAAATTTAAAGAAGGAAAAAATTTAACAGTTTGTCTTTTTTGGGGGAGTTCCATAGGGAAATTAGATAAAGGAGAAATAAAAAAAGAATTGGGAAAGGAAGGGATTGAGATTGTGTATTCTAAAGAAGCTAAATTAACTGAGAAAGGAAAAAGGAATTTAATAATTTCTTGTTATGAAAATGAGCCATGGATAGATAAAGAAAATAATTTTTCGGGAGCGTTGAGGAAGGTTGCTCCTTGTTTTAAAGATTCTAACAAAGTTGAATTTTATTTATTGGAGTCGGATAATAAAGAAGATGTGATAAAATTTAAGAAGAAAATAAGGGAGAGATTAAATTTAGGAAATCATTCAATCCATTCTTCTGATAGTATTGAAGAGGCAAGGAATCTGTGCGATATTTTTCTTAATAAAAATTCTCTTTTTTATCTTAATCATGGGTATAAAATGATTCTTCCAAAAGAATTAGATACGGAGGAATTAAAGGAAAGAATAGATTTTGTAATTACTTCAAGTTATATTTTAGAAATGTTTGGAATAAGAAAGGCAGAAGATATTGATTATATAATTGATAATGATTTGAAAATAAAAGAATTGGGTAGTTGGCATAATGAATACTTTTCCGAGGATGGGGTGAAAGAATTAATTTATAATCCTGCTAATTTTTTTAGATTCAAGGGAATTAAATTTTTGAATTTAGAAAATATTAAAGAATTTAAGGAAAAAAGGGGAGAGAGTAAAGACAAAAGAGATGTTTTACTTATCGAGAAATTTTTAGATAAAAGAAGAAAATTTGATTTTAATGAAAAAGTTTTAATTGTAAAAATGAAAGGAGTTTCTTTGGTATTGAAATTCATAAAAAAGATTCCTCAGGAAACTCGTGATAAACTAAAGAAAAATAAAGTCGTAATGCCTGTTTATAGGAGGTTGTTTACATGAATACGGGAAAAACTATAACGACAGGATTTAAGAAAATTAATAACTTATTAAAAAAAAGATTCCATATTGGAATAATGAGGAATTTTCCTTATAGGACTTCCACTCTTTTTGCTAAAGAGCATTTTAAGTCAAGAAAAGATTTAATTTGTGTAGAAATTGGAGTTTGGAAGGGAGAAAACTCTAAAGATATCCTTGATAATTTGCTGAATATAAAAACCCTCTACCTTATTGACCCTTGGAACAAATATTCAAAATATAAAGATAATAAAATCTTTGATAATGCCTTAAAAGTGACCCGTAAGAGATTAAAAAAATACCAATCAAAAATAAAAATAATAAGAAAAGCTTCTGACGAAGCAATTAAAGATATTCCAAATAATATTGATTTTATTTATATTGATGGAAACCACAAGTACAAGCACGTTAAGCAAGATATAGAAAATTATTACAAAAAGCTAAGAAAGGGGGGAATTCTTGCGGGACACGACATTTCATGGTTTCCTGGAGTAGCAAAAGCATTCTGTGAATTTATAGTTAAATATAAATTAGATCCCATTATAAGACATATGGATTGGATGGTTATTAAAAAATGAAATTCCTATTAAACAAACTTAGACAAAATTTTGAATTATATAATTCTATAAAAAAGATTTATGGGAATACTGTTGGATTATGGTGGCTTAAAGAATTTTATATAAAATATTTTGGAATTTATAATGGAAGGAAAAAATTGAAATTGTTAAGTGAGGGAGAAGGGGATAAATTAATTTCTGATAAGATAAAATCAGGGAAACCTTTTATGTTGGCAAGATATGGAAGCACTGAGTTTAAGAATATTACAGGGGATAAACATTTTGATTTGTTGTGTTTTTATTCTGGTTTTTTTCCGAATGATAAAAGTCTTTTAAAGAAATTTCAGAAGAGCTATTTTGAAAGTTCAAAACAAATTGATATTTTAGCTGTTTGGAATTATAAAATGCATTTTTTGAAAAAATTGAGATTGGTTAAGAAATTTCCTAATATTGAAAATATTGTTCCGCTTTCTGTTGCAGGAGGAATAAACAATAATTGGAGAAATGAATTAAAAAATAAAAAGGTTTTAGTTGTTCATCCTTTTAAGAAAACAATTGAAGAACAGATGAAAAAAAGAAAAGAATTAGGAATTTTGCCAGAGGTTAAGAAATTGGAAGTTATTAAGGCTGTTCAGACTATTGCGGGAAATCATGATAAAAGATTTAAAGATTGGTTTGAAGCTTTAGATTATATGAAAAAAGAAATAGATAAGAAAATAAAAAATTTTGATATTGTGATTATTGGTTGTGGGGCTTATGGATTGCCTTTGGCGGCTCATGTTAAACAAAAAGGAAAACAGGCTTTGCATCTTGCGGGAGGAACTCAGCTTTTATTTGGGATAAAGGGAAAAAGATGGGAAAATTCAAAAACAATTAAATTTAATGAGTATTGGACTTATCCTCTTGAAGAAGATAAAATAGAAAACTTAAAAAAGATAGAGGGCGGAGCTTATTGGTAGAAAATGGAAAAAATTGTAAATAAGATTTTAGGGAAATTCAATATTGGATTAGTTAGAACGTTCCCTCGACATTCTGTAAGATTCGCTAAAAAATATTTTAAAAATAAGCCAATTAAGGTAGCAGAGATAGGAACCTTTAAAGGAGAGAATGCAAAGAACATTATGGAAACATTAAATGTAGATAAGATTTATTTGATAGATCCTTGGGAAGAACATGAAAATTTTTCTAAAATTGCCCCTGAGATAACACAAAAAATTCTTTCAAATGCAGAAAAAATCGCAAAAAAAAGATTAGGAAAACATAATAATAAAATATTTTTTATAAAAAAATACTCTGATGAAGCAATTAATGATATTCCAGATAATATGGATTATATATATATTGATGGAAACCATTCCTACAAACAAGCAAAAAAAGATATGAAAAATTATTGGCCAAAGGTAAATAAAGGAGGAATATTAGCAGGTCATGATATAACTGCATCTCATGATAAAAAAGAAGGGGGGGTTGCAAGAGCCTTCGTAGAATTTTGTTCAGAAAAAAATCTAAGACCTAGAATAACTAGGACGGATTGGATAATTATAAAAACATGAAAATGCCAAAAAAGAAAAAATTCTGAATTCAAAACCTTATAATTCTTTACCATACCCAAACAATTCAAAATCTTTTTTATATCTTTCTTCCACTAGTTTTTGAGTTTCCTTATCATAATATTTTCTATAGTCTTTGTCTCTTTTGCCCTTGTTCTTTTGAGGAAGTTTTGGAGGATTCTTAATTCCTAATTTCTGGCAAACTTTTTTGTAATCCCCTTCTAAGTTTTCAAATCTTCCTATAAAATCAGGAATTAAATTTCCTTTTTTGTTTGTAAGAAGGTATGATTGAGAGACAAAATGCCTGTCTGCTTTTTCTTCTGGAATTTTTGATATTTTTTTTACAAAATCCTTAAAACTATCCTCCTGCTTAATTCCTAATTCCCTAAATTCTTTCCAAAACTTTCTCTTTACTTTGTCTTCATAACAACTGACTATTCTATCATAAGGATTTCTTACAAAAGCAAACTTGAAATATGATTTAATATCTGGATTTTTTCTTGATCTTGGAAATTCATAGTGAACATCTTTTGAATCTTTTCCAAAAAAGATCTTATAAAAAACTTTCTTTAAACTAGTATTTCCGTTTTTTGAAATAAAGAAGAATACAACCCTCCAATTATCTATTATTGCGTAATCAGAAGGCTTTCCAATTATTTTTCTCTTTATTTTTTTATATGGTTCGTATAATGGAGTTTGTTTAAGTTTTTTCTTAATTTCCATAACAATATACAGAAAATTTCATTTAAATTATTTTTGTTCTATACTAATTAAACTTTTAAACTTTAATTCATAAAATAAATTATGACAAAAAAGAAATCTCAACAGAAGACTAAAAAAGCCAAAAAACCAGAAGCAAAATTAGACACTCCCGTACTTTTTCTTGTTTTCAACAGACCAGAGACAACAAAACGTGTTTTTCAGGAAATAAGAAAAGCAAAGCCTACAAAACTCTATATTGCAGCTGATGGTCCCAGAACAAAAAAAGAAAAAAAGAAAACAGACGCTGTTAGAAATTACATTTTAAAAAACATTGACTGGAAATGTAAAGTTAAGAAACTTTTTAGAAAAGAAAATCTAGGCTGTAAATATGCTGTTTCAGGAGCAATTGATTGGTTCTTTGAAAACGAAGAACAAGGTATAATTTTAGAAGATGATTGTTTGCCTTCTCAGAGTTTTTTTAGATTTTGCCAGGAGCTTTTAGAGAAGTACAGCAAGGAGGATTCTGTAAAGTTTGTTTGTGGAACAAACTTTTTTGGCGAATTGAAAATAAAAAATGATTATGTTTTTTCCAAAGCAATGTTTTGTCCATGGGGTTGGGCAACATGGAAAAGAAGTTGGGGCTTTAATGAAGAAAAGATGAAGTTGAGCTTTTCTAATAATGGAAAAACATCTCCATATCTTTTGCATAGGTTTATTTTTAGGAAAAAATTAAAAGACACATTTAAAGGAAAAACTAGTAGTTGGGCGTATATTTTAAATTTTAAAATGATATTAGAAAAGGGTGTATCTATTTTCCCCAGAAAAAACTTAGTTGAAAATATAGATTTTATTACTGGGACTCATGATTTTTCAAAAATCGATAAAAAATATCAATTTGTAAAAAGAAAAGAAATTAATTTCCCATTAAAGAATCCTAAAAAAATAAAAATAGATAGGGCTTTTGATAGAAAAAGCATACTAAAAGTATATAGGAGAATAATATTTAAAAAAATAGGTATGTTGATAAAATGAAAATACTACACTATTTGTCTGATTTTTCTCTTCCTTCTGAAACTTTTGTTTATGATCTTATAACAAACTTAGAAAATAAAGGAGTAAAGAATATTATTATTACTGATAGACGGCATCTTGAAAAAGAAAGGCCTTTTAAAAAAACAATAGTCTTGAAGAAAAAAGGATTAAAAAATGATATTCGAGAAAATGTTATGGCAAAAAAAATATATGATTTTGTTTGTTCAAAAAAATCTTTGAGTTTAATGCTTTGGCCCATATTGAATAAAAGCTATTCTCTTTATGACCAAAATAGAGTTCTTGGGATTTTAAAGGAAGAAAAACCCGATGTGATTTATGCTCATTTTGGACCCAATGCAATAAAAGTGAACAATTTATTAATTGAAAATAAAATAAAAATACCTTTGGTAGCTCATTTTCATGGTACAGATCTGACTTCATTACCTTATTTAAATAAGGTTTATTTGAAAAATTTAAAGAAATTAAAAGAGAATAAGAATCTAATTTGTTTGGTGAATTCACATTTTTTAGAAAGAAAATTGTTAAATTTGGATTTCCCTAAAAAGAAAATAAGAATAGTTTATAATACATTTAACAGTGCCTTTTCAAAAAGGAAAAAGAAAGATTTTTTTCAAAAAGGAAAAACTTTCAAAATCGTAAATGTGTCAAGATTCATCAATTTTAAAGGACATAAATATTTAATAGATGCTTTTAAAAAAATAGTGGAAATTTATCCTAAAAGCAGATTAATTCTTATTGGAGATGGAGAAAAAAAAGGGGAAATGATTAATTATTCTAAATCTCTTGGAATTTATGATAAAATCGATTTTAAGGGAAGTGTTCCTCATATGGAAATTTCCAAAATACTAAAAGAATGTGATGTGTATGTTCAGCCTTCAATAAAAGATCCTAAAACACATCAAGAGGAATCTTTTGGAATTGTTTTGCTTGAGACAATTGCTTCAGGAATTCCTGTAATTGTCACAAACACCGGAGGAATGCCAGAGGTTGTTGGGAAAGAAACCAAATTTTCATTTATTGTAAAGCAAAAAGATTCTGAAGATCTTTTTAATAAACTAAATTATCTTGTTAGTGGAGATTATAAGTTTTCTAGTAATCAAGAGTATGCAAAAGAGATATTGACAAAATTTTCTAATGAAAAGTTCATAAGTAGGATTTTAAAATCTATTGAAGAAGTAAGGCAACCTTAAGAATTTTCATTTTTTGGTATAAACAACCAATTTTTTAGGTTATCATCTTTGATTCTTTTATATCCTATTTTTTTGAAATACTTAAGGACAAAAAATTGATTATTCTTATCTACTTCTATCCAAACTATTGGTTTATTATCTATTATAAAATTTTGTCCGCCTTTCAAAACTTCTTTTTCAAATCCTTCTACATCTATTTTAATGAAACTTACTTTTTCTTTAATATTTAAGGAGTCTAATCTTTTTATTTTTAATTCTCCTTTTTTTGATTCTTCTATTGAAGATCCTCCCAAATTATTTTTTTGTCTTTCTTTTATTCTCCCTTTTGAATTTTTATTCCCTAAACCTTCATTATAGGCAACAATATTTTTTTCTAAATCATTAAGGTGAATGTTTCTTTTCAATATATTAAATGCTTCTTTTTGAGGCTCAAAACAATATATCCTTTTTGCCTTTAGAATTTTCCCAAAATAAATTGCATGGTTTCCGATATTTGCACCAATATCTAAAATTACTGAATTATTTTGGATAAACCTTCTTATCTTTCCTAACTCTGAAGATTCATAAAAGTTCCATTTTACTATTATTTGTTGTTGCAGATGGTCTCTTTTAAGAGGGAGATATAAGTTTATTTCTTCGCCCTCATATTTAAAAGAAAAAATACTTTTTTGATTGAAGAACCTCCGAAAATTTTCAATTAAGTTTTTTACGAATCCCTTTATTTTAACATTTATATTAGACATCTTTAAAAATCCCTGAAAATCCCTTTAAACTTTTTCTCATATTCTTTTAATTCATATTTTTCTAAAAACCTTTTTCTTCCTTTTCTCCCCATCTTTTCCCTTAACTTTTCATTTTTAATTAATTTTTCAATCTTTTCCGCTATTTTTTCCGGCGTGTTTTTTTTCAGGAGAAATCCGGTTTTTCCGTCCTGAACTGTTGAAGGAATTGTGGCTATACTGTTAGCAATAACTGGAATTGAAAACATCATTGCTTCAAGAATAACACGGCCAAAGGTTTCAAGTTTGTATTCTGTTGGAAAGACTAAAATGTGAGATTTTTCTAAAATTTTATTTTTTTCTTTTCCTGTTTTTCTTCCGTGTGAAAAAACTTTTTTTTCTAATTTATTTTTTTTAGTAAACTCCTTGAAATATCTCTTGTCTTTTTCGGATTGCCAAGCCCCAACAAAGTCACACTTAAAATTAAATTCCTTTTCATTCAAAATTTTACAGGCTTCAAGGAGTTTGGGCCATCCTTTACTTTTGTCCATGTTTGATAAAAATAAAATATTAAATTGCTTATTTTTTTTTCTTTCTTGAATTATTCTTTTTAATTCATTTTCACTAACTTCGCTTTTTATTGCATTGGGTAAAATAGAGATATCTTTTTTTGGGATAATCCCTCTTAAGTCATTAATTAATTCCTTTCCCAAAACAATAGCTTTATTGCCCATATACATACCTCTCAGTAACTTTTTCCCAAAAAAACTATTCCAGATTTTATCTAAAATCCTACTTCTTATATGAAATAATATTTTTCCTTTCCAATGTTTTTTTATCTCCCGAACAAAAAACCAATCTCGCAAAAGCCCAAAAGAATAAGTTGCAGGAACAAGGTAGATAATATCAGGATTGAATTCTTTAATCTCTTCTCTTATCCTTTTTTTAACAGAAAATATTCCTTTTATCTTATCAAGATTTATTCTTCCCACATCATTCATATCTCTAGAATAATTTAATTTAATATTTCTTACTTCAAAATCTTTAGATTCTTTTAAGATTTTTAGACACATTTCACTAGACATTGCAGAACCATAATGAGGCGGCGGTAATGGGCTTAAAAAAAGGATTTTCTTTTTCATTTTATTCCCCTAACCTCAAAATCTTTATTTTTGTTTAAGGATTCAAAGTAGTTTTGATTCATAATTGCTGCTCCGTGGACTGGTGGAGGGAAACGTCCTGCGAATATTATTTTTGTTTTCTTTTTCATCTCACCCTCACCCCTCCTAAATAATTCAACGCAAAAAAACTCCTCCAGGATTTTTTCCAAGAATTTTTGCTAAAGTCTGTAAAAAATCTATAAATTCCCTCTACCCCCATTTTTGTGAATATCTCTGGAGATTCTTTCTTTTTTCCGAGAAGAAAATCGATTGCTGCTCCAATTGTTAGATAGAAGCATTTGTGTTTCTTGAATAGATGATTTGCAAGAATGTCTTGTTTTGGACTTCCAACACAAACCCAAACGAAATCAGGATTTGCTTTTTTTATTAGAGATGATATTTTTTTTACTTCTTTTTCAGAGAACTCTAGTTCTTTTATGTAAGGAGGATTATATGAATTCAGATTTTTTAATGGAATTTTTGTTACTTCTGAAAGTTTTTTTATGTTTTCGTTAGTTGGGCCTATGAAAAAATGCTTTTTGATTTTTGAGTGTTTTGAAAGTAAAAATCTTCTTGTGAATGACGGGCCTCTCTGCTGAGGGATTTTGAGTTTTGTGGAAATGATTCTGCTATCGGGGAAGTTTATGTTGTGTTTTTGAGAAATGATTTGTTGATATCTCTTGTTTTTTGTGTAGAAAAAAAGACTATTCATATTAAAGAAATTTAGAATTGCTTTTTTCTTTTGTTTTAATATTTCTTCAGGAGTTTCCTTTGTAATAAGTAGTGTTTCCATAATTAATGTTGTATTTTAAGGATTAAAAAGATTGTTGAATTGTCTTATAATGATTTTATATAGTACTCATAAGTTTCTTTTATTCCTTCTTCTAGTGAGATTTTTGGTTTCCATCCCAAGTTTGTCAATTTTGTTGTATCTAGGAGTTTTCTAGGGGTTCCATCTGGTTTTGTTGTGTCATTTGTTATTTTTCCTTCAAATCCAACAATTTTCCTTATTAACTCTGCAAGCTCTTTTATTGAAACTTCTTCTCCCGAGCCTATATTTATAATTTCATTTTCATCATAATTTTCCATTAAAAATAAACAAGCATCTGCTAGATCATTCACATGAAGGAATTCTCTTTTCGGCTTTCCCGTTCCCCACATAACAACTTCTTCCTGATTATTTGTTTTTGCATCATGAAACTTCCTGATTAATGCAGGAAGTACATGGGAAGTGTTTAAATCAAAATTATCATTAGGTCCGTAAAGGTTTGTAGGCATTGCAGAAATAAAATGAGTATTGTGCTGTCTATTATAAGCCTGGCACATTTTAATTCCTGTTATTTTAGCTATGGCATAAGGTTCGTTTGTTGGTTCGAGTTTCCCTGAGAGAAGATACTCTTCTTTCATCGGTTGTTCAGAATGTTTTGGGTAAATACAAGAACTTCCAAGAAAAAGAAGCTTTTTTACTTTATTTTTATATGCTGAATGAATTATATTTGTTTGAATCATTATGTTGTCGTAAATAAAATCTGCAGGAAAATCATTGTTTGCTTTTATTCCTCCTACTTTTGCTGCAGCAAGAAAAACATATTCTGGTTTTTCCTCTTCAAAAAATTCTTCAACCTTTTTTT
>JBBDJP010000006.1:0-68877 GCA_040879805.1 Candidatus Pacearchaeota archaeon
GAATTTTATTGAAATTAGATTTTTCTTTCCACTCATAACTAAAAAAATGTTTTATGTCCCCAATAAAAACCACTTTATTCACTTTATTTTTTTTTAATTGAATTTTTTTAAGAATCTTTTTTATGTCTCCAATAATATCTTCAACTTGTCTATCCGGAATTAAAATCCCTGATTGTTGTAACATATGTTCATAGCCAATGTGCAAATCTCCTATTACTAATATCTTTTTTTCTGGAAAAAATAATGCTTCGTTAATGAATTCGTACTTTGTCATAAAATATATAAAGAGATTAGGTTTATAGGATTTTTGGGTCGGATAATAAAAAGAAGGTGGGTTCTTTTGTTTTTAATCTTTTAACTTAGATTGTTCATACATCCAAGCAAACATAAGAGCAATTCCTCCAAGAGTGGTTATTGTTCCTAAGTCGTGTTTGGAATACCAAGCCAGTCCTGCAAAAACAGTCCAAACTATTGCTGAAACTGCTGTTGAAAATTCATAATGTTTTCTTTTCATATTATTTAACCTCCTTAAATTTAATTGAAGAAATAATTATTCTCTTGATTAAATAACTGATGTCGCACTCATATTTTAATTATTCAGACATAAAATTAACATTATCACAACTTCCAACTTCACCATTAGAGTAAATATATTTTAAACAAGAAGAATAATGTTCGTTTATTTTTGTTTGATCCAAGCATCTCTTGTAAGGATATAAGATATCTGAAGTATATTTAGGGTCATTTATTGGATATCCAAAAGTATCTTTTGGTAATTCATCCTCTTCGACAATATGGGAAAAACCTAAAACATGAAGTAATTCATGTACTTCGGGCAAGGGAAAACCTGAAGTACAAGACACAATTACATTCTTATCTCCGAAAAATCTTGCCTCACTTTCTAAGATAATATTCCCTACGCTTTTCGAAGGTCCTCCTTCTCCAATAAGATATTCATTTAAGTTTGAATCAGAGCCAAAAACAATATGGGGATTCAAACTTAAATCACTAATATTAACCTTACATACTTCCCAAGTTGTTAAGGTGTCATTAATTGAGATTATTTCTGAAGAAACTTTGTAATCTTTTCTTTCATCAATCCTATAAATGAATCCTCCAGAATGTATAATCGTATAATCATCCAGTCCTAACTCTGAATTAGTCGCAGATCTTTTTCTACCTTCAAAGGTAATATTCTCACAAGTTTTGAAAAATTCAATTTCTTCCCTAAGCTCTTCATATCTTTCTGTAAAATCTTGATAGCAATTAACAATTATATCAGGATTTGAATAAACTTCTTGAAACTTTAGATATCCATCTGATGCCTTTTCTATCTCAAGGAAGGATTTTCTTATCTTTTCTTCTTCTGTCTTCCAACATTGAGAAGGGTCTGTTAACTTCCAAGTTATTGGAACTTCTTTAAAATGTGGCTCTAAAACATTAGAAAAAGAATCCTCTTTAGAATGAGAATAATACTTTTTATAAAAATCAATATCCTCTTGTGATAAAGAAAACGGAACAACAGAATAGGAATAATAGTCTTCTGGAAAAATGTATTCTACTTTAAATTTCTCTCCATCCTGATCTGAGATTAGTTTTAAACTAGAAGGAATATGATCTAAACTAGGAACAGAAATATTCCCTCCTTCAAGATATCCAAAAGAATAGTTGTCAAAAAATAATTCTCCATTTAGACTTTCTCCCGTATCAGAATTATAAAAACTAAATGTAGTCTTTGGTTCTAGAAGAAAATAAAGAATTAATAAAATTAATAATATTATCCCAATCACAAAATAAGAAACTTTCTTTATTGTCTTTTTCTTTATTTTTATTTCATTCCCCATAATTAAATTATAAAGATGAAACTTAAAAAAGTTATCTTTCGGCAAAGCAGACAAATTGTCCGAAGGACTAAGAACACCTCGAAGTAAATGAGAAATTTGGGCGGAACAAAGTGAAACCTTTTAACAGATTTTAATTTCTCTAACCAACTAACCTAACTTCCCAAAAATCTTTTTGACATGAAGCTCATGCATTCTCTTAAGGAAGGCCTGCTTATCTTCCATTTTTAGCAAATCTGTGTGGCCTTGCATTGTTAAATTAAGTGCAAAGGGTGAAGGGACTTCTGTTTCAACAATTTCTATTTTTGTTTTTCCTTGTTCAATCCACCTCAATACTTTCTTAGAATTTTCAATATCCATTAAATCTTCAAAAACTTCTCTTCTAGCTTCCCGTAAAATTGGAAATTCTTTACTTATTTTTTTAACTGCTGCAAGAAGAAAATGGCTTTTCATTTGCTGTTTTCCAACAGTTTTTTTTCTTCCTTTGTAACTTCTTAGAATCATCAATGCCCGAGTTGCACAATGTCTAAATCTTCTTGCTAAAACATCTGTTTTATCAACAGCCTTTTTCAAAACATCTTCTAAATCATCTTCCTTTAAATTAGAAATTACTCTTTTAACCATCATTCTATCTCCAGTAAGATAAAATCCATTATCTGTTATTCCCATTCCTATATCTCTTCCCCCAAGATCTCCAATTAAATATCCAAATGCCCTTGAAAGTGCATCATTGACTCTCCGACCGTAAAGTGTGTGAAAAAGAAGATAGTTCTTTCCTTCATCTTTAAATTTTTCAACAATAATCTTGTCTTGATGAGGAATCTCAAGAAATGAGTGCTGTTCCAAGAAATAATTATAAATTGCTTCTGCAGTTTCTTTTGGAACATATAAGTATGATTTAATAAAATTAATAATTTTTCTCTGAGGCAAATCAGAATCCATTTTTTCTCTCATCAATTTTCTAAAATTATTTATTTCCATTGCAGAATCAAAACTTAATGGAAGCATCTCCGAAAACCAAGAGGGAATATTTGGATTTCTTTTAATCTCAGGAGCAACATAAAGGTTCATTCCTCGAGTGTATCTATACTTATATTTTTTTCCTCCAAGAACAAAAACATCTCCCTTTTTCATCCTTCCAAGAAAACTTTCATCTATTGCACCAACAATTTCATTCAAACCTGTTTTTACATTAACAAAAGACTCATCAGGGATTGTGCCTAGATTTGTAAGATACAAAACACGTGCAAGCCTTCCTCTTTTTCCAATTTCTTTAGTCTCTGAATCATACCAAATTTTTGCATATACATGATTTTTCTCAAGTGCATATTCTCCCGCAAGATAGCTAATAACATCTAAAAAATCTTTCCTTGTCAAATCAGAATAACAATAACTATTTTTTATCAAACTGAAAAGTTCTTTCTCTTTCCAAACCTTATGGATAGCCATCCCGTAAATCTGCTGGGAAAGAACATCAAGACAATTTTTTGGAAATTTTATCCTATTTATTTTTCTCTCAACCATCTCTTTCTGGATTACAGAACATTCAGTCAGATCATCCCTATCTAAAACAATAAATCTCCCTTTAGCTACACTATGGAGCTTATGTCCTGCACGCCCAAGCCGTTGTAAAGCACGTGAGGAGGATTTTGGGGAGCCAAGCATGATAACCAAATCAATAAAACCAATATCTATCCCCAACTCAAGAGAAGTCGAACAAACAACTACTTTTAACTTTCCATCACGAAGTCTTTCTTCAATATCAAACCTGTGATCTTTACTCAAAGAAGAATGATGTGCTGCAATATTGTCATCCCCATATTCTGTAGGAAATCTTTCTTTAAGGTAATTCACAACTCTCTCTGTTGCCGACCTAGTATTTGTAAAAATTAGTGTAGTCTTATGTTTTTTTATCAAGTCAGATATTAATTCATACATCTTTTGGTGAATATTTTTATCTTCAATTATGTTCTTTACAGGAGATAAAACCTGAACATCTATTTTTTTATTCAGATTAACTTTTGCTATTTTTACAGACCTGTCTTTCCCAATTCCTACAAGATATTTGGCAACTTCTTCCATTGGTTCAATTGTAGCAGAAAGACCTATCTTAACTGGCCATGTTTCGGAAACTTCATTAAGCCTTTCAAGAGTCAGGCTCAAATAAGTCCCTCTTTTATTATCAAGAGAATGAATTTCATCAAGTATACAAAATTCAGTCTTTCTTAAATTTTCAACAAATTTTTTAGAAGTTAAAAGGATTGCAAGAGATTCTGGAGTAGTTACCAAAACATGAGGGGGATTCTTTGCCATCTTTTGCCTTTCGTAGGGAGTCGTATCACCAGTTCTCAATCCTACACGAATCTTTTGAAGCTTAATCTTTTTCTTCTCTGCAATTTCATTTATTTCTTCAAGAGGTTCTATTAGGTTTTTGTGAATGTCATTGCTTAATGCTTTTAATGGAGATGTATAAACTGTATAAATTCTATTTTCAAGTTCTCCTTTCTCTGCAAGAATTACAAGATAATTAAGAATAGATAAAAATGCTGTAAGTGTTTTTGTTCCGCCTGTTTCTGCAGAGATTAAAATATTTTCTCTTTTCCAAATAGGTAAAAGTCCATACTGCTGAGTCAAAGAAAAGTCTTCAAATTTTGAAAAAAACCATTCCTTAACTAAAGGATGTAAAATTTTTTCTATGTCTTTCTTTTTCCGCTTTCTAACACCAGTTATTTTTGTCATTCTTATAAAAGACTATGAGTAGTTTTTAAAGTTGGGGTTGAAAACCTTCGACCACTTGAGGATAGTTATAAACCTTTAAATATAACTTAATTTTGTTTAATTCGAAACATACAATTTATGGATGACAAAAGATATTTAAACTACAATATGTTGTATGTTGCATGGAATGTCCATTTTGTTCAGCAAACACTAGGGTAACAGATAGAAGAAAATCTCCTCGGGGAATAAGAAGGCGACGTGAATGTCTAAAATGTAAAAAGAGATTCACTACTTATGAAAAAATAAGTAAGAGGGAACTTTACATAATTAAAAAAGATGGTAGTCGTGAGAAATTCTCTGAAGAAAAACTTGAATCTGGAATCCAGAGAGCATTTGAAAAAAGACCAGTTTCAAAAGAAAAAATTGAAAATATGATAAATAAAATTGAAGATCAATTGTTCAAAAAAGGAAAAAAGGAAATCTCAAGTGAGATTGTAGGAGAAGTCGTGATGAAAAACATCAAAAAACTAGACAATGTTGCATATATAAGATTCGCATCAGTTTACAGGGATTTCCAAGACGTTAAGGATTTTAGAAAAGAATTGAAAGGATTGTAGAAAAGAAATATGGAAATATATATTCAAGTAAATATTAATTTAAAAATAAAAGAGGTAATAAAAAAATATGGCTGATAAAGAAACTGGGGGCTTGGAAAAAATATCTTTTAATGAAAATGTAGTGCCTGGATATAAAACAGTCCTTTTTGAAACAGGAGGGAAATATTCTCCCATGCTTCTTAATGGATACGATAGAGAAAGGCATATTCCTGTAGAAGATTCTTACAAACTAATTGAAAACCAAAATGATCAATACTTAGATGAAGGAAAGCTGGAAAAAGCCATTGAAAATGGGGAAATAAAGGTTTATGAGTTTAAAGGGGAAGAATTTTTAGATAGATTAGATGTAGGAAGAGTTTTCCATGAAACTTCTAAAGAAAAAGAAGGTGTAATAGTTGACAGATATTTCTCATCAGGATATGAAGACCCTCTCAATTCATCAGAGTATGATGTTAGACATTTGAAGATTCAAGATTTCAAAACAGGTGAAACTATCTTCGAAATAGAAAATGCGGAAATGCCCACATGGATGGATGATGTTTCCGCTCAAATTGTTGCTCAAAAATATTTCTTCAAACCAGACAAAAAAGAATGGAAAGAAAAAATAAAAAATACAATAGGTTCAGACCATGAATACTCTTTAAAACATTTAAACAAAAGAGTCGCTGACTTCTTTACTGACGAAGGATGGAAATTTGAATATTTCAAATCGGAAGAAGACCGAGAAAATTTTAGAAATGAATTATATTTTTTGCAGGCGAAAGGGATAGGCGCATTTAATTCACCAACACAATTCAATGCAGGATTATTTAATTCTTATGGAATAGAGGGAAGTCCTGGCATAAATTATTGGAAGGACCCTGAAACAGGTGAAGTAAAAAAAGTTACTAATGGAGAATATATACATCCTCAACTTCATGCTTGTTTTATCAAAGGTCCTAATGATAATCTTGAAAGTATAGCACAAAATGTTGTAGACGAAATAGCTATATTTTCTTCAGGATCCGGTATTGGACATGATATTGGAAAATTAAGAGGAAATGGAGAAAAACTTTCGGGAGGAGGGCAAGCCTCAGGTACGATGAGTTTCTTTGAAATATATGATAAAGTTGCAGGAGCAATTAAGTCCGGTGGAAAAACTAGGAGGGCTGCAAGAATGACAACCATGAGGTATAATCACAGAGATGTTATTGAATTTGTAAGGTCAAAAGTCAAGGAAGACAGAAAGGCAAAAACCCTCATGGAAAATGGATTTAGTGGAGGAATGGATGGTGAAGCATATACAACTGTTGCCCTACAAAATACAAATTTATCTGTAAGAGCAGATGATGAATTTTTTAAGGCAGTAGAAGAAGGTAGAGAAATTGGATTACGTAATGTTAATGATGGAAAAATTGTAAAAAAAGTTTCTTCTGAAAGGATGTTAAAGGAAATTGCTTTTGGAAGTTGGAGAATAGGAGATCCTGCAATTCAATATGAATCAAAAATTCAGGAGATGCATACTGCAAAAAACTCTGGAAGACAGAATTCAACAAATCCTTGTTCAGAATATTTATTCTTAGATGATACTTCTTGTAGCCTCTATTCTTTAAGATTGACTCACTTTTTAGAAGAAGATGGAAGTTTTAATGTTGAAGATTTCAAAAAAGCAAATAGGGTCTTTTCTATCGCTCAAAATATAGCAAACAAATCGGCCTCATATCCTGTTAAAGAAATTGCTCAAATAAGTACTGAGTTTGAAACAATTGGTGCAGGGTATGCAGATCTTGGTTCATTGTTGATGAGAAAAGGAATTCCCTACAACTCTGAAAAAGGGCGTGCGATTACAGGAGCAATAACCTCTGTATTAACAGGATCTGCATATGAAACATCTTCAGAAATTGCAAAAGCAAACGGATCTTTTACTCATTTTGAATTTAATAAGAAACCCATGGTTGAAGTTATGAAAAAACATAAGAAAAATCTGGATGATATTCTGTGGGAAGAAATTGATGATGAAAACCTCAAAAAAGCTGCATACGATTCTTGGGGAAATGTTATAGAACAAGGAGAAAGGCATGGATTTAGCAATGCACAGGCTACGGTTTTAGCACCTACAGGAACCATTTCATACTTAATGGGATGTAGTACTACAGGCATTGAACCCGCAATGTCTCTAAGAATAACAAAAAATTTGGCTGGAGGAGGAAATGTGATCATTGCGAATAAAGATGTTGAGATTGCATTAAATAACTTAGGATATAATGAATCTGAAATTGCAGATATTTCAAAATATGTTGGAAAACGAAATACTTTGAGGAATGCTCCTCATGTTAAACCTGAACACTATCCTATTTTTGATACTGCTTTTGGAAATGTTGAAGGAGAAGGAAGTATTTCTTTTGAAGGACATCTAAGAATGGTTGGGGCTGCCCAGCCGTTTATTTCTGGAGCAATATCTAAGACTAATAATCTTCCTGAAAGTGCAACAGTAAAAGACATTTATGATGGATACTTGCTTGGAAGGGATTTAGGTCTAAAAGCAATTTCTGTCTTTAGGAATAATAGTAAACCTATAAGTGCTGTCAGCTTTGGAGATAAAGATAATAAAAAATTTGGAAGAGGTGAAAAAGAAGATCTTCCTAATAGCAGAGACTCTCACGAATGGGAAGTTGAGATAGGAGGTACACCCTTACATATCATAACTAGTGAATATGAAGATGGGCGACCTGGACAAATTACTTTCCTAAGTTATAAATCAGGATCTACGGTTGGATCTTTACTAACTACTTCAGGAATTTCTGCATCCAAATCACTTAAGAGAGGAATACATCTAGACGATGTCGTGGCTGGATGGGAAGGCCAACAATTTGAACCTCTAGGATTAGTAAGAGGACACAAATATATCAAAACTGCTAATTCTCCTCTAGATTTTGCTCAAAAATTGTTAAGATTAGAATATCGTGGAGATACTGATGTAGCTAACGAACCTGAAAAAGTAAATATTAACGATTTAAGAGGTTTCCAAAACGGTGCTTTCAGAACCTATGAAAGAATGAACTTTGACGATTGGGATATAGAACAAGTTTTGAATGATTCCGAAACAGGAGGATTTGTAAAAAATTCAAATGGTAAAAATATTGTTAATGGAAAAAGAAATAATAAGAAAGGAAACAATTCTAATGGAAAATCATGTAGCACTTGTGGAAATTTGATGGTGCAAACAGCTCCAAATTGTTTTGAATGTCCAAATTGTGGGGATAAGATTGGAGGGTGCGGAGCCTAATCATATATTCTCAAAAGGACAAATTAATTTAAATGATATTCGTTTTTCCTTTTTATGGATTTTAAACCTATTAGTTTAGATATTGATGGTCGTGAAGAGAAACTTTCTAAAATAAAAAGATATGTTCATGAAAGATTTCCATTAATGTTTTACAGAACAGATGATTTAATTCATTCTAAGAGAGTCCGATATCATTTAGAAGATGCTGCTGAGGATATTTTCTTTGTTTATGGTAAAGGATTTGATTTTGATTATGCACGAACACTCGCAGAAGTTCATGATGATCTTGAGATACTTGAAGGAGATACTACCCTGTTTGAAAAGGAAAGAATGAGTCAAGAAGAATTAAGTTCTTTGGAAAAAGGAGAATTAAACTCGATTCCAAAATTTCTTGAAGAATATGGAGATTTTGTCAATGGTTACAACTATGAAGGTTTGCTTTTAGATGCAAAGACAAAAGGAAGTATTGAGGCAAAATTTGTTTCGTTTTTTGACAAGTACGATGGAGGCGGTGAAGCTTGGCATGAAGTTTGGGCAAGTAATCAGGATTTTGTTCTTCCTGCAGGAGGTAAGAATGGAATGACTGGTGGATATATAAGAAGGCTTAATGAGTTCCCAAGAAAGTATCTTCATATGAAAAATTTCTTTGAAATATTCCCAGAATATTTACCTGAGCCTTTTGACTTCAAATCTGCTGCAGACAAAGGAAAATTACACGCTTTAGAATCACTGAAAGAAGACAGCGGTTTTCCACTTTATGAAAGATGGAAGAAAACGATAATTGAAAGAGAAGGGATTGAAAATCTTATTGTACCTGTAGAATTTAGAACATAAAAATTTAAAAAATAAAGGACCTATTCAAAAAAAGAAAATGAAAATATCTGCCGTAAGAATTCTTGAGTTAAATGAAAAATACAATTTGATTGGAGGTCTTTCTGAAAGAGAATTAAAAAATCCTGAAGGTTCTGGAATCGATTTACGTGTTGGCCAGGTTCATAAAATAATTAGTGATAGTTTTCTTGGAGCAGACGGAACAAGTAGAGAAAGATATTCTTCTAAAACTGATTTGATAGGTGATGTAGAAAAAGATGGAAATAAATCGATAACTCTCAAACCAGGAGAATATGTCCTTGTTACAACAATTGAAGTCATAAATGCTCCTGCAGAAAAAATAAAATTTGATGAAAAATTTCCTGAAGGTTATATGATTCCGAAAATCTGGCCGCGAAGCTCTTTACAGAGAGGTGGGGTGAGTTTTCATGCAACAAAAACTGATCCTGGATACAAAGGTAAATTAGCTTTTGGAATAAAAAATCAAGGTTCTGAGGATTTCACTTTTGAACTGGGTGCAAGAATGTTTAATATTGAATATGAGCCAGTTCTTGGAGAGATTAATCGTGCTTATTCTGGTCAACATCAAGGTGGGAGAGTCACAAGTCAAGGAAAAAAAGAAGTTCAGAATTAAAATGGTTGAACAAACTCTGGCGTTACAAGAAAAACAAAATTATTGTGTGTGTGCAGTCTTGCAAAATATTTTTATAAAATATGATATTCATTTGTCTCAAGAAGATATTGCGAAAAGTTTAACACCATCTGAAAAAGGATTTTATGTGGATGATAAAAATTTCTATAATTTTATGAATCTTGTTGGACTTAAATACAAATACTACTTCCACAATGAAACTCCTTTTAACGAGCCTGAAACGCTTCTTGAAGAAATGTCAAATACAAATGGATTTATAGGGCATCATAATCATGTTTATCTTTTAGAAAATTTTAAGGATCCTATTGTTAAGATGGTAGATCCTAAAGACAATAGAATAATATCTAGAAATTTAGAAAAATTAATGTTAAATCTTAAATCTGGCCGCGGTTTTTTTGGACTTGTTAAAAGAGTTGAATAGATTTTGCATTACAATTATCTTTAAAAATAAAGGTTATTTAGGAAAAATATGACGGAACAATATCTTGAACATGCATTAAAAATTCTGACTTCACCTTATTCACAAGTTAAGGGAAATAGTAAGGAAACTGGATTAATCTCCCTTTTTGGAGGAGAATCTTATCATGATCTTCAGGAGGGATACCCTATTGTGACTACTAGGAAACTTCCAATAAAATGGGCAACACATGAACTTATATGGTTCTTAAAGGGAGATACTAATATTAAATATCTTGAAGATAATGGAGTTCCATACTGGAGAAAAGATACTTTCCAACACAATCTTCCAAAAATGGTTGAAGAAGGAATTTATCCTGATGGACTCAAAAAATATTCTAATGAATGGGAGGAAGCAACTAAAGATTTTGGTCAAAGAATTATGGAAGATGAAACTTTTGCAAAAAAGTGGGGTGATGCAGGTCCTGTTTATCCTGGACTCTGGAGACATTGGCCAGAATATATTCCCATAACATTAGATAATAAACCAATTCTTAAAGATGGAAAACCAGTGCAACTTTATATAAGAGATAAAGAAGGAATTGACCAACTAGCAGAATTTTTTGAAAAGGCAAAGAAAAACCCTACAAGTAAAAGACATATAATTTCTGCATGGGAGGTTTCAGAAGTTCCAAATATGTCTCTTCCATCCTGCCATACGCTTTACCAAATAAATGTAAATCAAAGAAACGATTCACTTGAAGTTAAATTGCATCAAAGAAGTGGAGATTATTTCTTAGGAATTGCAGCAAACCAAGCTCAATATTCAGATCTTACAATAATTCTTGCAAACCAATTAGGACTTAAACCCGGAAGGTTCATACATAGTTTTGGAGATGCTCATTTTTATTTTCCTCTTGGAAAAACAGATAGGTGGCTTCGAGAAAATTTTGAAGAATTCCAACAAAATATAAAGAATGTCAAAGATAGGGATGGATACTCTGAAGTACTTGATTGGATGGTTAAGGGAATTGATGAAAAAGATTCTGAAAAAAATGATTATAATCATGTAACTGCAATTCTTGAACAATTATCAAGAGAACCATTTCCTAAAGCTAAAAGAGAAATTGCAAACAAGCCAATAGATCAATTAACAATTGATGATTTTAAGCTTATAGGATATAATTCACATCCTGCAATCAGAAGAAAAATGGCAGTTTAGAAAAGTAAATTTTATAAACACATTTCTATCTAATTAATTCAAGATGTCAAACGTTACAGAACTTGTTAATGGAAATGAATTTAATGATTTTACAAAAGAAGGTTTTGTTCTTGTAGATTTTTATGCTGACTGGTGTATGCCTTGTGTTATGATGTCTCCAGTGATTGATGATCTATCTGAAAAGTTTGATGGGAAAATAAAATTTGCAAAAATTAACGTTGATGAAAATCAAGAACTTGCCCAAAAGTTTCAAGTTGTTTCAATTCCAAATTTCATTTTTTTCAAAGACGGTGAAATCAAAGAAAGGTTCATGGGCGCTATGCCTTTTGAAGAATTCGAAGAAAAGTTGAATGAACAATTATAGATATTTCTGTAGTGAAAGAATAATTTTATAAACTATTTCACAATTAATTCTGTAGCGGCTCCGTAGCTCAGCCTGGCAGAGCACTGGACTTTTAATCCAGGTGTCGAGGGTTCAAATCCCTCCGGGGCCATTTAATGAATAAATTGATGAGACAGTTCCCGTTTGCAACAATTTTTGCTTTGGCAGGATTCTTTGTAGGGATTTCTATATTATTTAGTCTTGATTTTTTTACAGCATATGATTTAAATCTAATCTCAGAAAATCCAATAGAATCTTTAATTGAATACTTTAGGGAATCTTTCTCACAAGCAGGAAAAGCTTTGATAAAAGGTGTTATTTTAGGTTTTGTTCTTGGATCTGTCCTAGGAATTGGAGGGTTTATTATAGACTTTTTGAGAAAAAATCCTGAACCAAAAGCCCTTTCAAGTAAGAAAAGCCAGAAAATATTGTATGAAAGGTGAAATTATACGAAACATTTAAAAACGAAAATTTAGTTTCTTTTATTATCGGGAAGTTATTATAAAAATATATAAGGGTACTTCGTGCCTATATTCCCTTACCTAAATTTGCTTGCAAAAACTCTAAATGCATATTCTACACCCAAAACACGTTAAGCTTGATGAAAAAGAAGTCAAAGATCTTCTTGGTGATCTCAATATTTCAAAGTCCCAATTACCAAAAATTCTATCAAGCGATCCAGGATTACCTGAAAACTGCAATGTAGGTGATATTGTTAGGATAGAAAGAAAAAGTCAAAAAGATGGAAAGGAGCAACATATATATTACAGAGTTGTTGTTTGATTGACAATTTTATTAAAATGGAAGATAAACATATTATTGTAAAAAAATATCTTGAAGGACATTCTTTAGTAGAATCTAACATAACTTCTTTCAACAATTTTATAGAAAAAAGAGTTCAAGAAATTGTTGACGAAGTTTCAGAAACCATAAATAATGATGATTTTGAAATTACTTTAGGAAAAATAAAAGTTGGAAAACCTATAGTAATAGAGGCTGATGGCAGTTCTTCATTAATAACTCCTGCCGAGGCTAAAATGAGAAATTTAACATATTCTGCCCCTCTTACTATGGAGATTACTGTAAAGAAAGATGATCAAATTGATTCCGAGGTTGTAGAAATAGGAAAGATTCCAGTAATGGTAAAAAGCAAAGCATGTAATACTTATGGAATGTCTGAAAAAGAATTGATAGAAAGTTATCATGATCCTTTAGATCCTGGAGGATATTTCATAATTAAAGGAAATGAAAGAGTTATGGTTATGGTGGAAGACCTTGCAGAGAATCAACCCTTTATAGAAACTGATAGAAAAGGAAATCTAAACCTCAAAATATTCTCACTAAGGGGAACTTACAGAATTCCTATTGCAATAACAGAAAGTAAAGAAGGCATTCTTAAAATTTCATTTAGTAAATTTAGAGAAATCCCTGTACAAGTTGTATTAAAGGCGCTTGGAATGACAAAAGAATCAGAAATTCAAAAATATATTGGAAAAGAAACAGATTCTGTGATTGTAAATCTTTACGAATTCGTTAATCTTGCAACAAGAGAAGATGCCATGATTTATATTTCTGAAAAGGCCAATTTTCATGGAACAAAAAAAGAAATTCTTGATAGAGTTGAGCAAAGAATTGATTCTTATTTATTCCCCCATATTGGACAAAAGAAAGAAGACCGAAAGAAAAAGGCCGTAACTCTCTGTAAACTTATAAAACAATATATAACTGCAAAGCAAAACCCTGATTTTCATACAGACAAAGACCACTATGCAAATAAAAGAGTTAGGCTTTCAGGAGATCTTCTTTCAACATTATTCAGAGTAAACCTTGGTATTTTAATAAGAGATATTCAATATTCTCTTCAAAAATCAACAAAGAAAAGGAAATATTTTTCTATTAAAGTTATTGCAAAATCTACTTTATTTTCCCATAGAGTTGAATCAGCAATTGCAACAGGGAGCTGGACAGGAAAAAGAGCCGGAATAACTCAGAATATGGATAAGACTAATTATCTTGCAACAATTTCTCAACTTCAAAGAGTATCAAGCATGCTTCCAAGTGAAAGAGAAAACTTTCAGGCAAGAACTCTTCATCCGACCCATTATGGAAGATTCTGTCCTATAGAAACTCCTGAAGGTACTGAAATTGGATTGAGAAAAAATCTTGCATTGCTTTCCCAAGTTTCAACAAGAATTGATCTTAATGAAGAAAAATTCATGAAAAGTCTTGAAAAAGAAGATCTTGACATTGAAGGGATTGATGGAGCAGAAGTTTTCTTTAATGGTATGTTTATTGGAAATATAAAATCTCCAAAAAAATTCATAAAAGGAATGAAAGAAAAAAGAAGAAATGGGGAACTTCCACTTCAAATGAATATGAGGTATAACACTCAGTTTAATGATGTCACAATTTCAACTGAACCTGGAAGAGTTCTAAGACCTTTAATAATAGTTGATGAAGGTACACCTAGATTAAAAAATGAGCATCTTTTAAAAATGGAGCAAGGCCAAATGAAATGGCAAGATCTTATAAAAGAAGGTGTTGTTGAATATTTGGATGCTTCCGAGGAAGAAGATGCTCTTGTAGCTCTTTATGGTGAAGAAGTAACTCCTGAACACACTCATCTTGAAATTGATTCTATAGACTTGTTTGGAGCGATTACATCTCTTGTTCCTTATGGAAACCACGACCAAAGTTCTCGTCTTAATAGGGGATCTAAAACTCAAAAACAGGCTTTAGGATTATATGCTGGAAACTATCTTACAAGACTTGACACAGATGTTTCAATATTGCAGTACCCTCAAAAACCAATAGTAAGGAGTTTTGTTTATGATACTCTTGATATTTATCCTGCAGGACAGAATCTTGTTGTAGCCATAATGACTTATGAAGGATATAATATGGAAGACGCACTTGTTCTGAATAAAGGGAGTGTGGATCGAGGTGTGGGAAGAAGCTTTTATTTTAAACCACATTCAACTATAGAAATGAATTATGCTGGAGAATTGAAAGACGAGATAGCAATTCCTGAAAAAGATTCATCAGGATATAGAACTGAAGAAAGTTATAAATTACTTGAGGAAGATGGAATAGTTTATCCTGAAGCAGATATTGGTGAGGGAGATGTTTTGATAGGAAAAATGTCACCTCCTAAATTCTTGTCAGAAGCAAGGGAGATATCTATAAGAGAGAAAAAAGAATCAAGTGTTTTCTTAAAACAAGGTGAAGGGGGGACTGTTGAATCTGTATTTATCACAGAAGATAGTGATGGAAATAAAATAGTTCAAGTTAAAACAAGAGATCTAAGAATTCCAGAATTGGGAGATAAATTTGCAACATCTCATGGACAGAAAGGTGTTGTTGGAATGGTTGCAAGTGAAGAAGATGTTCCATTTACCTCTAAAGGGATTAAGCCAGATGTAATGTTCAACCCTCATGGACTTCCTAGTCGAATGACTGTTGGATATTTACTTGAACTTCTTGCAGGAAAGGTTGGATGTGTCAAAGGAGAAATAGTTGATGGAACATCTTTCACAGGTGAAAGTAAGGAAAATCTAGAAAATCAATTGAAAGACCTAGGATTTAGATTTGACGGAAAAGAAACAATGTATAATGGGATCACAGGTAAGAAAATGAAAGCTAAAATATTCATAGGAAATCTTTATTACCTTAAACTTAAATATATGGTTGCAAACAAACTTCACGGAAGGGCTTCTGGAAAAGTGGCTTTATTGACTAGACAACCAATAGAAGGAAGATCAAGAGGTGGAGCACTAAGACTTGGAGAAATGGAACAACAAGCTCTTGTTGCGCATGGAGCTTCATTACTATTAAAAGAAAGATACGATTCTGATAAAGTAACTCTTCCAATTTGTACTAAGTGTGGAGCAACTGCAATAAAAGATAATATTAAAAATAAAGAAATATGTAGCGTTTGTTCAAGTGAGGATGTTGAATCTGTTGAAGTTTCATATGCCTTCAAACTTCTCGTCGAAGAACTTCAAGGGCTACATATACATACAACTTTTGGTCTAAAAAACAAATACGAATAAAATGCAACAAAGAGTAAGAAAAAAAATCGGGGAAATGGGATTCTCTCTACTTAGTCCTGAAAAAATAAAGAAGATGTCTGTTGCAAAAATTGTGACACCTGAACTTTATGATATTGACGGATACCCTGTTGATGGAGGATTAATGGATTTAAGGCTTGGAGCTGTTGATCCTGGAGTTAGATGTAGAACTTGTGGGGGAAGAATAAAAGAGTGTCTTGGTCATCCTGGTAGCATAGACCTTGCAAGACCAGTAATCCATCTGAGATATGTTCCGGCAATAGAGATTTGCCTAAGATCTTTCTGTCACGATTGTGGAAAATTAAAGCTTGATGAAGAAAAAATTAAAAAATATTCTCCTGGAGAAAGAGCGAAAAGAGCCAGAGACATAAAAAGATGTCCTTATTGTAATGCAGAACAAGAAAAAGTTAAAGTTGAAAAACCTACAACCTTCTACAAAGAAAAGAAAAGATTATTTCCTATAGAGGTTAGAGAAATGGTTGCAAATATCCCTGATGAAGAATTGAAAAAAGTAGGAATGAATTCAAAAGTTTTCCGTCCTGAATGGGGAATTCTAACAATGCTTTTGGTTCCTCCAGTAACTGTTAGGCCAAGTATTATTCTTGAATCTGGAGAAAGAAGTGAAGATGACATAACTCATAAATTATCTGATATTATTCGGGCAAATCAAAGATTATGGGAAAACCTTAATGCAGGTGCTCCAGAAGTAATTATTGAAGATTTATGGGATCTTCTTCAATTCCACATAACAACTTTCTTTGATAATACTGTTTCAAAAATACCTCCTGCAAGACATCGTTCAGGACAACCTCTTAAAACAATTACTGAAAGAATAAAAGGAAAAGAAGGAAGAATTAGGAAAAACCTTGCAGGTAAAAGAGTTAATTATTCTGGAAGAACTGTTATTTCACCTGATCCTTCCATAGAAATAAATGAAGTAGGAATACCTCTTCAAATAGCAAAGATAGTTACTGTAGCAGAGACTGTCAATGATATAAATCTTGAAAAATTGAAAAAGCTTGTATTGTCAGGTTCAGAATATCCTGGTGCAAGTTATGTGATAAGACCTGATGGGAAAAGGAAAAAAGTTAGTGAAGATCTTAAAGAAGAAATAATTGATGAATTAGCTCCAGGATATAGGGTCGAAAGACATCTTCAAAATGGAGACATATTATTATTTAACCGGCATCCAAGTCTTCACAGGGGAAGCTTGATGGCACACTATGTAAAGGTTCTTCCTGGAAAAACTTTCAGATTACATCCTGCTGTTGCAGCACCTTATAATGCTGACTTTGACGGGGACGAAATGAACATTCATAGCCCTCAAACAGAGGAAGCAAGATCTGAAGCTAAAATACTTCTTGAAGTAAAGAAAAACCTTATATCTCCAAAAAACAACTCTAATTGGATAGGATGTGTTAAGGATGCAATCACAGGAGGATATCTTCTTGGGCTAGATGAATTCACAAAACAAGAAGCAAATCAAATTTTATACAGGGCAGGAATAAATAAAAAAGTTTCAAAGAAAAATGTAGGGGGTAATGAAATTTTTTCAGAAATACTTCCTGAAGTTGACTTTTCTAATTCTTCAATAAAAATCAAGAAAGGAAAAATTTCTGAAGGAGTAATCGATAAAAGTCTTTTTGGTGATGAAGATGGAGATCTTGTCAGAGAATTAGACAAAAAATTTGGAAGAACTACTGCATTCAAAACAATAAGAAATGCATTTAACTTAGGTAAAAATTATCTTACTGAGAGAGGAATCACAATCTCCTTAGAAGATCTTAATGTAAGTAAGGACGTAGTTTACTCAAGTGAAAAAATCATTAAAAAAGCAGAGGAAAAAACCAAAGATATTATTGAAGCTTACAATAAAGGAACTTTAGAAATTATTCAAGGTAAAACCAAAGATGAATCAAGAGAAATAAAGATACTTAGAGTTTTGAACGAAGTAAGAACTAAGATTGGAGAGATTGTTAAGGATGATTTTCCTGAAGATAATCCTGTTACATATATGATGAGGTCTGGAGGTGGAGGAAGCATTCTAAATATAACTCAAATGGCATGTTCTGTAGGACAGCAAGATCTCGAAGGGAGAAGAATAGATTTTGGATTTTCAGGTAGAACACTTTCATTTTTCAAAAAGGGAGATTTATCTCCAGAAGCAAGAGGATTTATACAAAGCCCATTCATAAAAGGATTAAGGCCTGATGAATTTTTCTTCCAATCAATGACCGGAAGAGCTTCTCTTATGGACACTGGACTAAGAACTCCTAAATCAGGATACCTATATCGAAGACTTGCAAATGCTCTTCAAGATTTAAGGAAAGAATATGATGGGACAATAAGAGATAGTAATAACAATATTGTTCAATTTGTGTATGGGGATGATGGTATAGATGTTTCTAAAAAACACACTGGAGGTCAGCTTGATCCTGGTGAGGCAATTGGAGTGGTAACTTCACAATCTTTTGGAGAACCTTCCACACAGATGGTCTTAAGAACTTTCCACTTCGCAGGTGTTTCAGAAATGCAAGTTACTCAAGGACTTCCAAGACTTATAGAAATATTTGATGCAAGAAAAAAACCATCCTCTCCAAAGATGGAAATTTATCTAAAGAGTAAATACAATAATGAAAAATCTGCAATTTCATTTGCAGAAAAAATAAAAGAAGTGACTATAAAAGATTTGGCTTCAGAAATTGATCTCGACTTTAGTAATAAAAAAATAAAAATAGGAATTGATAAAGAAGTTATAAAACAAGGTCACATAAAAACTAAGGACATTCTTTCAAAACTTAAAGATCTTGGATATGATACAAGAAAAGGCAAAGATTCTATATTCATAAATGCAGATAAAATGAACTTTAAAGAGATTTACTTGATGAAAGAAAAATTGAAAAAAACTATTGTTCATGGAATAAAGGGAATAAAACAAATTTTGGTTGTTAAAAAAGATAGAGATTATGTCGTAATGACTTTGGGAACAGGTCTTAAAAAATTGTTGAAAATGGATGAAGTTGATCCTGTCAAACTCCACTCAAATGATCTTCATGAGGTTGCAAAAGTTTTTGGAATTGAAGCTTCAAGACAATTGATAATTGATGAGATTGATGAGGTTCTAAATGCCCAAGGATTAAATATTGATGAGAGGCACTCTAAACTTATTGCGGATGCAATGACTCACACTGGAGAGGTTAAAGGTGTTACCAGGATGGGAATTATTGCTCAAAAATCTTCAATTCTTGCACGTGCAACTTTCGAAACTCCTATCAAACAATTCATAAACTCTACGATAAAAGGAAATAAAGATAGGTTGACAAGTGTTGTAGAAAATATAATACTTAACCAACCTGTGCCAATTGGAACAGGACTTCCTGGACTTCTTGTAAAAGTTGTTGGCCCTCTTACAAATAAAGAAGAAGAAAGGAAAACTGCCGACGAGAAAGTTGTCAAGAGTGTTAATGAGTAATCCATAAGTTTATAAAATAATTGCTTCTACAAATTTATATGGCAAGTACAATAAGTATGCAAGATATGAGGTATCTCAATCTTTTTGAAAAAATAATGAGGGTGAGAACCCGTTTTTGCTTTAAATATAATGATGCTATATTTTTCTGTGTTCCAAGTCATTTAGTTTCAAAAGCAATTGGAGAAAATGGACGTAATATTAGAAAGATGAGTGAAATTCTTGGAAAAAGAATTAGAATAATTACTGCCCCTTCGGGTTCTGAAGATATTGAAAAATTTGTGAAATCAATTGTAAGTCCCGTGACAATAAAAAAATTTGAAATAAAAGAAGGAGAGGTCATAGTTTCTGGAGGGAGTAATAAGGCTGCATTAATTGGAAGAAATAAAAGGCGACTTAACGAAATGCAAAAAATTGTTAAAGAATTCTTTGGAAAAGAGTTTAGGATTGTTTAAGCTTGTTTTGGAGTGTCATAATTCTTTTAAATTAATATGTTATTTTATGGTCATTGTTGGGATTGAAAAAATAGTTGATAAGGTAATTTTAGAATATATTAATGCACCTGCCGCAGATTATGAAATTAGAATAAATAGAGAACACGGAGATGATACTATTGATGTAATGTCATACCTGGTAGATAATCCAAAAGAGGCTGCATTAAAATTATTGGAATATAATTCTGAATGCATAATTGCAATGAATACCTCAAACAACGGATTTAATAAAGACGAAAATAAGTTGAGGCATTCTACTTATTTTGGTGCTGGATCTGAAAAAGGAAGATGGAAGGACCACTGGATGACAGAGTGGGAATTTTATTCTCAAGCTGAGTTGACAAAAAGTGATCGAAAAATTCTTGAAGGAATAGTAGATATGAGAAATTGTCATGTTCTTTCATTGTATGAAATTGAAAAATTGAGAACTCATTTAGAAACAAACTAATTAATTTTTCTCTCGCAACATTTAAAAACCAATTCTTCAATTTACTAATATGGGATTGAAAAACGCACGCAAACTTAAAAAAGTAAGAAGAAAATTTAGGTGGAAGGATAGAAAGTATAAGGAAAAAGTATTAGATCTTTATGCTAAGTCTGATGCACTGGAAGGTGCAAACCAGGCTAAAGGAATTGTCCTTCAAAAAATGCAAAGAGAAGCTAAACAGCCTAATTCAGCTATGAGAAAATGTTGTAGAGTTCAGTTAACAAAAAACGGTAAAACAGTTACAGCATTTATCCCTGGAAATCTCGCTCAAAAATATATTGATGAACACGATGAGGTTATGATTGAAAGAATCGGAGGAAGCAAAGGACGAGCAAAAGGAGATATTCCTGGAATTAGATTCAAAGTTCTAAAAGTAAATGACCAACCCTTACATCTTCTTGTAAGTGGGAAAATAGAGAAAGGAAGGAGGTAACTAAAATGAAAAATAAAAGATCTTTAGATTCTGGTATGAATGAAGTTTTTGATATGAATTCTTTGGGCTCTCCAATCCATACAATTGTTTCTGATGAAATATGTAAAAATTATAGGATACAAAAAGAATTTTATTCAGATGGAAGAGAAATAAGAAAATCCATTAATATTAACACAAATGAAATCATAGGAGAACATAAATTTCCCCCATATTCAGTAAAATGACAGAAATAAAATTCAAAATTTTTGATTTGTATGAAACTGAAGAAATCTCTGTAGAGGATCAGGGGTTAAAGTCTGCAATAAATCTTGATTCTAAACTATTATTAAAAAGTCATGGGAGAAATTTTCAAAAATATGGTCAGGCTAAAGTCAATATTATTGAGAGGTTAATAAACAAAATGGCAGTCGGAGGTCATAGAGGAAAGAAGCACAAGATCATGAAAGGGACTGCTACAGGAAAATACTCCAGAAATGCAAGAATACTCTTAGAAGCTTTTGAAATAATAAAAAATAAAACTGGAAAGAATCCTATTGAAGTTTTGATAAGAGCTGTTGAAAATTCTGCACCAAGAGATGAGGTAACAATGATTGAATATGGAGGTGCAAGATATCCTCAGGCCGTGGATGTTTCTCCTCTTAGAAGAGTTAATCTAGCATTAAAACATATTGTCCATGGTTCTTCAGATAAGGCTTTTGATAAAAAAAAGAAATTTTCTCAAGCAATCGCGGAAGAAATTATGCTCGCTGCAGAAGAAAATCAGGACAGTTTTGCCGTAAGAAAAAAGGTTGAAGCTGAAAAGCAAGCCGATAGCGCACGTTAAGTTCAATATTCTTCTTCTTAACTATTCTCTCCACCAAAACTTTAAAAACTATTTTCTCGACAAATAATTATTCTAAAACATGGCAGATAAAAACACAGAAAAAATTCAGGAATTGATGGAAAAGCAAGACAGGATTAGAAACATCGCTATTGCTGCGCATATTGATCACGGTAAGACTACTTTCTCAGATAATCTTCTTGCAGGTGCAGGAATGATGTCTGAAGAACATGCTGGAAAACAAAGAGTTCTCGATTTTCATGAAGACGAATCTTCAAGAGGAATCACTATTGACTCTGCATCTGTTAGCATGGTTCATACTCTTGGGGGAAAGGAACATCTAATCAATCTAATAGACACTCCGGGACATGTTGACTTTGGGGGAGACGTTACAAGAGCCATGAGAGCTGTTGATGGATGTGTGATACTTACTTGTGCAGTTGAAGGAGTTATGCCACAAACAGAAACTGTAGTTAGACAAGCACTTAAGGAATTGGTCCGACCAGTACTTTTCATAAACAAAGTTGATAGATTAATCAAAGAAGTTAAACTTACTCCAGAGGAAATGCAGAAAAAATTCATACATATAATAAATCATGTTAATCAACTTATTGAAAATATCGCTCCTGAAGAATATAAAAAAAAGTGGAAGGTTGGAGTGGAAGATGGAAGTGTTGCATTTGGATCTGCATTCCACAATTGGGCTCTTAGCTTTCCTTACATGAAGGAAAACGGAATAACCTTTACAGATGTAATTGAGGCATACAATAACGATAATTATAAAGAACTTGCAAAAAAAGCACCTCTTCATGAAGTTGTTCTTAATATGAGTATTAGGCACCATCCAGATCCTGTTCAAGCTCAAAAATATAGAATTCCAAAAATCTGGCATGGAGAAATAGACTCTGAAATTGGAAAATCAATGTTAAACTGCAATCCTAAAGGTGAGCCTGTTTTTGTTCCCATAAAGATTGTCGTGGATAAACATGCTGGAGAAATTGCTGCTGGAAGACTCTTTTCAGGAACATTGCAACAGGGAGATGATGTTTATATGAATCTTGCAAAGAGAAAAACTAGAATCCAACAAGTTTCAGTTTATAAGGGTGCACAAAGAATCATTGTTGATAATGTTGAAGCGGGAAATATAGTCGGAATTGTTGGACTTAAAGATGTTTTTGCAGGAGAAACTGTGAGTAAAAATGAAATGGAACCTCTGGAAGCAATTAAGCATCTTTTTGATCCTGTAGTTACAAAGTCTATTGAAGCAACTAAAGCGGCAGATCTTCCTAGACTTGTTGAAGTTTTAAAACAAGTCAAAAAAGAAGACCCTTCTATAAAAATTGAAATTAATGAAAAAACTGGGGAAAGCCTCATGTCAGGAATGGGAGAATTACATTTGGAAATCATTGAAAACAGAATCAAAACTGAAAAAGGTCTTGATGTAAAAACATCTCCCCCAATAATTGTTTATGGAGAAAGTGTAGGAAAAGAATCTTCTGCTTTTGAAGGAAGAAGTCCAAACAAACACAATAGTTTCTATATCAAGGTTGCTCCACTAGAAGAAAATATCTATCAGGCAATAAAGGAGGGAGAACTTTCTGAGGGAAGAGTTAAAAAAAAGAGTACAGCTGTTGCAGATTCTCTTTCAAAATTAGGTTGGGATGGAGATACAATAAGAAATGTAAGAGATATTTACAAAGGAAATGTTTTTCTTGATGAAACAAGAGGAGAAGTTCATATGCAAGAAGTTATAGAAATGGTTTTGGATGCTTTTGAAATGATTGTTGATCAAGGACCTTTGGCAAGAGAGCCATGCATGAAACTTAAAGTTTCTTTAGTTGATGTGAAACTTCATGAAGACGCAATACATAGAGGTCCGGCCCAAGTCTATCCTGCAGTTAGAGAAGCAATAACAGAATCTATGAGGAAAGCAAATCCTTATCTTCTTGAACCACTTCAAATTCATATAATTGAAATGCCTGATAAATTTCTTGGTCCTGTAACAAAACTTGTTAATGGAAAAAGAGGACAAATGCTTGAAGTTAAACAGGAAGGAACTCAGGCAGAAATGAAAGCAAAACTCCCCGTTGCAGAAATGATTGGATGGAGCAATGACTTACGTTCTGCAACAGAAGGAAGAGGAACCTCGTCACTTGTAGACCAGCTCTTCGACAAAATCCCTGCAAATCTTCAGGATGAAGTTATAAGGAAGATAAGAGAAAGAAAGGGTTTAAGCGAAAACCAGTAAATATTTAATCAAAAAAATGTCTTTTAACTTATGAATAAAAAACAAATTAGATTCTTTTCTACCGGATTCTCACTAATACTATTCTTTTTTACATTATTTTTTGTTATTGGAGATATCCCTATAATTGATTTGATAATCAGTTCAAAAATAGTAAATTCTTGGGAGAGTGGATTTGACAACATCTTTATTTTCCTTGGAATATTTTTAAAATCAATATTGGTTTTCATTGCCTTAATTTTTATTTCATTTCTATACAAACAAAAAAGAAAAAAAGAATCACTCATCCTGTTAGTTTCACTATTATTGGGATATTTTCTTGAAAATATGATTAACTTGATTATTCAAAGGGAAAGACCTTCAATGCAACTTATCGAAAATTTTGGTTATAGTTTTCCAAGTGGACATGCAGTATTTTCAATTATATTATTCTCATTATTAATCTACTTTTACAAAGATGAAATAAAAAATAAATTTTTTAAGAATCTATTTATCCTAACAAATATTTTTTTAATATTACTTGTAGGTTTAAGCAGAATTTATTTGAATGTGCACTGGTTCACCGACGTAATTGGAGGATTTTTTCTTGGGCTTTTTGTAACATCTTTAATCTTAAATTTAGAGAAATCCTTAGCAAAAAGTTTATAAACTCATTTTTTTATTAAACATTGTTAAGATTCTGAAAAAGAATTTAATAAGGTCTCGGAACAATCTTCCGTGCCAAAAAGTTTAAAAATAAAAAAATAACAATATAAATATGGCAAAAGAAAAAAAGAATATGAATGTGGCCTTCGTGGGTCATGTTGATGCAGGAAAATCCACAGTAGTAGGAAGAATCCTTTATGATAGTGGAGCAGTTTCAGAGCAAGAAATGACTAAACATCGACAGGAAGCTGAAAAACACGGTAAGGTAGGGTTTGAGCTTGCTTATGTTATGGATAAAATTAAAGAAGAAAGAGAAAGAGGAGTTACAATTGACTTAGCTTATAAAAAAATATTAACTGAAAAATATCAAATCACAATTATTGATGCTCCTGGACACAGGGACTTTGTTAAAAACATGATCACTGGAGCTAGCCAGGCAGATGCTGCATTCTTAGTTATTGCTGCCCCTGCAGGAGTCCAACCGCAAACTACAGAACACTTATGGCTTCTAAGAACAATGGGTGTAAAAAATATTGCAGTTGCAATAAATAAAATGGATGCTGTTGAATACAAGGAAGAAAAATTTAACAGTGTAAAAGAAGAAGTTAGCAAATTATTAAAGGGTGTTGGAATAAATCCTGAAAACACTCAATTCGTTGCTTGTTCTGGATTGAAAGGGGATAATGTTGCAAAGAAATCTGAGAACCTGTCTTGGTACAAAGGACCTACTGTTCTTGAACAATTTGATAAATTCCCAGAACCTACATTGCCAACAGATCTTCCAATGAGAATGCCTGTTCAAGATGTTTATGAAATTACTGGAATTGGAACAGTCCCAGTAGGAAAAATAGAGACTGGAATTATGAAGATAGGTCAAAAAGTTGTTGTGTTACCAGGAAGAACTGGAAAAGGAATTTCAGGAGAAGTCAGAACAATTGAAATGCACCACGAAACAATCAATCAAGCAGATGCAGGAGACAATGTTGGAATTAATATTAGGGGTGTAGGTAAAAAAGATATTGCTAGAGGAGATGTAATTTGTGAAGCAGATAAACCTGCAAATGTTGTTGAAGAATTTATTGCAACAATTACAGTTATAAATCATCCTACTGTTCTTGCAAAAGGATACACTCCAGTATTCCACGTTCATACTGCTCAAGTTCCTTGCCAATTTGTAGAATTAATCGAACAAATTGACCCTAAAACTGGTGAGGCTATAAAGAAAAATCCAGACTATTTGAAGAATGGGGATACTGCAAAAGTAAGGATTAAACCCCAAGGAAATCTTACTCTTGAAACTCAGAAAGAGAACCCTTATATGAGTAGATTTGCTGTTCGAGATGCAGGATCAACAGTAGCTGCAGGAATGTGCACAGAGATTGTTAAGAAAAAGAATTAACTTTTTTTGAAAAAATTTAATTAAAATAAACTATTTATTATTTAAAATGACTATTGACCATAAATTTGACAAAGATATTGAAGAACATTTTGATAGTATCAGATCTCTACTTAAGGAATCTAATATGGGAATATGGGATGTAATAGAAGAATATATGCAAAGTAATCCCAATCTTAAAGAAGAATTAAAAGAAAACAATACAAATATTATTGAAGCAGGTCATTATTTTTTAGGAAGGTCTTCATACCCAAAAGGACTTATCAGGGAAGCACATCAAATTGTTTACTCAGAAATGTTTGATCAAGTTCAACAATCAAATTCAAAAGATTCAAATTCTTATAATAAATCTTAAATACTTCTTAGTTTCTATAATTATATGGAAGTAATTTCAAAGTCTCAAATTGAAAAAGAAATATCTGGAAAAGGTGAATTTATCAAAATAGACTATCTTACAAGATTTCTAAAAAAATCTACAAGTATTGATGTAAAAAAGTTTATTTTCTTAAAACTAGCAGAATCACATGAAAAAATAGGGATGTTAAAAGATGCTGCTAAAAATTATGGTAATGCAGGGATGGTCTCTATTCCTTTCTCTCAAAAAATTAATTATTTTGTTAAAGAAGCAAAAACTTATATCAAAGTAGGAGATTATGAAAGTGCAGATAATGCTTTAAAAAAAGCTTTAAGGGAAGCAAATTCTAAGGAAAAAAATGAACTTTACTTAAGCATAAAAGATTTCTATAAAAAACAGGCTGAAAAATATGAGGAAGAACTTAAGAGAAGACATGCTGTTAAAATTTACGAAAAACTTCTTTATATGAAATTAGATGATTCTGAAAAAGAGGAGATTATGAAAAAACTTCTTGATCTATATGATCGGCTTAACCAGAGGAAGGAATACCTTTCTCTTAAGAAGAGATTATAATTTTATTCTGGAAAAGCTTTTAAAGTCCTTAATCTTCTTTTATAGGTAGAGAAATACATAAGTATCACAGTATTAGCTCATATTCAAATTCATTCAACAGAGATAGTATTAGATAATTGTATTTTTCTATGTAATTAAACTTATGGAGGTAAAAAATGGCAAAAATAAGTCCAGTATCTATAAAATATATGATACATGCAAATTTTAGAGTAGAAGGTGCACTAGAAAAGCCCGACATAATAGGTGCTATCTTTGGTCAAACAGAAGGACTTTTAGGGGCAGATCTTGAAATGAGAGAACTTCAAAAAGAGGGAAAAATTGGAAGAATTGAAGTTGAAGTTAACCGGGACAGAAAATTGACAACAGGTATAATAAAAGTCCCTACAGCTCTGGATCAATCTGAAACTACTCTTGTTGCGGCAGCAATTGAAACTATAGAGAAAATAGGTCCTTGTGATGCACAGGTTGAAATAGATAAGATCGAGGATGTTAGAGGTAACAAACGAGATTATATAATTGAAAGAGCCAAAAAACTTATGTCTGAAATAGGCGGAACTGCAGATTCAAGAGAAATCTCAAAAATGATAAAGGATTCTGCTAAAGTTTCAAGCGTGCAGAAATATGGTGACGATGATCTTGCTGCAGGAGATCTTTCTGGGAAAGAAATAATTGTTGTTGAAGGAAGAGCAGATGTTTTGAATTTGTTGCGTGCAGGTGTAAAAAATGTTATTGCAATGAATGGGACAAAACTTCCGGAAACTGTTAAGAGTTTGAGTAAAGAAAAAGACATAACTCTTTTTGTTGATGGAGATCGTGGTGGAAAGTTAATCATTAAGAATGTTCTTGACAATGCAAGAATAAAGTATGTCTGTATTGCTCCTGATGGGAAAGAAGTTGAAGAATTAACTGGGAAAGAAGTATTACAGACTCTTAGAAAAAAAGTCTCAGTAGAAGAATACCAGGAGAATTCTTCCGGTTCTCGTAAGAGTTCCGGAGGTTCTTCCTCATCTTCAAAAAAGAACTCTTTAAATCCTGAAAAAGTTAAAGAAAAACTTAAAAAAATTTCAAAAAAAATCGAAGGTTCAAAAAAAGCTATACTCTTTGATAATTCTTTAAAGGAAATGAAAAGAATCTCTGCAAGAGCACTTACAATTACATTAAAAAAATCACAGAAAAAACCTTTTGCAATTATTCTTGATGGGACTGTAACAAAATCAACGATAAAAGCTGCTGAAAGAGCAGATGTCAAATTCATTGTTGCTAAAAACTTTACAACTACTGATACTCAACTTGAATTGGTGAGTTTTTAAGCTTAAATATATCTATCAACAGTTCTTTCTAAATCAGAATCTTCTTCATCTCTTCTAAAGTAATTTTTAATACAATCTTTCTTTTGATTTCTATAAACTTCTAATAACTCCATTGCCTCACTATCCCTTTCATCTTTGGCCCTTTTCCTTAGAGAATCATACTTATCATTAAGAGAAAGGACTTTCATTGCAAAATTTTTAGGAGTATCTTCATTTATATAAATTGATCTCAATTCATCCATTAAATTATAAATTTCCTTGGAAATAGCTGAACTCATAACCTATATAGGAATGCTTACTATAAAAATATTTATTTGGTTTAATACAAACATTTTTATTACTCTTTTTTCTTCAGAAATTATGGCTATAAAATTTGGACCTGCCAGCCTTGGAGGAGTTAAAGAAGCAATCTTAAATCTTGAAAAATATAATCATTTAGGCTTACAAGCTTGCGAGATTGCATTTACTTATAGTGCCTACATAAAGAAAAAAGAGGATGCTGAAAAAATTGGAAAAGCTGCCAAAAAACTTGGAATAAAACTTAGTATTCACGCACCTTATTGGATAAACCTTAACTCTGATGATGAAGAAAAAATCAAAAGGAGTAAAGAGAGAATTTTAGAGTCATGTAAGGTAGGGACTTGGTTAGGGGCCTATAGAGTTGTTTTTCATCCCGGTTATTATGGAAAAAATAAGGAAGGTGCATATAAAAATATTAAAAATAATATTTTAGATATTCAAAGAACTATGAAAGAGGAGGGCTACACTCCAAAACTCGCTCCAGAAATTATGGGAAAGATCAATGTTTTTGGAAGTATTGATGAAATCCATAAACTAGTTGAAGAAACAGGATGTAGCTTTTGTATAGACTTTGCACACATTCTTGCAAGATACAAGGAATACAAATTTAAGGAAACGCTTGAAAAATTCAAGAAACATAAAGAATTACATATTCATTTTTCAGGAATAGTGTATGGGGAAAAAGGAGAAAAACATCATAAAAAAACAGGAAAGGAAGAGTGGAAAAAACTTCTTTCACATTTAAAATTATTTTCCAAGAGTAAAGAAATAACTATTGTTAATGAAAGTCCTTCTCACATTCAAGATGCTGTTGAAGGATTAGAGATCTGGAAAAGTAACTAATTGTTACTCACATTTAGTACTTAATAATTAATATTATTTGTTATCACCATAAAGTTTATAAGTAAAATCATTCTGGTTGAATATACAGAAGACATGGTCTTCTGACTAATTAAATAAAATGGAAAACAAGATGAATGTAAAGAAACTTATGGTTTCTTTCGCGATACTTGTAAGCGTTCTTTTCTTAGCCGTTAGCGTAAGTGCTCAAACAGCAGATAATGTTGTTGTTGAGGTTAATGGAATTGAAGCTAGCGAAAATCCTGCTATTGTTGTAGGTGAAACAATTTTCGTTAGAGTTGAATTCGAAGCTTTAGAGAGTGCCTCTGAAGTTACTGTAAAAGCTGAAATTGACGGTAATAGAGAAAGAGTAGAAGTAGAAACAAACTTGTTTGACATAGAGGAAGGACAAAAATACTCTAAGACTCTTGCCCTTAAGGTCCCTTTTGACCTTAGAAATGATCTTAGTGGAAATGTTGACCTCAATGTTAAAATAAGTGGAACTGATTTGATAACTTATCAATTAAGAGTTCAAAGAGAATCTTTTAATGTAGATATTTTATCTGTAGAAGTTCCTTCAACAGCTGAAGCGGGAAACTCAATTCCTGTTGATGTTGTCTTAAAGAACAGAGGATATAATGACCTTGATGACTTGTTTGTAACTGTAAGAATTTCTGCTCTTAACATAGAAAGAACAGCCTTTTTCGGAGATCTAATTTCTCTCGAATGTAACTTCGATGCAGAAAATGAAGATAACTGGGGTATTGATGTTGATAGAAAGTGTATTGAAAGAAAAACAGATACTTCAGCAGGAAGAATATCTCTAAATTTGCCTTTCGATGTTGAACCTGGAGTTTATGCTCTTGAGGTTAAAGTTGAAAGTGAAGACATCTCTGAAAGTGAGACTCTCCAGATAGTGGTAGAAAATCCTTTCTCTGAAGGGAATTTTATTATTTCTGGAAATCAGGTACTTATTGTGAATCCAACAAACAAGTTGGTTGTTTACAATTTAGTTCCTAAGTCTGTAAAAGGCACTTCTATAAGTCTAAGTGAAAGCCTTGTTGCAGTACCTGCAGGATCTAGCAGAACTGTTACAATGGATTTTGATTCAGACTCAGGAGAAGAAACTTTCTTTGTTGATGTATTCTCTTCAGATGGAACTTTTGTAGAAACTCTGGAGTTTGAAGAAGTTTCAGAAAGAAAAGACACTGCAAGCCCAATCGTTATCTTGACAATTATCCTAGCAATAATCTTTGTTGTATTGCTTGTAGTATTAATTGTTTTGATTGGAAAGAAACCTAAAACCGAGGAATTCGGGGAAAGTTATTATTAATTAATTTTTAATTTTTATTATTTTTATTTAACTTTTTTCGTTCCTCATTTTTATTTAATATGATTAAAATAAAATGAAAAATAAATACTTTAAACCCGTCTTGATTGGAACCGGCTTACTATTTTTTGGAGGGTTAGCTTCAAAAGTTTTAAACAAACATTCTAAGAATTTAAGGCCTATTTCAAAATTCACAGAAAATTGTTTAGGTCCAATAGTTCCTAATGAAAAAGATGGGACAAGTACCTATGTCCCCTATAGCCATGAACTCATAGAACTTTCTGAGGATAAATATAATAAATGATAATTTAATAATCTTATATAAAAGGTACAAAAATAAATCCTGGAATTTCACTTATTGTTTTAAATTCATCTCCATCTCTCTTAATAATTACTATACTTTGTTCAAATCTAGGACCTTTGGGTGCTATAAGAATTCCTTTATCTTTTAACTGGTTTAGTAAATTCTGGGGAATTTCACGAACTGCAGCACTCATAAGAATCCTGTCAAAAGGAGCATCATCAGGAAGACCCTTCCATCCACTTTTGTTAAAAACCTGGATATTTTTGTAATCTTCAAGATTTTCTTTTGACTTTTTAGCCAGCTCATTTATAATTTCCATTCCAAAAACCTTTCCTTTTTTTCCAACAATTTTTGAGATTAGAGCAAGAACATAACCTGAACCAGATCCAACTTCAAGAACTTTTTGTCCTTTTCTTAAACTAAGTTCAGAAAGCATAAGAGCGATAGTATAAGGTTGAGAAATAGTCTGGCCTTCCCCTATGGGAAGAGCGGTATCTTCATACGCTTTACTCTTAAGTTCTTCTGGAATAAAATATTCTCTTTTAACTGATGAAAATGCATCTAATATTTTCTTTTTAAAACCCATTGCTTTTAATTTGTTAATGAGTTGTTCCTTGTTCATAAAAAGACGAAGGTAGGAGAATTTAAATATTATTTGTATTTCTTTTTTTAACTCTAACTTTTAGGCATTCTCAAAAATTGGATTTAACATCAGAGATAAAAGAAGTTTTCGTAGCGTAGCAAAAAATTTGGGAAAAATACGAGCCGAGGCATTTTCCGGTTATCACTTGTTAGGCGAGGGTTTGATTTCTTTCCTTATTATATTATAAAGAAAAAGAAATCAAAAGCGCAGCGTCCCCTTGCGTTTGGGTTCTGGCGACTTAGATTATTTTTTCCAAATAAATAATATCTTCTCCGTCTGGAACACCAGATATACCCTTGGTTTTTAAGCATTTTTTGATTTGAAAACCAAATTTATAATAAAATGGAATTGCTGAAGTATTTTTCCAATGCACCCAAAGAACAATTTTGCTTACTTTAGATTTAGTAATCTTTTTAAGAAAATAATACATCAAATTAGTTCCAATCTTCTTATTGCGAGCACTTCTTAATACAGCGATGTCATTTATCTCGATTGCATCCTTTTTCATTACTGCAGAAATTGCAGCTATTATTTTTCCATTTTGTTTGTAAACCAAATTATAATCAGGATGTTTTTTTAATCCTTCTAAAGTCCATTTTCTAATATCTTCGATATTAGCAAAAAGATTAGCATCTCTATACAATTTTACGACTGATTCTAAATCAGAAAAATTCATCTTTATTATAACCATAAAAAATCAATTATTTCTTTAATTATATACTTTTGTTTCATTAGCCATAAACCTATTGATTATAACATCGGCATTAACAGAAGTTGAGTTCTCCTCGTGACAGAAGGGAACAGAGCTGAGAACTCAATTTGGGAAAATCACGAGCCGAGTGATTTTCCTGTTAATGCCTGTTATACGAGGGTGAGGAGTGAAACGACGAAAGCGCAGCGTCCCCTTTAGCGTTTGCCGGAGCGCGCCGAAAGTTATATAATTCAATTGAAACTAATTGATTATAATATGAAATCTCAAACAATAACAAGTGAATGGTATAATGAGACTGGAGAAAAATGCTTGAGATTTTACAAGAAAAGTCAAGACAACGAAATAATACAACTAAAAGAAGCGTTAGAAAAAATCCCTCGTAAATCAAAAATATTAGATGCTGGTTGTGGATTTGGAAAACCAGTAGCAAAATTTCTTTCACAAAAAAAATATCAAGTTACAGGAATTGATATTTCCAAAGAATTGATACAGCAAGCGCGGAAAAATGCTCCAAAAGCAAAATTCAAAGTAATGAGTATGTATGACTTGACATTTCCTGAAAAAACATTTGATGCGATTGTTTCCTTCTTTGCCATACTACATCTAGAAAAAAGCAAAGTTCTGCAAGTGTTTAAAAAATTTCATCAAATTTTGAAAGATAATGGATATTTACTTTTTTCAGTAAATAGAGGCAAAGAAGAAGGTTATTTTGAATTCTTTGGAAAGAAGGTATTTTTCAGCGCATACACAAAAAAAGAAATTGAAGAAATTTTACGTAAAACTGGCTTCAAGATAATTTGGAAGAGGGATTTTTTCTTTGAAACTCCTGATGGTTCTAAAGAACATCAATTGTATTATTTTGTCCAAAAGAAGTAAGGCGCGCGTAGGCAAATGTCGTATAACAAGATGTACTATTGAATTTATTCAGTAATACATTCTTAAAAAGGGTGTAAACACAAATTATATAAATTTCCAAATTTAATTTCTTTTATAACTAAACTTCCAGACTGACTATCTTACTGATGCCATCGTGCATACTGACTCCATAGATGTTTGAGGCCTTTGAGATGACTTCATCATTGTGAGTAATGACTATGTACTGGCCTTTCTGCATATACTTCTTAAGAAGCGCTGCAAGCCTCTCTGAGTTTCTTTTATCAAGAGCTGCATCTATCTCATCAAGCAAATAGAAATAATAAGGGTTATGCTCTTGAATTGCGAAAATTAACGAAAGAGCTACTAGTGTCTGTTCTCCTCCTGATAACGATTTAACATCAAAATACTTACCATGTCCGGTTTTAACTATGATATTAACTCCTGCTGAAAAAGGATCTTTTTTATTTTCAACTTCAAGATAAACTTGTCCTTTAGTACTAAGTTGAGAAAAGTTCCTTGAGAAAAGTCCATTAATTTTTTCAAGAGTCTGAATAAATGCTTTCTTTTTCTTTATATCAATTTGGTGGATTATCCTTAAAATCCCTTCTTTTTCATTGGAAATGGTTTCAGTTTTTTCCTGGATTTCATCATATTCTTTTTTAACTTCATCGTAAACTTCCAACGAACGTAAATTTACATTTCCAATTTTAGAGATTATTTCTTTTGCCCTTGATAGCCTATTGATCAGAGTTTCTTTTTTTGCCTTTATTATTTGAATCTTTTCAAATTCAAGCATTTCAGTTTCAATATTTTCTCTTTCTGCATCTATTCTAGCCTTATCAATTTTAAGATTATTAAAAGAATTCTCAGAATTATTAAGATAATTTTTATGGGAAAGGCTTTCAGATTCTTTTTCTCTTATTTTTGAATGTAATTGATCTCTTTCCGAGATAAGTTTCTTAAACTTTCCGCTCAACTCTTCATCTTGTCTTCTTTTTTCACTAAGATCTTTATTTTTTTCTTCAAAAGACTTTTTTAAAACAGAGAATTCTTTTAATATATCTTCCTCTTCACTAACAATTTGTTTGAGGGAAATTTTCATTTTATCAATTTCTTTCTGCTTGAAGTTAACTTCAGAATCAATTGTCTCTTTAGTTCTTAGAGAAATGTCTTGAATTTCCATTTTAAGGTTTTCATACTTTTGATCAATATTAAAATTAGATTCTACAATTTTTTCCAGAGAGTTTTTTCTTTTTTCTAATTCTAAGATTTCTTCCTTAACTTTAGAAGATTTTTCATTAAGCTGTTTAATTTGAATTTTTTTATCTTCAATTCCAGAAATTATTTTTATATCAGATTCTGTTTTTGAAACTTTTTGAGAAAGACTTTCAATATCTTTTTCAAGAATATCTTTCTTTCGATAAATTTCTCCTAACTCTTTGTCAGATTCGCTTATTTTATTTTTAAAAGAATTAATTTTTGGAATAACTTCACTCTTTATTTCTTCCATATGATCAGGGGTTATTTTATTCTTACAAATAGGACAAATATCCATTTTTGAAATTTTTTCTAAAAGATTTCTCTGGTTTTTTATTTCAGACTCACTTACTGAACTCTGCTTTTCAAGTTCAAATTCTCTTTTAACTAGCTTACCCAATATAGACTTCTTATCTTCAACCTCAGACTTTATTTGATCAAGTTTCTTTTGACTAGATTTGTTATCAAAAATCTTTATAGACAAAGATTCTATCTGTCGTATTAACATATTTGACTCATTCTCATAATTTTTCAAAAGACTTCTTTTATCTTCTAACCTCTCCTTAACTGAAGATAACTCTGATTTTACCATATAGAATTTTTTTCTTTGTGATTCAATTTTATCAAGAATCTTTTTCTTTTCCTCTATCTCTTTTTTCTTTTTGTCTGGGGTTGGAGATTCTTTTTGGATTTCCTTAAGAGAAGCAGTTATATCTGATATTGAATTTTTTATTTCTTCTTTTTGATTTTTCAAATCTGATAATTTAGATTCATAATTTTCAAGTTTTACTTTTATTCCTGCAAGTTCTGCCCTTAAATTTGCAATATCTTGATTCAATTTTTCTTGCTCAAAACCAGTAGATTCTTCTATATCGGAATTAATTTCATTTATTCTAGAATTATATTTTTTTATTTCAGATTCTATTTCAAAAATTTTCTTCTTTATTTTTTCAATTTCTTTATTCTTTTTTTCAATTTCTTTAAGAACATTTTCTCTTTCCTTATTCTTTTTTTCTAGATCATGGCTCAATATACTTGCCTTAAAATTTTCTATATCCTCTTTAAGTTTCTTATATTTTAATGCTTGCTTCCTCTCATTCTCAAGATTATTTAAATAAGAAGTCCTTTCTCTAAGAACTGATTGAATTTCTTTAAGTTTTTCATCTGTTTTTTCCAATTCTTTAAGAGACTTTTCCTTTCTAGATTCATAAATTGAAATGCCCGAAACTTCTTCAATAACTCCTCTTCTCTCATCTGGCTGCATTCTTACAAAGTTCTGAATTTCTCCTTGAAGAATTATGTTGAATCCTTGAGGGTCTATTCCTGCTTGTGCAAGCACTGAAAGAACTTCTTGCCTAGTTTTTGTTTGTCCATTTATTTTGTAAATACTCTGACCATTCTTTCTAACAATTCTTTTCAAACTTAATTCATCCTTATCAATAGAAAAAGTTCCTTCAGAATTATCAAATATAATTTCTACAGAAGCCTCTTTTGCAGGTGAAGCTGCTTTAGATCCCATAAATATAAGATTACTTGCTTTGGCTGCCCGAAGTGATTTTATTGATAAACGTCCAAGAACAAAACAGATTGCATCAGAAACATTTGATTTTCCTGAACCATTTGGTCCTAGAATAACATTAATACCTCTTGAAAAAGGCATTTCAGTTTTCTTTGGAAAGCTCTTAAATCCATGCATCACCAATCTTTTTATGTAAGACATTAAAAGAAACAAGGAAAAAAGGTTTAAAAGATTTTATAGGGTTAAAATCCCAACTTCTTCTGACCAAATTTTCCTGCAGCCTTTTGCCAGGTTTTCCAACTTCTTCTAAACAACCCTTCTTTTGCAAGTATGTTCGCATTTTTTTCAACAAATGCCTTTGTTTTTGGGTCTGAAGGGTATCCTGATCCAACTTCCTCGCCATACTTCTTCTTTATCTTTTTCATTTGTCTTTCTCTTTCTTCTTTTGCAAGTATTGAGGCTGATGCGACAACAGGATAGTCTCTATCTGCTTTGTGCTCACAGACTATTTCTAAATTCGAAAGGTCTTCTATTTTTAATCTTACGCTCTCACTCCATTTTGTTCTATTTACTGAAGGACAATCAAGTATAATTCTGATTTTTCCAGGTATTTTATTATTTAATTTATTTATTATTTTTGAAACTAAAATTGCTTCTACCTCATTCAAATTAATTCCTTCTTCTAAACTTGCGTCAATTTCAAAAGGAGTAATAATCTCTATGTGATATGCGAGAGACTTTTCCTTTATTTCCTTTTCAAGAAATGCTCTTCTCTTTGGAGTAAGATCTTTACTGTCCTTAGCCCCAAGTTTTTTTAGTTCATTCTCAATCTCTTTGTTCAGAAGACAACCTGCAATAATCATTGGACCAATAACTGGTCCGCGCCCAGCATCATCTACTCCTAAAAGAAGTGTTTCCATGTCTAAAATAAATTGGTTTAGTTTTTAAAACTTTCAGGAAAAAAGTAGCGAGGGCGGGATTTGAACCACGCGACCTCCGGGTTATGGGCCCGGCGAGGACTCCAGACTCCTCCACCTCGCTATACAATAAATTACCTATGAAACACTTTTAAAACTTTCCAAATAAGAAATCTTTAAAACCCCTTAATTAATACTAAATGTATGCCCAGATGGCGGAGTGGTTAACGCACTAGATTGCTAATCTAGACCCTTCGGGGTGCGCAGGTTCGAATCCTGCTCTGGGCGTTTGGTTTAATTTCTTAAAATGCCTCCAATATATCAACCCGCAGAAGATTCCTATTTAATGTCAGAATATCTTGAAAAAATTCTTCCAGATATTATTAAAGAAAATCCAAATTTAAAATTTCTTGAGATAGGAGTGGGCTCTGGAATAAATCTTGAAACTGCTAAAAAATCTGGTGTTAAAAAAGAAAATATTCTTGGAACGGATATAAATCCTGAAGCTGTTAAACATTGTAAAGAACAGGGATTTAACTGCATTCAATCAGATTTATTTAATAAAGTTAAAGGAAAATTTGATTTGATTGTTTTTAATCCTCCTTATCTTCCTTTAGACGAAAAGGAACTCCTGAAATCGAGACTTGAAACTACTGGCGGGAAGAAAGGAAATGAAATATCTATTGAATTTTTGAGGCAAGCAAAAAAATACCTTAGAAAATATGGGAAGGTTATTTTAATTACTAGTTCTCTATCAGAGAATATTGATTTTGAAGAGCTTGTATTTAAATCTAAAAAAATTGAAGAGAAGAAATTGTTTTATGAAAAGCTGGCTTTGTGGGAATGTTGGTTAAAAAAGTTGGCTAAACCTTTATAAACAATATTCTGTATATGTTACTATGTTTAGAAGTATTTCAGAGGTGATGAATAATCCTGAAGCTTGGGCTTTTGGAGGTCTTCTTGCGATAGGAATATTTTTGGCAGTTATAATTTCTCTGGCAGTTTATATTTATTTTGCATTTGCATGGTACACAATTGCCAAAAAGAAGAAGCATGATAAGCCGTGGCTCGCATGGATTCCTTTTGCGAACATTTCTCTCTGGTTGCAAATGGGAGGATTCCACTGGGCATGGGTTTTCTTATTTTTGATTCCAATTTTAGGATGGCTTGCGATTTATGTATTATTCATAATTTCCACTTGGAGAGTATTTGAATCTCTGAAATATCCTGGATGGTTAAGCCTTTCGCCTCTGCTTGATATAATTGCTGGCGGAGCTGGAACCATTGCCTATGGAATCGTTGTAGGAATTGTTGCCTGGAAAGATAATAGAAAAGACAAAAAGTCAAAGAAGAAAAAGAGAAAATAAGAATTATTTCTCAATCTCACTCGTTTTTTTTATAGGAATATAAAATTTATCTAAATTTTCTAAGGCTTCTTTTTTCATGTGAGCATTTCCAAGACCTTTCCAATCTAAGAGGAAAAAATCAACTTGTTCTTCTGTTTTATCAAAAGCCTCTTTAATCATTTCTTCAGTTAAAGGAAATGCATATGAAGAAACTACATGCGAAATTGCAACATTTGAATTGAGTTGAATTTTATTAAAATTTGGACAATAATGTGGGCCTCCGATTGCAATAGCCACTTCACTGTAAGGATTTTCTTTAAAATTTTCGATAGTTTCAGATATTGTTTTTGCTATCACAAAACTTGCTTTCTTATGTGTCCACTCTTCTTCCGTAGACCCTACTTCAATAAACAAGCAGGGTTTTTCAATTAAAGGACCATGGTGTGTGGCCTCCATAGTAACCTTATAATCTTTAAGATTAAATTTTTTTTTATTCTCATTTAAACTTATAAACATCTGCTTCAATAATAACGCAGACGTTTTACAAACTCTCCCTTTTTCCCCTCCATGATCTGCAAAGCGCCAATTTCCGGGAGCATGAACGCAAAGACTTTTTTCCTTACTCTTTGATGAATGTTTAGATGCAAAAATTATGAAATCATAAGAATTTATTTTTTTAATATCAATATTTTCAGTGTGAATTATATCTTTTTCAAAAACCTCTATATCAAAATTCCCAAATTGTCTTAACTGAGTAACAATATTCATTCCTGCCTTATCTAACTTACTAGCAACAATCAAGAATTTTTTGTATTTCATATTTAGCATAAAAGTTTCTAGTATAAAAGTTTTATCAAGTTTAGTTGCTTGTTTTAAACTCTTTATTCATCTGAGAGATTATCTTCTCAAATCCTTCTTTAACAGTAATTCCTAAATCCCATCCTTCAGAATCCGAAACAAACTTCCTAGTTTTAGGGGTAACGGAAATGTTAATACTATATTTATGCGCTTTTCCTTCACGATGGTATATTTTAACTCTAACTTCAATTGACTTTATTTCACCAACAATCCTCTTTATTTTAGATGAATAACTCTTAGTAAACTCATTAAGATCATTCTTTTGTCCTTGGCTAAAATTCTCCGTTCCAAAGAACTCAATTTTCATATTTATATAAAGTCCTTAAATTATTTAAAGTTTATCCCTAACTTAAATTTATTAACTCTTATTTCTTGAAAATTTCATGGAAGAATCAATAATGTTCATAATTGGGATTGTTATTCTTATCCTTGGTTTTCCTTTAGGAAATTTTCTTGCAAGGATTACAAAAGAGGAATTAAAATCTGGACAAAAATGGTTTAAGATTTTAATAATACTCTTTTCTGTAGCATCAATAATAAGCATTCTTACAAAAAATGATATCTTGCTTTTCACATTTCTATTTATGATTATAATCACAAGTAGAAGTCTAATTCAAAACTCAAATAAAAAATATAAAAAACTTAAGGAAATTTTTAAGCATTAAACTACTTCTTCTTTTTAGGTTTTTTAGCTGCAGCTTTTTTCTTGGCCATTATTTGACCTCCTTTTTTAACTCATTAATAGAATATTTTTTTATTTTTAAATTAACCTTAACACTAAAAAAGGACATCAATAAATAATAAAAAGCCTTAGTATCTTTTAACTTGATGTTATGCTTGATTGGACTAGGGTTAAATGAAAAAGGATACAGTAGAGAAGCTTACGAGATAGTTTCAAAAGCTGATAAAGTTTACATTGAGAACTATACTGTTGAATTTCCTTACGACTTTAAAGAACTTGAAAGAGAGTTTAAGAAAGATTTAATTCCTGCAAATAGGGATTTAGTTGAATCTTCAAAACTTATAGAAGAGGCAAAAGAAAATGATGTTGTATTGCTTATTTATGGAAGTCCTTTAATGGCCACCACTCATATTTCTTTAGTTGAAGAAGCAAAAAAGAAAAATATTAGTGTTAAAATTATTCATGGAGGATCTGTTTTTGATTCTGTTGCTGAAACAGGACTCCAACTATATAAATTTGGTAAGATTGCCTCCATGCCAAATTTTAAGGCGGACAGCTATGTTAAAATTGTTCAAGACAATCAAAATATTAATGCACATACCTTAATTCTAATTGATATAGGCATGGAATTTAAAGACGCATTAAAAAAACTAGATGAAGACTGTAAAAATAAGGTTAAACTAGAAAAAATAATTATTTGTTCAAAATTAGGGACCGAAACTAAGAAAATTATTTATAAAAAAATTGGTAATTTGAATAAAATTAAAACAATAAATCCCCCCTTCTGCTTTATTATTCCTGGAAAACTTCATTTCATTGAAGAAGAAGTCTTAACTTCTTTTGAAAATTAAGTAATATTATAAGTATATTTTTAATTAAATCAATTTAGTTTAATGGAATATAATTTTCATATAAAATTTCCTTAGCCCTTACAATATCTCCATTATGATTAAAATCACAATAATCAATTTTATTTGTTTGGCACCAAACCCTGTCATAAAGGCTATCTTTAAGAATTCCATAAAACTCTTTAACCTGTTCTCCAGAAAGTCCTTGGATTTTCTTTTCTATAATTTGGGCCCTTTCAAGAAGTTCTGGATTCCATTGATTCTTGACCGTACTATCTTCAGCATCCAATATTCTAAGTAGATCTATCATAAATATATGTTAAAATCTCTTATTTTTAAGAATTTATGTTTAAAACAACAATAATCAATTTTAAAAAACCTTGATACTCTTTAATATTATGGTTAGCATTAGCGATCAAGAAAAAGAAATTTTAGAATTTTGGAAAAAGAATAAGATCTTCCACAAATCTCTGGAAAAAACAGGGAAAAAGGAATCTTATGTATTTTATGATGGTCCTCCATTTGCTACAGGAATGCCTCACTATGGCCATATTTTAGGTTCTGTAACAAAAGATGTTTTTGGAAGATTTCATACAATGCAAGGAAAATATGTAAGGAGAACTTGGGGATGGGATTGTCACGGACTTCCTATCGAAAACATTGCTGAAAAAAGATTAAAAATTGATTCTAAAGATGAAATAGAAAAGATTGGAATAAAAAAATTTAATGATTATTGTAGAAAATGTGTTATGGAATATTCTGGTGCTTGGAAAGATGTTGTAGATAGGATCGGAAGATGGGTAGATATGGATAATGACTATAAGACTATGGATAATAATTATATTGAATCTGTATGGTGGGCATTCAAACAACTCTGGAATAAGGATTATATCTATGAAGGAGAAAAAGTTTTGATGTACTGTCCTAGATGTTCTACCCCTTTATCTAAGGCAGAAATTGCAATGGATAATTCTTATAAAACAATTAAAGAAAACTCTATTGTTATAAAATTCAAATTAAAAGATGAGGATGCTTATGCTCTTGCATGGACTACTACACCTTGGACCCTTCCTTCAAATCTTGCTTTGGCAGTAAATCCTGATTTAGACTACATCTACATAAAAGATAAAACTAATGGAGAAACATATTTGATCGCTAGAGATGTTCTTGATGATTTTTACAAAAATAAAAAAGATTATGAAATAGTTAAAAATATTAAAGGAAAAAAATTGGAAGGGAAAGAATACGAACCTCTTTTTTCTTATTTCAAAAATACTAAAAATTCTTTTAAATTTGTAGTTGGAGATTTTGTCAATTCTGAAGATGGAACTGGAATTGTTCATACTGCTCCTGCTTTTGGAGAAGAAGATTATGAAATCTGCAAAAAATATGAAATACCTACAATCCAGCCTGTTGATGAAAAGGGAAGATTCACTGAAGAGGTTAAAGATTTTAAAGGGAAATTTGTTCATCATTCAAACAAAGAAATAATTGAATTTCTGAAAAAACAGGGGAAGATTGTCCTTATTAAAAATATAGAGCATGAATATCCTTTTTGTTATAGGTGTGAAACTAAATTAATTTACAGAGCAATTCCTGCATGGTTTGTAAATATTCAAAAGATAAAACCAAAACTCATTAAGATGAGTAAAAATATAAATTGGCATCCAAACTTTCTCAAAGATGGTCGCGTTAAACACACTATAGAAACTGCTCCAGATTGGAATATCTCAAGAAACAGATACTGGGCTAGCGCAATACCTCTTTGGGTTTCAGAAGATGGGGAAAAAATAGTCATTGGAAGTGTTGATGAATTGAAGAAATACGCAAAAAATTTGAAAGGGAAAGTTGATCTACACAAAGATTTTTTAGATAAAATTATTCTCGAAAAAGATGGGAAAGAATTTAGAAGAGTTCCCGAAGTATTAGATTGTTGGTTTGAATCAGGATCTATGACTTTTGCACAATTTCATTATCCTTTCAAGAATGAAGAACTTTTCAAAAAAAACTTTCCTGCAGATTTTGTTGCTGAATATATTGCACAAGTAAGAACTTGGTTTTATTATATGATGGTTTTATCTGCAATTTTGTTTGAAGAAATTCCTTTTAAAAATGTGGTGACTACTGGAACCATTCTTGCAGAAGATGGGGAAAAGATGAGCAAAAGCAAAAATAACTTTACAGATCCTCTAATTCTTGTGAATAAATACGGGGCTGATGCATTGAGATTTTATCTTATAGGAAGCAGTGTTATGAATGCTGAGGACATGAATTTTTCAGATAAAGGTGTTGAAGAAATTTATAAAAAAATTATTTTAATATTATATAACTCTTTGAGATTCTATAAAATAGTTAGTAAAAACAGTGATGGTAAAATTGAAAAACCTTCTAAAAAAAACATAACAGACAAATGGATTTTATCAAGATTAGAAAAATTTGGAAATAATGTTGAATCATATCTCAAAAACTACAACACTATAAAAAGTTGTTCAGAAATAAGAGAATTTGTAGATGATTTGTCTACATGGTATATTCGAGTTAATAGAGATCGGTTTGAAGAAAGTGCATCTGCTAGAGCAACCTTAAAATATATAATTGAAACTCTTTCAAAAATAATTGCTCCAATAATTCCCTTCATCTCAGAAAAAATTTACCTTGAATTGAACAAAGAAAAATCAGTTCATTTAGAAAAATATCCTAAATTTGATGAAAAGAATATAGATGATGAACTATTGGGTAAAATGTCAGAAGTAAGGGAAATTGTTTCATTAGGTTTGAAAGAAAGAGATAGAGAACAGATTGGGTTAAGATGGCCTCTGAGTAAAATTATAATTCACTCAAAAAGTAAAAAAGATTACAAAGAATTTGAACAAATAATTAAGGAACAATTAAATGTTAAATCTATTGTGTGGAAAAAATCAAAGTCATCAGAACAAGAAATTTCTGTGAAACTTGATACTAGTCAAACTCCAGACCTCGAGGCTGAAGGTTATGCAAGAGAAATTTCAAGGAAAGTTCAATCATTCAGAAAAAATCTTAACCTTGATAAAAAAGATAGAATTAAGTTAACAATCGTCACTGATGGTGAATTCAAAAAAATATTAGAAAAAAATAATGCTTTCATAAAAGAAAGAACTGGATCAAAAACCTTCGAAATTGTCACAACTCTAAAGGAAAAATTTAAAAACAAAATATCCTTTAAAATAAAGAATAAAAGAGGTACATTAGGAATTACTGTTTCGGAAAAGTAATTCTAGTTGGTTACTCTTTTAACATAACAATCTTTAAAAAGAGATTGGACTATTAATAAATAAGAAAAATGATTGTCAAAGAAGAATTTTTAAGTAGGCTGAGAAAGATTTTTGATTTAAATTTATATGAAGTTAAAGTATGGACTGCCCTTCTTTCACGGGGAACTTCTACTGCAGGAGAATTAAGTAATATTTCTGATGTCCCAAGATCAAGAACATATGATATTCTTGAAAGTCTTGAAAAAAAAGGATTCATAGTTATGAAACTTGGTAAACCTATAAAATTCATTGCCCTTAAACCAGAAGAAGTTGTTGAAAGAGTTAAAAAAAACTTGATGAAAGATGCTAAAGATAGGGCTAAAAGACTTGAAAAGCTTAAAGGAGATGAAGTTCTAAAAGAATTAGATGGTCTTTTTACAAAAGGAGTAAAATTTGTTGAACCTACTGATTTGTCTGGGAGCCTAAGAGGGCGTCAAAATGTTTACAACCATCTTGATATGATGATTCGTGAAGCTGAGGAAACTATCACAATAATGACTACTGCTGAAGGTCTTAATAGAAAAATGGAAGTTCTTATGCCAAGTCTTGAAAAATGTAAAAAGAGGGGCGTCAAAATTAGAATAGCTGCTCCAATTAATAGTAACAATAAGAAAGTTGCTAATGATTTTAAGAAAGTTGCTGAAGTAAGAAATATTGAAAAAATTAAAGCAAGATTTACTATAATTGATTCAAATCAATTAATGTTTATGCTCTTGGACGATGAAAAGTTCCATCCCAATTATGACATTAGTGTTTGGATAAATACTGAATTCTTTGCTCAAGCTCTTGAACAGTTATTTGAACTTGCCTGGAAAGAGATGAAGTCTGTTAAATAGTTCTATTTTCTTCTAATCCACTTAACGTATCAAGCCAATTAGTCCAAAGCATTGACATGACCTTTGAATCTTCTTTTCCTTTATTGATTCCCCTTGGAAGATAACTTAGAAAATTCCTTTTTTCAAAATCTTTTTCAGGAAAACCATCTTCTAAATCTAATGTAAGGTATTTTAATGAATTCTTCTTTGAAGGTACTGGGAATGTTATATTGCTTACTAATCCTGTTTCCTTATTTTCTTCGTTTTTTAATAAAGTATAAGGATCATGAGAATTCAATACATTTATGGGTAAATTATCTTTTATAATGCCATACCTAAAAACCCTATCCACAATATCTCTTCCTTTTGCCTGCATTCTATTTATAACTTTTAATGGTAAAACAGTACTATAAAGTTTCTTTGCGAGTTCAACTCCTACAATCGCTCCAGTGAATTTGGAATCATTATCATAGTAGATTGAAAACCCTTCTACATCTCTAAATCTCTTATTCATACTATAGCAAAGATTCTCTTCTTTTTAAATGTAATAAAAAAATAAAAAAATAAAAAATTAATATTCAAGTATTGCAGATATAATTCCAATTAAAGTTGTTATGATTACAATCCATCCTGCTATCTGAGCTACAACACTTCCACCTAGCCATAATGGTAAACTTAACGTTCCTGCTTCTGTACTTGCCATTGAGAAACCAACGGAAAGAGAAACAATTACTCCTGTAATCCATGCAACAAAATTCAAAACTTTTCCACCTTTTTTCTTAGCCATATTTTATACCTCCTTTTACTTTTCTAATTTAAACTTGGAGAAAAATTCTCCCTGATTGATCATAAAAAGAAGAAATTAATAATTAAAAAATTATTTCTTCTTTGTTTTTCTCTTGCCTGATGATTTCTTCTTAGCTTTTCTCTTTGTCATTTTCTTGACAGGAGACCTCTTCTTAACCTTCTTTTTCGAAGATTTTTTCTTTTTATCTCCACCAGAAATTCCTGAAAGAGTTGCCCTATAAGATATTGGCTTTTGATCAGTAACTAGTTTTATTGCTCTTTCTGCTACTTTTTTAGATCTTGATATATTATTTCTTATGTCTTTATCAAGCCTCTTAAGTTCTTTGTTCGTTTTTTTAACAGAAGACGCAAGTGCTCTTTCAGAAATTTTTCCAAAGAAAAACCTTTTACTTTCTTGATCAAATTCATTCAAAAGACCTTGTTTCTCATCCTGTCTTGCTCTAACAAGTTCACCAGCCACATTGAATTCTTTCAAAAATTTAGCAAAAGAATTCTCATTCATATGTTTTGTTTGAACCATTTTCACCTCCTTTAGTTTATATAATAAAATAATTACATTTAAATAAGTTTTGATTATTTATTTTTAATCTGTAGTGCTCTAACTTCATCTAAAACTCTTGAATCTGGTGAAAGGATAAAAACATGATCTTCTTTTGACCTTAATGCACGATATACTTTTTGCAAAAATTCTCTTTTTGCTTTATCTTTATAAAATTCCCAATAATATTCTGGATGAGTTTGTTTAATAACTTTCCAAAATATGTCTTTTACATTTGGGTTTGGAAATTTTGTAAAAATTATTGAGTTACAAATTTCTCCAGGAAAATCAACTCCTCTTCCACATTTTGTTGAAAATAAATTTGGAAACTTTCCTTTTTTAAAATTCTCTATCTCTCTTCCAAATTTATCTTGTCTCTGATTATGTATTAAATCTTCTTTAGAAATAAGATTGTGAAGTATAAATTTTTTTCTTTCATCTATAGAAGGAAGATCATTAAATGCTTGAACATGGATAAGTGTAGGATCTACAGATCTTTCAACACACTCTGATAAAGATTCTAAATAATCTTCTCTTGAATATCTTCCCGAAATAAAATTTGAATACCTACAATCTATTTCCTTCCCTGTTTTTATGATCTCAATATTTCCAGGGTGCATCATCTCAGCTTCAACAACCTTGTAATCTTTAATCTTAAAAATATGTTCTAGCACTTTTTTTGAATGTAATGTTCCTGTCATTAAAACAAGAGTTTTTGTTTTTGATAAAAGATCTTTTATTTTATAAGAGAGATTTGTGCTAACAATCTTAACAAACAAATTTTCATCCTCTTTCCTATAAGTTAAATAAACCCCTTCAGAATCTTCTGAAAAGTTTCTAGCAACTTCAAGAGCTTTATTTGCATAATTTAATTCATCAAGAGATATTTCTGCTTGAAGTTCCAAATTAGAATTTAATATTGTAAATATTTTTTTTAAGTTTGTTTCTTCGATTTTGAAAATTTTAGACTCATCTACTCCTATCGCTCTTTTATTTTTTTCTTCAAGACTTATTAACCTAATAATATCATTAACTGCTTCCTCAGAAGATTTTTCCACACCTAATGAAACTAATGATTTTGCAAGCCAGGATAAATTTAAATCTGATTGCTCAAAGAAACTATCAAGAAATATATCTGCCTCATCAATTATGTCTACTTCAGTAAGTGGTTTTCTCCCTATGGCTATTTCGGAATTGTACTTTGCAGAATTAAAAATTATTGCATCTGATTTTTTGTAAGAAAGATACTGATCATAATATGAACATCCGGGCTTCCTATGATAAAAAACATATTTTTTTTTATCGCATCCAACATACTCATATTTTTTCGAATCTGTTAAATGTTTTATTTCATAATCTGACCTAATTATGGGGCTCCAATGAGGATTTGCAGGAGCTATTGAAATTCTTCTTAATTTACTTATATCTCCAAAATCTTTGCTTTGAATAAATGGATTTTCCTGATAATAACCCCTAATCTGCTTTGAGTTTCTTTCAGTTATTTTTATTGTATCTGGAAGTGTTGGATCTGCACAAGAAACTCCTGGCCTTATTATTGAATCATGATTCTCCCTCCCCGTTATCATTGCTATTTTCATTTTATTTCCTGAGGGTTTTACAACATACATTTTTCCAGAATAATCTTTCTCATATTGAGTTTGAAGAGTTTTCACAGGAACAACTATTGAAGATTTTCCAACAAGGCGTGCAACATTCAATGCTATTGCACTCTTTCCAGTTCCACAAGCCCCATGTAAAAAAATAATTTTATTTCCTTCTTCAATTAAAGAATATATTTCTTTTACAATATCTTCTTGTGTCTTTCCATTTGAGAATTTTAATGGTTTTAAAAAAGAAGTATTTTCATAAAGGCTCCAATAACTTTTTTCAAAAATATTTTCCATTTTAGGGGAATCTCCTTTTTCGGGTCTTAAAAAAGATAAAGAATCTGATGTTTGAAGCTTTCTTTCTGGATATTTTAAATCCTCAAAATTATCTTCATCATTTCCATCCTCTTTTTTTACGCCAACAAATCTTCCTAAATTATCAAAAACTAGTTTACTCATAAGGACTTCTGGAAAAAGGGGTTTAAAAAATTTGATGTCAATTTCACATTTCTTCAAGAACTTCAATCCCTAATAAATTTAATGAGTTTTTCAAAACTTGTCTGAAGGATTCAACCAGAGTCAATCTAAAAGATTCCTCGTCAGATCCAATAACTCTACACATATGATAAAATTCATTAAAAGTCTGTGCTAGTTGAAATGAATAATTAGCAATTAATGCAGGATTTAAATTTTTAGACGCATTTAAAACGACTTCTGGAAAGAATGAAAGTTTCTTTATAAGCTCAACTTCCTTATCTTCTAATTCAGGAACTTCGAATTTCTTTTCTTTGGGAGCGTTTTTCATAATTGAACTAGCTCTTGCATAGCTATAGAGAATATAAGGTCCTGTATCTCCTTCAAATGAAACAGACTCTTTGGGATTAAAAAGTATATTTTTATTTATATCAACTTTAAGCAGCATGTATTTTATCGCAGCTAAAGCTACAATAAGGCTTCTCTTTTTAAGTTCAGATTTTGAGATTTTCTCTCTCTTGGAAATCTCTTTTTCAGCCATGACTCTTATTTTTTCAATTAAATCATCTGCATCAACAACAGTCCCTTCACGACTTTTCATTTTACCTGAAGGAAGATTCACCATCCCATATGAAATATTTGCCATCTCTTTGTCAAATCCCATCTTCTCTAAAACAGAAAATAAAACCTTAAAATGGTACTCTTGCTCATTTCCAGTTACATAAAGAGATTTGTCAAGATCATATTTATCAAACTTTAATTTTGCTAAGGCAATATCTTGAGTTATGTAAAGTGAAGTTCCATCACTTCTTAAAAGAATTTTTTCTCCCAATCCTTCATCTTCTAAATTTATTTTTACTTCACCTTTTTTTGTTTTTTCAAACAAGCCTTTATCAACACCCTCTAATATAATCTCTTTTCCTTTACCATAAATTTTACTTTCAAAAAAATCAACATCATGTTTAATTCCAAACTTCTTGTAAGTTTCTTTGAAACCTTTAAGAGCCCAGTTATTCATAAGTCTCCATATCATTAATGTTTCCTTATCTCCATCTTCCCACTTTTTCAACATTTCTTGAGCTTCCTTCTCTAGTTTTTTTGTTTTTTTCTTATTAAATAATGTATAAAAATGTCCTACAAAATGATCTGGTTTTATTTTCTTGTCATCAGGAGTTTTTTCTTTTCCCCATTTTTTATATGCAAGCATAGACTTACATATGTGTATTCCCCTGTCATTATCCAAGTTTGCTCTAATTACTTTTTCCCCACAGAACTCTAAAATTCTTGATATACTTTCACCAATTGCCATATTCCTTAAATGACCTAAATGTAATGGTTTGTTAGTATTAGGTGAACAAAATTCAACCATTGTTTTTTTCTTCTTCTTTGGTTTTATCTTTCCGTAGTCTTTCTTTTTCATTATGGCATCCCAAACAATTTGCCGAGCAAGGCTTTTCCTATTAACAAAAAAGTTTATGTAAGGACCTTCTGTCTGAATATCTTCAAAATCGGTTTCTGGAAAATTTCCAATCTTCTGCCTAATTTCAATTGCAATTTGAGAAGAATTGTCTTTGAGTTTTTCTGAAAAAGCAAAGCAAGGAAATGCATAATCTCCAAATTCAGGGTTGGGAGGAATTTCAATTAAATCAATTACTTCTTTTTTACTAATTTCAATTCCCTTTTCCTTCAGGGCCTTCATAACAACTTTTGCCACCACTTCTTTCATTATCCAAGTTATGAATAGATAGTTAATAAAGATTTTGAAAATATATGAAAATCAAAAGGAGAAACTATTTAAGATGGGATTTTTTAAGTGATTTATGGCAGATGTTAAAAAGGATAACTTGGAAAAGGCTCTTGAAAAAGAACAAGGATCTCAACCGATGTCTAAAGAATCTGAAATTGGTTTCCACCAAGGGGCTCTTAATACCTTGGTTAACGAGAGAAATGAATTGTTTAAAATGATTCAGAATGTTGAGAAAATTATGCAAGCACATCTGAAAAGATTGGAAGAGCTTGGAGTTAAAATACAAAAAAAGTAGATTTGATGAGGGGGTGCCGGAGTGGTCAAACGGGCTGGACTTAAGATCCAGTGGTCTTGTACCTTACGCAGGTTCGAATCCTGCCCCCTTCATGTTACTTTCTAGTGAAAATCCCTCTCCGAAAGGTTTAAAAGTAAGAAAACTATTAAATATATTGTAGGGGGGGTCAACTTCGGTTGATGAGGATACTTCGGTATCTTTTCCTCCTACACTAATATTCTTAAAAATTATTTTTCTTTATTCTTTTTGGTAAAAATATTCATTTTTTTATTATTTTGAAATGAATATATAATATAACTATTTTAGAATTACTACAGAACAATAATCTTTATAAAGTGAAAAACTTCCTTTATAGTATGAAAAATTTCATTAAGACTGGATTGATTGCTGCAGGAATTTCGTTAGCATCCATATTCAATACAAATTATGCTAATGCACAAAAAACTGATTCTCTTATGAAAGACCTAAAAATTTACTCTCAAGAAGATTTAACTGTTACTGGAAAAAGTTTATTCTTAGTTTCAGATTATACTCCTCTTAATCTTTCAGAAGGAGAATATTATGATTTTAACGAAAAACTAAATTCATCAGAAGGTGTAAATTATGGTATTATTGATCCTAAAAAACTAAAAGATATTATAAAAAACGATTCTTTAGATTCTGTCCTTAAAAGAAGATTTGAAAACTTATATGAAAAAGCTAATTTTGACAGTACAAGTTTAAGCAATCTTGAAAAGGTTGTTTCAGACGGAATTATAAATCATGATGAATTAGAAAATGTTAAATCAGGAGTTTATGGAGTTCATGCTTACAACTCAGAAGAAGGAGTTATTAGATTTATAGATATTCAAAAAAATTCAGATGAATATGATATTTCTGGAGTAGAAAATATTCAATATGATGTAATTGAGGACATTTTGAAAGAAATTGGTAATGAAAATCTTTATGAAGTTCCTAAAGATACTGTGGAAAAATCAACTTCAAAAGATAAAGAAAAATCTAAAGATATTCTTGAAGAAAAAGTTACAGAATCAGAGAAAAAAGAAGTTCTAAAAGAGACAAAATTGAAAAAAGAACGGGAGAAAAGGTTAAATTCTAAATTAGGTCTTGAAGCTTCATTTGGAACCAATAATGAATTTGTTTATGGGGCTTTTGTAGATATTCCAGTTACAAGAAACATAAGTGCAGAAATCTATGCAGACCATTATGCTTTAAGAGGAGATGCAATTCATTCTCAAAATTCTAGCGAAATTACAGAAAGAGAAAAACAACTTATTGGTCCAGGAACATATAAAGAAAGAACAGATGAAATAATAACAGATATTAAAGAAAATATTGTTGCCGATTTTGGTGGCGGAATAACCTTCAAATTAGGAGAAAAAATAAGTCTTCCTTCTAGAGCCGGATTTGGTCTTGTTAAAAAAAATGAAAACCTTGAAGGAAAAAGTACAATAAAATTTGAAAGAAATATGGAACCTCTTGGAGAAGAATCTGTTATAACAAATACTAAAGAAAACGAAGAATTTAAGGGAGTTTTGACTTTTGGAACAGGTTTAGAATTTAATTTAGGAAAATTCTCAATTGGGGCTTCTTTCAATAAAGTTGGAGAAAAACAAGGTGGAAGATTAAATATGAGGTACAGATTTAAATGAAATCAAAATTATTAATTATTCCTTTAATGGTTATCTTCTTTATCTCAATTGTCAGTGCAGCTAGTGTTACTACAAGCCTTTTCTTTGAATCAACAACAGAAGATTCATTCTCAATAAACTATGGTGAAGGAGAAGGAATTATAATAAGTGCAGATTCAATTTTTGAACCAAGCATGGATATAACTCTAGAACTTTTAAATAATTCAGGAGATGTTATTGCTGAAATACTTAATGTAACTACTACAAGTGATTCATATTCCAATTATATCGTTGTTGGACCTGCTATTTATCCATCTCCAGGGGAATACACTCTTATTTCAACAGTGGTTGCTGAGGGTGGAGATACAGATACTTCTGAACTTTACTTAACTGTTAGAGAAACAACACCTGAAAACAATGTTCCAATCATATTGTCAACTGCACCTTCTGAAGTTAATGAAGGCCAAATATATAGTTACAAAGTCACAGCTACTGATGAAGATGGGGATGTATTGACATACTCTTTAACTGAAAATCCTTCATGGTTATCAATAGATTCTGAAACTGGTTTGATTTCTGGGACTGCTCCTGAAGTTGATGAAGATTATCAGTTTATTGTGACTGTAGAAGTTTCAGATGGAAAAGATTCAACAACACAAACATTCACAATTGATGTTCTTGATACTGAAACATCTGAAAACAATGTTCCTGTTTCCGAAAATTTAAGTGTTGTAACAGACTTTGAAACAGCTGTAACCATTGCTCTTGAAGCTACTGATGAAGATGGGGATGTATTGGTTTTTGAAATAGTTGAGGGCCCTAATGATGGATCCTTATCTAGTTTTGATTCTAATGAAGGAACTGTGACATACACTCCTGATACAGATTTTTCAGGTCCTGACACATTCACATTTAGAACAAATGATGGTGAAGATTATAGTAATGTTGCAACAGTTTCAATAACTGTGAATTCTGAAAATGTTGATGAAAATAATGCTCCGGAAATTACTTCTAATCCTTTAACTGAGATTAATGAAAGTGAATTTTATGAGTATCAAATTATTGCTGAAGATGAAGATGGGGATGTATTGACATACTCTTTAACTGAAAATCCTTCATGGTTATCAATAGATTCTGAAACTGGTTTGATTTCTGGGACTGCTCCTGAAGTTGAAGAAAATACTGAGTTTAGTGTAAGAGTTATGGTTTCGGACGGAGAGGATGTGGATGATCAAAGTTTTAATGTAACGGTGTTTGATGTTTTTGAGGATGATGAAAAACCTAAAAGGAAGAAATCTACTCAAGAAAAAGAAGGTCCAATAATTTTTGAAGATGAAGATGATTTTACTCCAAGAATTTATGATGATCCTATTGATTTGACTGGTGAAGAAAAAAGCTTTTTTAATGAGAATACCTTGATTTGGATGGTTCTTATTATTTTGGCTGTCTTGATCGCCATTGTGACAGTATATCTTTCAAGATATTTGGAATATTAATTAAATTTTTAATATCTTTTTTCCTTAAAACCTTATGGATATAAACAGAGGAAACAAAAAAGACTTGATTCTTATTGTTTCTCTTATTTTCATTTTGTTTATTTTAAATTATAATTCTCTAGATAATGCTTTGGAAAATTTTCTTGAAAATGCGCAAACAGAAATTATTTCTGTTGATAGAATCATTGATGGAGATACAATTGAGAGTAATGGTACTAGCATAAGATTATTAGGGATTAATTCTCCTGAAAGAGGCGAACCTTATTTTAATGAAGCTAAAAACTTTTTAGAAGAACTTATTTTTAATGAAACAATCCAGTTGGAATTTGTAGGACAAAAACAAGATAAATATTACAGAAGTTTGGGATACCTTCACTACAAGGGAGAAAACATAAACATCAAAATGGTTGAAAACGGGTTGGCAAATTATTATTTTTTTGATGGTAGAGATAAGTATTCTGATGATCTGGAAATTGCATGGAATTCTTGTTTGGAAAAAGAAATTAATTTATGTAAACCATCCGAACATATTTGCTCAGAGTGTATTGAAATTAATGGAGATAGAATCATAAATCAATGTGGCTTTAGTTGTAATATTAATGGTTGGGAAATAAAAAGTGAAGGCCGAGATAAGGTTGTTTTAAATGGAACTCTTGGAATTGATGAAGGCCGTGAGTTTGATTTAGATCTATCTGATTCAGGTGGTAGTTTGTTTTTGCGAGATGCTGAAGGGGGGTTAGTTTCTTGGAAGAATGGTTAAATCCTTCTTCACCCCAACAAAAACCCTTAAATACTCTTTTTTATCCTTATTTATGTAGACCAGGTTGGCGGGATAGTCCTCCGCTGCTTGCAAACGGACTTCATGGCAGACTGCAAGGAAGGGCGTGATGGATGAACTGAAAAGTCCTTGTTCGGACGTTGACGTTTTGTCCGCTTCGATCTTGCAGATGCGAAACGGGTCAGGCCTTGATCGGAGCAGCCCTAAACATTTGTTAAGGTGCTTAGCGGGTCGCAGAACTGAGGAAGAATAAGGGTCACTTTTTTGGGATTCTTAAGCAAACTTCCGGGTCTACATATTTTAATTTTTGAAGGGAACACCAAACATTAATAAAATACTTTTTCTAATTCTATCTATGAAAAAAGAGGTTAAGATTAGAAATCTCCTTATTGAAAAAAGAGGTCAGTATTATCTAATCTCAGCTATCATTTTAGGAGTTTTAATTATAGGCATTGTAGCTGTTTCTAACTACCTTGAGAGAGGATCTTCTGAAAATATTAACAATCTAGAAGAAGAAATAAAAATAGAAAGTGCAAATGTTTTAGATTATAGTTTAAATCAAGGACAAAACTTTGAAAGTTTTCATAATACGATGTTAGATTTTACACAAAAGTATATAGAATATTATGGTTCAGATATGGATATCTATTTTTTATTTGGAAGTAATTCTAATATGACTCTCAAAGGAGTTCAAAATGTTGATAAAACAATTACACTAATATCTGGAGAAAATAGTGTTGGAGTTACATCTGAAAAAGGGCAATTTTTAGGAAGTATTAATCCTAGTGGTGAAGAAATTTCATTAGAAATTGAAGAAATAAAATATGATTTTAATTTAAATACTGAAAGGAACTTTAATTTTGTTCTAGCAGAAAGAGTTTCTGGAAATGAATATATAATCTCTGGATAAAATGAATAAACAAAAAAATAAAATATATCTTGATAAGAAAGGAATAAGTCCTATGATAGCTTATATACTTCTTGTGGTTTTTGCGATCATAATTGGTGCAATAGTTTTTCAATGGCTTGAAACATTCGTTCCTGCTGAAAATTTACAATGTCCTGAGGGAACATCTATCTTAATTAGTGAGGCAACACTTAATTCAAGTAATTCTGAACTTAAAGTAAGATTAAGAAATAATGGAAGATTTAATATTGTGGGATATTTTATCCATATTACAAATGAATCTGAAGAAGAACTTCCCACAATAGATATTTCAGATGAACTAGATTCAGGGGAATCTTCTGGAAATCCCATAAATTCTAGTGGAGCAATCTTCTTTAGGGGGGGACAAGAAAATCCATTTAGTCCTGGAGGACAAGAATTACATATTTTTGATCTATCTGGTTCAGGAATAGGAACTCCTTATCTATTAAGTATTACACCTACAAGACAACAAGAACACGATGGAGTTTCAAGACTTGTCAGCTGTGGAAGATCAAGAAGAACAACATCTGTAGAAATAGTCTAATATGAGAATTAATCGTAAATGTTAAGTTTTATAAATTTAATAAAACTAATAAAAAAGTGAAAATGAGAAAAATAAAAAATTCAAAAAAAGGGGTTTCTCCAATCATAGCCACAGTTCTTTTGGTAGCGATTGTAGTTATCATAGGTCTAATAATATTTTTGTGGTTTAGAAGTCTTACTGAGGAAGCAGTAACAAAATTTGGAGGTCAAAATATACAATTGGTTTGTGAAGATGTTGAATTTTTAGTGAGTTATTCTTCTTCAGGAATTTTTTCCATTTCTAATACTGGAAATGTCCCAATAAATAATATTAATTTGGAAATCTCTGAAGGAAGAGACCATAGAACTAAAAGTCTCTCCGAGTTATCTGATGACTGGTCTACGCTTGGTTTGCGACAAGGAGAAAGTTTCTCTGGAGATCTAAGTGAGGAATTTTCTGAAGCAGATGAAGTGTTTGCAATACCTGTCTTAATGGGAACTTCTGAAAGTGGTGAAAAACCACATGTTTGTGAAGAAAGACATGGAAAAGAGGTTTCAATCTAAATTCCTGGTTAAGAAATGGTAAACAAAAAACCTTATGTTTTAAAAATTAAAAATACAAAAGGTCTTTCTGTAGTCATAGGAACTGTTCTTTTAATTGCCTTAACTCTTTTTATTGTAGCAATTGTTTGGGGAATAATAAATAATATTGTCCAAAGCGAAACAGAAGGAGCGAGTGCATGTTTTGGATCTTTTGAAGAAGTTAAACTTAACCAAAGATTTACATGTTATAATTCTTCTGGAAAAGAATTGCATTTTTCAATAAATGTTAAGGAAGTTGATTTAGATGGAATTTTGGTGGCAATCTCAATTGAAGGGAGTAGCATAAATTTTGAACTTGAAGAGGAAAGTTCTTCTATAGAAAATTTGAGAATGTATAGTGGAGGAGAAGTTTCTGCTCCTGGAAAAAATTCAGGTCTTACATATATATTTGATCTTGGAAGTGCGGGTTTTGAAGAATCTCCAGATACGATAAGAATAGCACCAAAAATTGACGGGATTCAATGTGAAGTATCAGATACTATTACAGAATTTGAATCTTGCTCATCTCTGAACTAAAAAGAAAAATATTAAAACACATTCTGTTTAAGTTTATAGTAATCATTATGATAATGAAAAAGAAAAAGGTGATTTTTTTGAAAAATAAAAAAGGGCAAATTTGGATAGAAACAATAATCTATACTCTTATAGCCTTTGCTTTAATAGGCCTTGTTCTAGCTTTTGTAAAACCTGAAATAGAAGAAATTCAGGATAAAGGATTTATTGAGAGATCTATAGATGCTTTAAAGGAAATTGATTTTATAATTAACACAATAGGAGAGCCTGGAAACCAGAGAGTCATAGGTCTTGGAATTAATAAAGGTTCATTTAACATAGATGGTGAAAATAATACTCTCTTCTTTGAAATTGAGAGTAGACACGAATACAGTGAACCTGGAGAGGATATAATTGATGGGAATGTGATAATTACTACTGAAGAAGTATCTGGAATAAGCATGGTTACTCTTAAAATAAACTACACTGAAAGATATAATATAACTTTTGATGGAAAAGAAACCTCTAAAAGAATCTCTCAATCTCCAACCCCTTACAGCATACTTATAGCAAATAATGGAAAAGATGATCAAAACAAAACTATTATTAATCTGAATGTAGTAGATTAAATAAAAAAGATAAAAATGGCTAAACAAACAATACAAGATTACCCAAGAGTGCCCATAAATTTCTCTCCACAAATTCCTCCTTTAAAAAAAGTTAAAGATAAAACTAAGATTGATGTTAGATATTGTGTAATTGCTCCCTATGCTTATATACACATTTATTGGGATCCTAAAATATATGAAGTTGTCTGTGAAATAGAAGAACCAAAACTTAACGAAGCTGAGGTAGCTTATAGGGAGCAAATTCTTACTGCAATGAGGGATATGATTGATTTTGATACTGTTGTTGAAAAAGATATAGAAAAACTCTTAGAATATATAGATAAAAGGTTTAAGATAATTGCTTTTGAACTTGGAATAAATATGTCTTATGAAACTTACAAAAAAATATACTATTATCTTGTTAGGGATTTCCTTGGATTTAATGAAATAGATCCTTTACTTAGAGATTATTTTGTGGAAGATATTGAATGTAATGGTGCTGGAGGCCCAGTTTATGTTGTTCACCGTGTTTTCAGAAACCTAAAAACAAATCTTGTTTTTCAAGACATGGACCGTCTTGAAAGTTTTGTTGAAAAGCTAGCTCAACGGTCTGGAAAGCACATTTCTTACGCATCTCCTATCCTTGATGGAAGTTTACCTGATGGAAGTCGAGTAAATGCAACTTACACTAAAGATATAACTTCTAAAGGACCTACATTTACTATAAGAAAGTTCACAAAAACTCCTTGGACCCCTCCACAATTAATCTCTTTCAGAACTCTAAGTCCCGAAATGTTAGCATATTTATGGATCCTTATTCAATATGATATGAACATCTTAATAACTGGCGGAACCTCTTCTGGAAAAACCACTTTACTTAATGCTATTGGATTTTTTATACCGCCTGAAGCAAGAGTTGTTTCAATTGAAGATACTCGAGAAATTAATCTTCCAAGAGAAAACTGGCTTCCGAGCGTTGTTCGTGGGGCAATTGGGACTGGAAATGTTGGAGAAATTGATTTATTCGCACTTCTTAAAAGCTCATTCAGACAGAATCCTGATTATGTTATTGTAGGAGAAGTTCGTGGAAAGGAAGCTTATGTTCTCTTCCAGGGAATGGCTTCAGGACACTCTTCTGTAAGTACAATGCACGCAGACTCTGTAGACACTGTTATAAAAAGACTTGAAACTCCTCCAATTGAGCTATCTCCAACTTTGTTAAATGTTCTTGACTGTGTTTGTATCATGACTCACGCCAGAGTTAAAAATCAAGAAACTAGAAAGGTTAAAGAAATTGTTGAAATAATAAATATAACAAATGAGGGAATTGCCATGACAAATACTCCTTTTGTATGGAATCCTAATGAAGATCAATTTTACTTTAAAAAAAATAGCAAAATTTTTGAGAAAATTTCTAAAAGATTTGGATTAACAATGGAAGAACTACAAACTGAATTCAGAAGAAGATCTCAGATAATTTACAAGGCACATGAACAAAAAATCTATGAATTCCAAAAATTCCAAGACTTAATTACTCAATATTATAAAAAACCTGAAGAAGTCCTTAAAAAATTAGGGATAGAGTGATCCATAATAACATTTTATCTTCAAAAAGAAAAATTTAATAACAAAGATTATCTTTTAAGATTATGATAAAAGAGGAAGATATCTCTGGTATAAGGCAACTTGTTTCAACATTAGAAGAATTTTATTTAAAATTAAAAGATTCTTATGAAAAAAAAGATGTTGAAAAATTTAATAAAATAAAGGGTGAGCTTATCAAAACACAAAAAGAAATCTTGAGTAGGGTGAATTCTTAAATGGCAGAAAATATAATCTCTGTTGAAAATCTTGGGAAAGAAATTTCTCTCGAAAAGAAGATAATAGGAGAAATTGAGTCTTTTATGAGTCACTTAAAAAATTCTGGAAGCGGAAAAGAACGAAGAATGATTGAATCTCAATTAAATCCTTTAATCGAAAATTTGAAAAAAGCAAGTAATAATGTGTTAAATCACGTAGAAGAAGTTTCACTGACAAAATCACTTTCTCAAAACTCTGGGAATGAAAATAATGTATCTGAAGATGTAAAAACTCTTTCAAAAAATACTCCCCAGTTCCAACCTTTGCAACAAAATTCTATTCAAACAGGTCAAAATAATCTAAACAAAAAAGAAGATAATAGTCTTACAGATATGGAACAACTTTCTGTGACTCGTTTAAAAAATAAAGAGGAAAAAGTTGTCAAGAAGAAAAAGAAAAGGCCTAGTGGTTTTGTGAAAGTGTCTAGTAAATATTTCTACAAGCTTTCTTCTTCATTTATAAAAAAAAATATGTTTGAGGATTTGAGAAGAAATTTGATTAAAGGGAATATTGATTTTGTTCCTGCAGCATATATTTCAATGATTTTCTTTTCTACACTTCTATCCCTAATCACATCAATATTCTTGGTAGCATTTTTTTCATTTTTTACAATAACCTTTTCTCCACCATTCATAATAGGAGTAGATGAAAGTTTTGGGGGAAGATTTCTTAAATTCTTTTGGATACTCTTCGCAGTTCCTTTAATAACTTTCTTAATTACCTATTCTTATCCATCTCTGGAAAGAAAATCTCTGGAAAGAAAAATTGAGACTGAGCTTCCTTTTGCAACAATACATATGTCTGCAATATCTAACTCTATGATTGAACCAAGCAAAATTTTTGGTATCCTTGTTTCAACAGGTGAATACCCTTTTCTTAGTAAGGAACTTATTAAGCTTCAAAATGAGATAAATATTTATGGATATGACCTTGTCACCGCGCTAAGAAATAGGGCTTTTAATAGTCCCAGTAGAAAACTTGCTGAACTATTTAACGGACTTGCAACAACTATAACTTCTGGAGGAAATCTTCCTGTTTTCTTTGATAAAAGGTCTCAAAGCCTTCTCTTTGAATATAGGCTTGAAATGGAAAAACAAGGAAAAGCTGCAGAAACTTTTATGGATATTTATATTAGCGTTGTTATTGCAGCACCAATGGTGCTTATGCTTTTATTAATGATGATGAGTATAAGTGGTCTTGGAATAGCTCTAAGTCCAGGGACAATTTCTTTGATTATGATTTTATCAGTCACTCTAATAAATATAATGTTCTTGGCATTTTTACAGCTAAGACAACCTGAAAGCAAATGAAGTTTAAAAAAACTCATGGAATTTGGATCATAATTTCATTAGCTCTTATTGGATCTTCATTTTTCGTAGGCGATAGATTTTCTTTCCTTGTCATGGGTGTTGGAATATTAATTGGGGCTGCTCCTTTTGTATTTTCAGCAATTAAAGAAACTAAAGAAAATGCTGAAAAAGAAGATATGTTCTTAGAATTTTCAAGAAACCTTGTAGAAAGTGTAAAAACGGGAACTCCAATAAACAAAAGTATAATCAACGTTAAAGACAAACCATACGGAGTTCTTAGTAAGCATGTTAAAAAACTAGCTAATCAAATTTATATGGGAATTCCTTTAAATAAAGCTCTTAGAACTTTTTCAAAGGATATAAGCAACAAAACAATTTCAAGATCTTTGACTTTAATAAGTCAGGCAGAAAGAAGTGGAGGAGAAATTGGAGAAATCTTGGAGGCAGTTACTGAAGCTGTGAGTATGGCTGAGAAATTAAAGAAAGAAAGAAAAGCTGCAATATCTACCTTGGTTGTTCAGGGTTACATAATTTTTTCAGTTTTTATTATCATTATCTTGGTGTTGCAATTCCAAATAATTCCTTTACTTGGAGGCATCTCTCTTGACACAGGAACAACAGATGCAGGAATATTTGGATCTGGAGGGGCCCCTATAGATCAAGAAGAAATCTCTTCTGCATTTTTATATTTATTAATGGTTCAAGGTCTTTTTACAGGATTAGTAATTGGAAAGCTTTCTGAAGGAAATATTAAAACAGGTATTAAACACTCATTCATCCTTGTACTAATTGCTTTCATGGTTTCTACAGGAGCAAATATTTTATTCGGAGGATAATATGAAATTAAAAAATAAAAAAAAAGGATCTCATGTAGGAATCATGCTCTCTTTTGTTATGTTTGTCATGTTTGTTTTTTTTATTTATATGATTGTTCAACCTTCATTGTCAAATCAAGAAACGGGTAACTTCATTGAAGGGTTAGAGACAATAATCTTTGACCAAGCTTCCATAGAATTAAAAACAATCTCAGTGAAACTTAATACTCTTGACGATAGCTGTGTTGAACTAAACAATTTTCTAGATGAAGTGGATATTGATAAAAGAGTTGTTGCAAAAGATTCTGAAGATTCTTCTTTGATTGTAGGAAACTCCGGATCTTCAAGTGATCTTGGAATTAATAGTAATGGCAAGACTTTTTTTAGAATTTATCATTCTGATGAATTTGAAATAATTGGTGTAAGTCTAAGTGATTGTGACAGTTTAGATTTAGGGACTGGATATGAAATAGGATTATTAAAATCTGATAAAATCATATTTGAACCAAAAATTGAAAACATTCTGCAAGAATATGAAGATAATCCAAATAGTTTCAAATCAGAATTAAATATATCTGAAGAAAATGAATTCAGTTTAGGATTTATATATAGTAATGGGACTTCAATTATTGTAGGAGAAGAAAATCTTCCTGAAACAAGTATTTATCTTGATAAGATTCTTGTAAAATATATTGATGAAGATGGCTCAATAAAACTTGGATACTTAAGAATTGGAACATGGTAAATAAGATGATTAAAAATAAAAAAGGTTGGATAAAAATAGTAGAATCATTCCTAGCAATACTATTAGTTGCAGGCATAGTTATTGTTGTAGTAGGAGGTGAAAATACAGAGGAAGATTTTTCTGAAATAAAAATTATGCAATCTTCAATTCTGATGGAAATTCGAATGGATAATTCAATAAGGGGAGAAATAATTGAAACAGGGGGAGAAGTTTCATGGGAAGATGTTCAATTTCCAAATTCTATAAAGAATAAAGTAATTGATGCAACACCTATTTCTTTTGAATGTGAGGGAAAAATTTGTGATCCTGGAGAAGATTGTTCTATTGAAGAAAAAGATTCAAATATTTTTTCTAAATCTTCAATAATATTTGCAGACATTGATAATTATAACCCTAGAGTTCTGAAACTTTACTGTTGGGATTAAACTGATAATTATGGTCTAAATTTTTTATGTTTGCCTTCACCTTGCCAATTAATAAAAGGATTCAAATGATTTATTATTTTTATTGATTTCTTTTGTAGTTCCAAAATTTTGAAGATATTTTTATATACTTGGGGGGCCTCATCTAAAGTATCTCGAGAAAAATTTCCCACAATCCCTTTTTCTTCCATTTCAACTTTGAAATTTTCAACATTAATTTCTTCTTTAGCTTGAGTCCTACTTAACACCCTTCCTGCACCATGGGATGAACTAAAAAGAAATTCTTTACTTCCCTTACCTTCTACCAAAAAAGTTCCGTCCCTCATATTTCCAGGAATAATTCCTTTCTCTCCTTTCTTAGCAGGAGTAGCTCCTTTTCTATGAACAAAAAAACCTTTCTCTTCAACAGCATGATTGTGATTTCTATTGGCCCATACAACATATCTTATTTTTTTTTCTAATATTTTTTCTATAGCAGAAATTGTTTGGTAAACAATTTCTGAACGGTTTAACCTTGCAAACTTCATTCCAAATTCAAGTAAGTTTTCATATTCTTTACCTTCTTGGGAATCAATATTAAGGGGATGTGTAGCCTCAAATTTCTTTTTATTTCCTGAGGATTTTTTCATATAAAACTTTGCAGCCCAGTGACCTACAGACCTAGAACCAGAATGAATAACTATCCAAGGGTGTCCTTTTTCACCAGAATTTAACGAAATAAAATGATTTCCAGAACCAAGACTTCCAAGATTTTTCATAGCTTTTCCCGACTTAAGGAATTGTAAAACTTGTTTATTATGAGGTTTCTTTTCAAAATCAGAAAGGATTTTCTTATATTCTTCTTTTGTCTTTTGCATTAATTTACTTTCAGATCGATTAATTTGACCAAGTCCCATTGGAACTCTCTTTTTTACTTCTTCATAAATTTTTAAAGAATTCATTTTTAAAAGACTCAGAATGTTTTTGGGTAATCTTACTGCAGTTAATCCACAACCAATATCATAACCAACCCATGCAGGAACAAGATAATCTCTAGTGATTAGAACAGATCCAATCGGTGCTACATATCCTAAATGAGCATCTGGCATTATTGCAGCTTTTACAACATAGGGTTCAGAATAACATTCTTTAAATTGTTTAAGTGTTTCTTTATCTGCATCTTCTGCAAAATTTGATACTTTCTTTACCATATATGAAAAACGGAGCTGTAGTTTAAGAAAGTTGTGGGATTCATAAAATCTACTCTATGTAAAATCTTGGCATTGATGGTTTGACATTCTTCGACATATTTTCAGGATCATATTTATCTTTATCTGCAACAGAATAAACCATTACCTCTACCCCAATTTCCTTAGATATTCTTTTTCCATCAATTCTATTCACCTCTGAAGGAATAGAATAAACATAAACTTTTTTGAAGTTTTTTTCTTCAGGTTTTACTTTTCCTAAATAACTTTTCAAATCTCCTATAATTTTTTCATTCAAATCTATCTCAATCTTTTTCTTTTTTAATTTTGATTTATCTACACTTGGCCATTTGCTAACTGAAATAAATTTTTTATTATCAATTTTTTTCCCTAATTCTTCCGAAACATGTGGGCAAAATAAAGAAAACATTTTGAGAAAATCACTAAGACTTTTTTTAGAAACTTCCTTTTCTTTAGATATTCTATCAAATAGTTCTCTCAATTTTATTACCGCTTTTCGATATTCAATATTTTCAATATTTTCTGTCACTCCTTTAATTGTTTTATTTAAAAATACCTCAAAATCTTCAGAGTTTTTTCCTATCTTTATCTTTTCAAAATTATTTGCTAATTTTTTCACAAATTTGTAACTTCCTTTCATTATCTTTTTATCCCAATTTGTATCTTTGTCAGGTGCCGCAAAACTCATAAGGGCCAATCTTAAAGAATCTGCACTATACTCTTTTATAGTTTCCATAGGGTCAATTGTGTTTCCTAAAGATTTACTCATTTTCCTTCCATCTTCAGAGTGGAGCATTCCTTGATGAAAAAGTTTTTTTGCAAATTCACTGAATTTAATCAGTCCTAAATCTCTTAAGAACTTTGTATAAAATCTTGCATAAATTAGATGCATGCAAGCATGTTCAGCCCCCCCGACATAAAGATCGACAGGACACCATTTTTCTACTTTCTTGCTGTCAAATATTTTTTCTTTATTTTTAGGGTCGCAATATCTAAGAAAGTACCATGAAGAATTCACAAAAGTATCCATCGTATCTGTTTCTCTTTTTGCAGGTTTTGAACATTTGGGACATTTTGTTTCAACCCATTTTTTGTTTGTTTCAAGTGGATTTCCCTTTCCAAATTTTACTTTTTTTGGGAGAGTCAAGGGAAGGTCCTTTTCATCAAGAGGAACTTCTCCGCATTCATTACAATAAACAATAGGTATTGGAGTTCCCCAGTATCTCTGTCTTGATATAAGCCAATCTTTTAATCTATATTTGATCACTTTCTTTGCAAGATTCTTTTTAATCAAAAATTCAGTTATTTTTTTCCTTGCTTCTCCACTTTCCATCCCATCAAATTCTCCTGAATTAACAAGAGTTCCTTCTTCTGTGTAAGCTTCTGGAATTTGTCCATTCCTTTCATAAATATCATAATCCTTTGGTTCAACAACGACCTTTATTGGAATGTTGTATTTTTCTGCAAATTCAAAATCTCTTTGATCATGAGCTGGAACAGCCATCACCATTCCGCTTCCATAATCTGCCACAACAAAATTTCCAACCCATATTGGTACTTTCTCTCCATTAGCAGGGTTAATTGTATAACTCCCTGTAAAAACACCTTCCTTCTCCATCTTTTCAGCTTCTTTTTCCGAAACAGACTTTATCTTTTTCAAAAATTTCTCAACATCCTTTTTTTTCTCTTTAGTTACAATTTCCATTAGTTTTGGATGTTGAGCAGAAATAACCATGAAAGTTACTCCAAATAATGTATCTGGCCGAGTTGTGAAAATTGGAAATTTTTCATCCTCTTTATTAAATAATTCAAAATCAATTTCTGTCCCATGACTTTTTCCTATCCAGTTTTTCTGCATTGCAATTGTCCTTTCAGGCCAGTCAAGTTTTTTATGCCCTTCTAAAAGTTCGTCCGCATAATCTGTAATTTTGAAAAACCACTGGTCTAACTCTTTTATTTCCAACTCAGAACCACATCTTTCACAAACTCCTCCTTGAGATTGTTCATTTGCTAAAACAGTCTTACATGAAGGACACCAGTTCACAAGTGCTTTTTTCTTATATGCTAAACCTTTTTCGTACATCTTTAAAAAAATCCACTGATCCCACTTATAATAATCAGGGTCCGCAGTATTAACAAGAGTAGAATAATCATAACTAAGACCAAGAGCTTTCTGTTGTTTCCTGAAATTCTTAATAGAATTGTTTGTGTAATCCTGTGGATGTGTCCCTTCTTTTATTGCAGCGTTTTCGGCAGGAAGTCCTAACGAATCGTAACCAATAGGATAAAGTACATTAAATCCTCTCATTCTTTTATATCTTGCAAAAATATCTGATATTGTGAAATTAAGAGCATGGCCCATATGAAGGCCAGAACCAGAAGGATAAGGAAACATTTCTAAAACATAAAATTTTTCTTTTTTAGATTTCTTAGACGCTTCAAAAACTTTTTTTTCCTCCCAAAGTTTCTGCCACTTTTTTTCTATCTTATTTGAATCATAATCCATTAAAATAAGACTAATTGTATTTTTATAAAATTATTGATTAAACTCTTTTGAAGAAATATAAAAATGTTTATAAAAGCAATTTCACTATATTAGCCGTAAAGAGGATGACATATAATGAAACACTACAAAAAGTCCCACAATACTCATAATCCTCACCACAATACACACCCTAAAAAGAGAACAAAAAGAATGGACCATCATAAAAAACTCATATTGGCTATATCAATAATTTTTGCTTTAATAATTATTTCTGTAGTTTATATTTTAATTTCCAGTGACGATTTAGGTGTTGAAGATATATCTGAAGAACCTTCACCTATTCTTGAACAATGTGAATTTGCATGTAATAGCGGACAAAAAACTTCTTTCTGTAATGTACAAAGAAATGTTGATGAAAATTTAAGAACTACTTGTTATGAGCTTGCTACAAACCCTGATTATGCTAATTATGGTGTTGAAAGTTGTGCAGAAATAATTTGTGAAACTCAAGAAGAAGAATCTGATTTTACTTGTGAAGGAGGACTAAATAGCGAGTGGGTTGATTCTACTTCAGATGGTTCATGTCCTGAAAGAGAAGGAATGTTCTCCAGATTAAGAGATGAAGCTTCTGACAGTCCTCCTGAAGAAGGGCAAGTATGTTGTTTTTATTATGATTAATTCTTTCGATAATAAATTTCTTGCTTTTTAGAATATTTTCTTAAAATTTTGAAATTTCAAAGTCTTAAAATACTTAATCTACTCTTTAGTGACAACAATTAGAAAGATTTAAATAGTAAGTTAATTATAATATTATTACCTTAAATTAGTGGTTTAAAATGGTTAAAAACTCTCTAGGAAGTTTGAAAAATCTTGCAAAATATGGATTGTTAGTAGGGACTCTTTTATTCTCTTCTTGTAAAGATACTCCTGTAGGTCCTGAAGAAAAAGAAACTCCAAATCCAAGTGCAATAGTTAATGTAAGTCCTGTTGAAGGATATTCTCCTCTTGAAGTAGAACTTATGTGTTCTGGAGAGCATCCTGAAGGTGTTGAAAATATCGGAAAGTATATGTTGAAAGTTAAAAAAGAAAATATTTCTATTGAAAGTGATAATCCTATTGAAATCTCACACAATTTTGAAATTTCTGGAAATTATGGTGTTGAATGTTCTGTTTACTCTGGAGATAAAGAAAATTCTGATTCAGAAACAGTCGTAGTTCATGATCCTGGAAAACCAAGAGCCCTATTAAATATAGGAGAAACAAACGGAAGAATTCCTTTCAGAACAAATTTCGAATTGGACGGAGAGCATCCTGAGGGATTTGGAATTGTTGAATATAATTTAAAAATTGGTGAAGACAAATTTTCAAACAGCTCACCAATTGAGAAAAATTATGTGTTCACAAATTCGGGTGAGGAAAATGTTTATGCATGGGTAATTGATGAAAATGGTAAAAGTAGTGACACAACAAGTGCTTCTATAAAATTGGAGGATATAGTTACTTCTTTTGGATTGGTAGGAAACAATGATCATCCTGTTGATCTTAAATATTCTGCTTCGGTTGGAAATGCTTCTGATTTCATTCTAAAGATTTTCAGAAACAATGAAAGCGAACCTTTAGTAGAAAAGATATTTTCGAACGAATTTGAAGGGAGCTTCAATTATGAAGATCATAGTGTAACAAAAGGAGATTACATTGCAACAATAGAACCTGTTGATTTAGAGCTATCAAATAAAAATAATTTGGAGAAACAGAATGGAAGAGAGGTTCCTAATTATTCTCCCAAATTTAATTCTTCTGGACTAAATAAAAAATCTTTTGAATTTAATGAAGAAGGACAAATAACAAAAAACCTAAAAGATAGAATAAGTGATCCAAATCCAGAAGATATACCTGTAATAAAAAGTTCTCAATCTAATGATGGCAAAACAAACGTAAGTATAAGGAAAAATTATGATATATTAATTGAAGGAAATAATGATCAGTTTGGAGATTATAATTTTGGATTCACAATAGAAGATAATCATGGTGGATCTAAACAAGAATCATTTGAAGGATATATTCATCCTAAGGCGTTGTTTAATGTTGTCATGGAAGATAATGAGGAGGAAATTAAAAGACCTGGAGAATTCAGAGCATTTAACTTTAGTGATGAGCCGAGACAAGGATATGTTTTTTCAGAAGAGGCTAACGGATATATACAAAAAATAATGTCTCTGGAATTAAATCAATCTGGAGAGGCTAAACAAAAAACCGAACAGAGACTTTCGGATTTATCAGACATAATTCTTATGCAATTTAGAATGGAAAATCATTCTACTGGAAATCCTGAAAGTTATATTAGGACAGTTAGTTACAAGAGATCAGATCTGGAAAATATATTAAAAAATAGAGATGGCTCCAAAAAAATTCTTGGTAGGGTAGTTCCTTATGATGAAGGACTTTATTCTTTATCAGAGCACGGAGTTTCTCCAGATGATTTTTATAGACACATGGCGGAAACTCTTGATGGATGGACGGATGGCTCTACAAAAGAAGAAGAACCTAAGTCTGACCCCATAAACTGGAATCCTATATTGACAAAATGGGATTTTTTTGGCTATATTGATTCTGGAAACGCTCAATGGTCCCTTGAAGAAGTTATAATATCAAAAAAACATCATGATGAAGAAGTAGATAGAATTTTCACTCAGGAATCTGCAGAAGAACTTAAAGATCGACTTTGGAATAAAAATAATCAGGATTATT